>CALFOS010000061.1 GCA_937919725.1 uncultured Fluviicola sp. | reverse complement strand
AGGCCGAAATCGCACTCAACTGGGCTTGTCGATAGATCGTGTCGTGGATCATGGCGATTGTTTCTACACTACGCAGATTCTCTTGAATGACGTTCCGTGCTTTCTCGTCGGTGATTTGATCCAAGCCACGACGTACAATTCCAGATGCAATTTGCAAGTTGTTCTTCACACGGTGGTTCACTTCCTTGAGCAATACTTCCTTTTCATGATTGCTTTCCTGCAGGGCACGACTTTGGATCTCCATCAGTTGGTTGCTCTTTTTTAATTGCCGCAATATTCTCAAAAGTAAAAGCGCACCTCCGATCGCCATGAAAAGCAGAATCAGATAAAATGTCGTCTGTTGGTTTTTTAAATACAGCGCTTCATTTTTAGCGAGAATAACGCGCTGTTGCAGGCTGTCTTGACTGCGCAAAAAAGCCAGTTCTTGCGTGGTTTGGCGGTGTTTAAAATCACTTGTGAATCCGGTGATCAATCGGTTGGATTCTGCTTTGAATTCCGCACTTTTCAAATCAGAATAGGCTTTTAAATACAGATATGCTTGGGAGTGACTTCCCTTCTTTGCGTACATTTCTGACTTGAGCAACAACACTTCGAGAAGGATGTTTTTGTGTCCCGTTTCCCGGGCCAAAATTTCTACCGAATCGACGACTTGCAAGGCGTGCTCTATTTTGTTCATTTTCAACAAGAGTTCTGCCTTGACCAACATCGATTCCTCTAGGTCTGCACGAAGCCCTAAGCGCAAACGAATCGCAATGCTTTTGTCAATCAGTTCCGAAGCATTTTTTAAGGATTCTTCAGTCCGTGCCAACGAACAATAACCATATGCTAATAATATACTATCGCCAATTTGAGTATATCCAACGAGCGCTTTTTTGTAGTACACACGGGCACTATCGAGAAGTTCTCTTTTTTCATGGATCGCCCCCAAGTTGTGGTAAAGAATCGCATTGGATTTAACCTGTGTGGCTGAGTTCATAACCAAAGCACGTCTGTAATAATATTCGGCCTCCGTATAATCGCCGCGTTCAAAATGGATTCTGCCGATGTTATTTAGAAGTTTGCTGTAGCTCTTATTATCACGTGTTTTTTCGGCTAAAGTCAGAGCCTTTTGATAATAGGGAAGAGCTAAGGCTGTTTTATACTGTTGCTTAAGAACAACTCCTAACTCTGTATAATTTCGAATTTTTTCTTTGTTGGAAAGCAAACGTTCATTCGACAAGGAGTGATATAAATGCTGTGAAGCGCTATCCAATTGGCCTAGAATTCGGAATGCAGACCCCATTTGAAAATGAATCTCGATGCGCTCTGAATACGAAGTTGTTGGTAGCATTTTTCGCCCTAAAAGAATGGCCTTTTCAGGTTGCACACGCACGAGTCGTTTCAAACTATCCAAAGGGGTGCTTTGTGCCACCCCCCACAATGGAAGTAGAAAAAATAGAGAAAGGACAACCAAGCGAATCATGGCCTAAATATACGAAGTGCAGACTTGTTAGGAATTCTTAATTTTTGGAAAACTTCAATTTGTGCGTTTGGACAGTTCAAGGGTAATGATTTCAACAATCTAAGAATTTACCGCCTTGTTCTTCGTATCCAAGCGGGCAATACGATTGCACCAATAAACAAGTAAGGGAAATAAGAAATTAAGCGCCAAAGGATAGCCATTCCGGCGAGTAAAATCGCAGACGCACCGAAATCGGCCAACAGTTCACCAAACGCATATTCGGCAACACCGCTTCCGCCAGGGGTTGGACTAACGAGCATGAACAACCACAAAACGAATTGTTTTCCGAGAATTTTGATGTTTTCGATGAAGCCCAAATAAAGGAATGCGTTCAGTATAGCATTGATCACCAAATAACGCGAAATCCAACTTCCGAAGGTGGTAAGAAACACGTTGAACCAATACGCTCGCTTTTCGAGTTTGAATTCTTCGGAGGCTTTTTCGATGTCCTTGCCCCATTCTTTCGCGATAAAACTCCAGCGTTTCAAAAATGGAAGTCGGAAGATGAAGAGCAAGAAGCGCGTGGCCAATTTGGGATACCAAAAAATGGTGAGATAGAGCAACAAACAAAGAGAGAAAATGACGGCATATCCTCCCCAAAACCACCAAATGAGAAAGCTTGAATCTCCCGCAGGAAAGAATTCGCTGTGATGAATGAACAAAAACACGAAAGGAATCATCAGGACATAAAACAAATTATCCATGAAAGCCGTGACGATCACAATGGCGGTCGCTTTGCCAAAAGGAATGGTTTCTCGGTTGAGGATGAACATGGCAACAGCAGCGCCACCAACAACTCCAGGCGAAAGAGCCGAGGCAAATTCCCAGAGCATGATCACATAGAACGCAGCTTTCCAGCCGAGTTTGTTTTTAGTAAGAAGACGAATCCGCAGGATATAGAAAAAATCGCGTCCAACCATGAAGAGTAGAGCACCAAGCAGCCACCACCATGTTGAATTTGTCCATTTAATTTGATTCAATGCATCTGAAACAGTTTGCTGGGCGTAATTTCCGGTGGAGGTCACCTTGAAATCGTCGGCATCATGAATGTCAATATCAGAATTTTGATTGCCGTCAACCCATTCGTGCGTTCCTTTTCCATCTGTGACTTTCACGAAGTGAACCGTTGAGACTGCATGGTAGAGCATCCAACTTGAAATCAACAATCCAATCCCAATCGCCAAGGCAATTTTCCATGCGCTAAATGCCGATTTGAGAGGAGAGGTCATGGCTTCAAATCGATTGGAATAAGTTCAACTTCTATTTCCCAATTGGCACGAACCGTTGTGGGTTTGGAGTATTGATCAATCTGCTCGGGCAGCGTTCGCGTTTCCAAATTTCCAGTATCCCACGTACCATTTTCATTTTCGTCGCGTATAATTTTGAAGACGTAATCGCCCGCTTCGAGTTCTGGAATGAGAATTCGATCGGCACTTGGCGTGATCGGTTTTTCAAGCAGTACGCTCGTTCCTTTGATCACTTGTAAAATGATAGGGGTAGAGTAGGAGCTTACATCGATCGATAATACACCGTATTTTTTATCTGAGTTCAGGGTAACGGTTCCATTATACGGTGCTGACCCCCCGTTTTTCGTAGTGATCGCGTTTGCATCAATTTCTAGCCGGAGCTGTCGGGTGGATCCGCGCTTTGTGTTAAACGTCAATTCGTTTTTAGAGAAAGAAATTTGAGCAGGAACAAGGGTTGAATCTTCTGAGTTTCTGAGGCGAATTAAATTAGTGTCGACGGATAGTATCAAATCGTTCACCATGAAAGCAAAAGGCTGACTTGGGGCGAAGATGTTTGAGGCTTGACTTGATGTTACACGAATTAACCCTCTCTTTTGTGCGTCGAGAACACGGAAGGACGCAGTGTCGGAAAATGAATTTGTTGTAAGAGCAATTTTCCCCGAATTGATCAACATTGGATCCACAAACACCCTCAATTTCATCTGCTCGATCTCGACATAATTTTCAGGATCAATGATTGTTTCATTAATTGAGATGGTGGGGTTTTCAATGTTCACATTCGTTTCAATAATAAACGATGCGGGAGCTTCAAATTTAGCAGACAAAATTTCTGGTGCAGTTTTAGGAGCGAACAATCGGATAGGCTCACTTAATCTTCCGGAAGAGTCAATAGATATAATTGAGTCTCTCAGGAATCCAACTTCTTCTGTCGCTTGAGGATTGAGATCGTTGTTCTCATCTTTGAATGCGATGATAGAATACGTGCCTGGTCGCAGATAGGTGAGCTGAGCAATTCCAGCACGGTCAGTCTGTGCAAAGTTTACAAGTCCGCCTGTGGACGGATCGTAAAGAGCAACCACAACTTCTTGAATAGGTGCATTCGTATATGCATCAACGACGGAGGCATCATAATTTGTAGAATCCAAAGAGTTTCCAGTAGAAAAAACATACTGCATTATCGAGTCGTTTTTCTCAGCTAGATCCTTAACGGTATTATTAAGGTAAATGGCATAAGTTGTATTTTCTCGGAGCGTTTCTTCCCAGGAAAGCGTTAAAGTTTTCCCTTTTGCGACAGCATTAATTGTTGCGTGCGGGGGAACGATTTGAATGGAAGTACTTGGACTGGAAAGTGTGAAATATTCATCGAATGGAATCACAATTTCATTTCCAGTGAAGTTCACACTGGCATTTGGCGGAGTTACTTTTCCTTCTATCGGCTTTGGTGCGAAGACATCTTTTTCTCCACCAGTTATTACTCCCACTTGAGCGCAACTAGCGAGGAAAAGCGAGTGAAGTAAAATCAGATAACTGTAACGAGCCATGAGCACAATTGATTCAAATGCAAAGCATCTACTTCATCAAAAGTAGCGATTTCGTCACTATCCACATCTAAAACGCCAATCACTTCACCATTTCTAATGAGAGGCACCACAATTTCACTCTTCGAAAGCGAGCTGCACGCAATGTGTCCGGGGAAGGTTTCTACATCGTCAACCACCAGTGTTTCGGCTTTGTCCCAGCTCTCTCCGCAAACGCCGCGCCCACGTTGAATGCGCGTGCACGCCACAGGACCTTGAAACGGACCAAGCACCAACTCGTCGTTTTTCACCAAATAAAATCCTACCCAGAAAAACCCGAACGCTTCTTTTAGAGCAGCAGCAACGTTCGCAAAATTTGCGACAGCATCGCTTTCATCACCCACTAACGCTTGAATTTGCGGGAACAATCCTGCGTAGATTATTGCTTTTTCGCCTTCAATTTTCACCAAATCTTCTGCCATGTGTGTGTTTTATTCAAACGAGAAATTTGTTCATATCTTCCACAAGAAATAGATTGTTGATTACCGGTCGAATCTTCTCCACAGACCCTCTTCAAACGTGAAAAAGGACTGATCTTGTTTGACGGATTCAATCATTTTTTTAAAGTCTTCATCAGAAAGTTTAGTTCCCGCCCGCCATTGTTTTTTAATGGTAGGATCTGCGTGCAATTCAGCCTTAATTTTCTCTTTACTTTTTTTGCATAATACTCCAAAGCCTCATCAAACTTTCCCTCTAGTACCAATTGAAATTGTTGCGTGATGCACTCCACGGCTCCGTCCACTTTCCGCGCTTTATCATTAATCGCCGCTAATTTAACGGGAGCTTCTTCCGCTTCTTTTTCAAGTGTTTGGCTCGTTTCGCTGGCTGAATTTACAGTTTAATCTTCTCCCGCCTCTCCGCAAGACATTAATAGAGTAATTGCTGTGGCAACAAATAAAAACGGTCTCGTCATTTTAAGTTCTATTTATATGAGAGGTGAAGTTAAGTAAAAATAGTTTTTTAAAAGTGATTTTGTGGATTGTGGGCTCTTGGTGAAATGTGTGGGAGTGTTTTTCATGGAAAGCTCGTTTAGGCTGATCCATTTTTTGGTTGGTTCTAAAAAGTGAAATTTTTGTTTTGCGTCTCCATTTTTTCACTAACTTAATTGGAGAAATCAAAAACCAACCTAATTAAATTACGTGTATGTTAGATAAAATCCCCTTAGAAAAAGTCCTTTTTTTGGACATCGAAACTGTTCCGCAAACGTACCAATTTGGAGACCTCGACGATAAACCTCGCGAACTCTTTGAAGCGAAAACACGTTTCCAGCAAAACGACGAAAAGAGTTTCGAGCAATTGTACAACGAGCGCGGAGGAATTTTTGCCGAGTTTGGAAAAATTGTGTGCATCTCCGTTGGATTTGTAACTTCTAATTCGATGGGAAGACAAATTCGGATGAAGTCATTTTACCACGATGACGAAGAAACCTTGTTGAAGCAATTTAAAGCGTTGTTGGACGAACATTACAACGCGCCGAACAGCATTTTGTGTGGCCACAACGCGAAGGAATTCGATTTTCCGTACATCTGTCGCCGCATGCTCATCAACGGAATTAAACTGCCAACGACACTCGATATCGCAGGGAAAAAACCATGGGAAATTGCGCATCTCGACACGATGGAATTGTGGAAATTCGGCGATTTTAAAGCCTATACCTCGCTTGCGTTGTTGTGTCACATATTCGAAATTCCAACACCGAAAGACGACATTTCAGGTGCAGATGTGGCGCGTGTGTACTACGAGGAGAAAGATTTGGAACGCATCAAAGTGTACTGCGAAAAAGACGTTGTTGCGCTGATTCAATTATTTCTAAAAATGACGGGAAACGCCTTAGTGGGGGAGAGTGAAGTGCATTATTCGTGAGGCGAAAATCTTATTGGATTAAAACAACCTTCTTGGAAACCTTTTCCTGATCTACTTTAATAATTCCAGATCCATCGAGATCGCCTTTTTTCACCTCAACATTTAGTACCGCGACACCTGCTTGTCCAAGTTGGTATATATCGTTAAAATTGAATCGAACAATTCCGTTTTCGCCTGTGCTTCCTTCCATTTCTAAAATTGGCGAAGAAGTCCCGGAATATGGAGGCTGAGTGAAGAGTTTCACGTGCGCACCCGAAACGACTTCGTTTGGGTTACTCTTTACCGTGATTTCAACTATGGTATCTTGTTTTTTTCGACAACTGACGAACGAGATTGCCAAAAGACCGAATATGAGAATGTACTTCATGTGAATGGTTTTAATTAGAACAAATCGACATGGAGAAAAGTTACATAGGGCTGTGGAATGTTAAATAAATTTACCCGGGTAAACAAGCTAATTGAATTGTTAGGAGAAGTAGAAACTAGGTGCTAAATTAGTGCTGGAACGCCTTTCGGAATATACAATTACACAGAAATTACGCCAAGAAATAGTTCAACTTTGGATTAATAGCACAGCGTCTGCAAAAATGAAAGAGCCGGAATATACTCACATTAAGTGAAAATGATTTCCCTAGAATTGCAACAGTTGACGGACTTAGTGATCTAAAACTAATTTCAGGCGACTATCAAAACAACGGAGGAAGACGAAGATCGAATATTAATCGCTGCAAGTGTGATTATGCCCATTTTTACCTTCCCTAATTGGGAATATCATAATCTCGATGAAGTCCTTTCTTTACCCAAAATATTTCGATGAAAGCTTTAGGGTTGGATCGAAATCGAAAGCAATTTTGGGAATGGTCGGCTACAGCTACATGAACGGGCAGATGATTTTGTCGAAACATTCCCTTTGGCATGGATTCAAAAATCACACGGACAACCAAAATACGGCCATTCACGAGTTCGTTCATTTATTGGATAAATCGGATGGCGATATTGATGGCGTGCTCGGCACCGCGCGCCAAAATGAACAGGTCTTGCCTTGGAGATGATCTTCGGACAAGAAATGAGGGATCGAAACTAGCGATGAAGCTTATCCAGGAATCTAGAGATCCAATACAGCGAAGAAGAAAAGCAACGCTTTTGAAAGTGAACGGAGGCTCACCTAATGCGCAGCCAATCTAAATCATCCAAACTTACCCCACAAAAAAAGGCGCCAACTAAGTTAACGCCTTCAATCTTATAGAGAAAACTTCTATTGAACGAAAACCGTTTCTTTCGAAGTTACTTCTTGTTCTACTTTAATAATCCCTTGTCCAGTCAATGCATCTTTTTGAACATCAATATTCAAAACAGCAACTCCCGCTTGTCCAAGTTGATAAACATCGTTGAAGTTGAAAATAGCTACACCCGCAGAGTTGGTCGTAGTCGTATCATACAACACTACGTTCGCTGGTTGATTGGTTGTTGATTGTCCATAAATCACAACACGCGCACCAGCAACAGCTTGGTTGGACGCATCACGCACAGTAATTTCTGCAATCGTATCTTGTTTTTTTCTGCATCCCACAAACGACACCATGCAAAACATAGCGAAAAGGCTGAGGATTAAAAATCGATTTGTTTTCATATTCTTAGGTATTATTAATTCGGTAAGTACACCGTTTCTACTGCAGTTGTATGTGCTCGACTGCGAATTCTTCCATCAGTTACTTTCGTTCCACCTTTAGCCACGATATCGAAGTAGGCTACCGTGTTGTCTTCTCCAGCCAGGTCGTAGTAAGCTTTCATTTCAAAAACCACGAATCCTGACGTGTTCGTTAATAAAGTATCAACGTATGTGTTCGTCGGCGGGTTTGAATTCACATCGCCAATTATGACAACTTTAGCTCCGACCACAGGCTGGTTACTCGCTGATCGAACAAATATTTTAATTGCAGATGGTTCTTTGTTTTTGCAGGATTGCATGAACCCAATGGACAAACAAACAACTGCTAATAATCCTAATTTTTGTGCCTTATTCATATCTATCGTGTAGTACAGTCATCAAATATACGCTAAAAAACAGATTCAGTAAAAAACTTTATCTGCGAATTCTTAACTTCGTACGCAAACAACGGTGTTATGTTACATAAACAATCAAATAGGGCAAAAAGTTACACCTTGCCGAAAGTTTATGTTCTCAAGGCGAAGAACTTGAAAAGATATTGATCGAACGGTGAAGAAATGAACGAAAAAATAAAAGAGATCCAAGCGGAAATTGAGGCATTCAAAATTTCCTCTGAGCAGCATTTGGAGGAATTCCGAATCAAATTTTTGGGGTCGAAAGGTGTGGTGAAGGAGCTGTTTGGGGAGTTGAAATCGGTGGCGAATGAGCAAAAACGAGAGGTTGGTCAGTTATTGAACGGACTTCGAATGAAGGCGCAAGAGCATTTTGATTCGGCAAAAAATGCGATGGAAGTAGAGGTAGATGAAGGATTAAAACTGGATGTTTCTCGCCCGGGCGATCAAATTGCAGTAGGTGCACGTCATCCTTTATCATTGGTGCGGAGCGAGATCATCGAGATTTTTAGTCGCGTCGGTTTCATGGTGTCTGAAGGGCCAGAGATTGAAGACGATTGGCACAATTTCTCAGCGTTAAATTTCCCGCACGAACATCCAGCGCGCGACATGCAGGACACGTTTTTCATCGAAAAAGGAGAAGAAGAAATTGCTTTGCGCACGCACACATCATCTGTACAAGTGCGCGTGATGGAAAACGAGAAACCGCCAATTCGAACCATTTCTCCAGGACGCGTTTATCGGAACGAAGCAATTTCGGCACGAGCACACTGTTTCTTTCACCAAGTGGAAGGGTTGTACATCGACAAGGATGTTTCGTTTGCTGATTTGAAACAAACATTAATGTATTTCGCAAAAGAAATGTTCGGCGAAAAAGCTCAAATTCGCTTGCGACCATCGTATTTTCCATTTACGGAACCAAGTGCCGAGGTAGATGTTTCCTGCTCCATCTGCAGTGGAAAAGGATGTAACGTGTGCAAATACACGGGTTGGCTTGAGATTTTGGGCTGCGGAATGGTAGATCCAAACGTGCTGGAAGCCAGCAATATCGACAGTAAAATATATTCAGGTTTTGCCTTCGGAATGGGAATCGAGCGCATTGCACAATTGAAATACCGCGTAAACGATCTTCGATTGTATTCTGAAAATGATGTGCGCTTCCTCAAACAATTTACTCCTGAAATGTAATCAACTATGGGCTGGTTTTCTAAAAGTACCGAAGAAAAAAAACAAAACGGATTGCCGTGGCAACTGCTCACGAGTATCGATCAACTGAAAAAAGCAATTGAAAACTCGGCGGAAAAACCTGTATTGTTGTTCAAGCACAGCACGCGCTGTAGCATTTCGTCGATGGCGCTCAATGGTTTTCAACGCAATTGGACAGGAACCCCTGAAGAAATCGACATCTACTATCTCGATTTATTGAATCACCGCGATGTATCGAATGCCATTGAATCCGAAACGGGAATTCCTCACCAATCGCCGCAAGTGATTGTTCTCAAAAACAAAGAAGTTGTATACATGGCAACGCACTCATCCATTGATGCACGATCTGCCCTCAACTCAATAAAAAAGTAAATGAAAAAGTACATTATCATCGGATTGATTGTCCTCGTTGGTGGAGCCTTGGTGCTGTATCCGTTTTTGAAAGAAGATCCATTCGAAGGACCGTACGCGAAATTCGATTTTATTCAGGACGATCTTGCCATGCATGTGGGAGAAACGGTGGAATTGAAAATAGACGTTTTGTACGATAATGTCACTTCACTCGAATTGTTGCTCGACGATGAGCCAATCAAATCGTGGAAATCGCCGAAAGGACAACTTTCGTATTCGTTGAAAGGAACAGATGAATTACTGGGTGGACACAGAATTACAGTACGCGCAGTGACTGCAGATGGCGAACGTGATGATTTCCGCGGACTCCGAGTGCTTTCCGACATCACGCCAGAAAAAGCAAAAGCCGAAATTGTATCGAGTTTTGCGCACAATCCAAGCAGCTACACGCAAGGACTGGAATTCTACAAAGGAAAATTGTACGAAGGAACAGGCGATCCGGGTCAGCAAGGAAAAACGATGGTTGGCGAAATTGACATGACCACAGGTACGCACATTGAAGGTAGAAGAGTTGGATTGGATGCAACGTATTTTGGTGAGGGAATCACGATTTTAAACGACAAAGTGTATCAACTCACGTGGCAAAACGGTAAATGTTTTGTGTATGACGTTAACAATTTTATGGGACACGTAGATGAATTTACCTATTCCGGTGATGGTTGGGGATTGTGCAATGACGGCAAGGCGCTGATCATGTCCGACGGTTCAGAGCGCCTCACGTTTCGAAATCCAAAAGATTTTTCCATTCAACGCGTGATCGAAGTGTACAATAACCTTGGACCAATTGCGGCGCTCAACGAGCTGGAATATATCAACGGCCTGATCTACGCAAATGTGTATCAGCAGAACTTCATCGTGGTGATCGACCCAAAAACGGGGAAAGTTGTGCAGCAAATCAATGCAAATGAAGTGGCTAGAATATCGCGTGGAGCAGGTGATGTGCTCAACGGCATTGCGTTCAACCCAGCCAGCAACAAAACGTACATCACAGGAAAATATTGGGACAAAATTCTGGAGGTGAAGGTGACGCCGATGAAGTAACCCGACCTGCGAATTCGACGAAAACAAACGTATTCAGCACCTTGAAATCAAGAAGATAGTGTATTTACTTATGGATGGGAGTGTCCATCAAACATGTTTTTAGTACTTTTAACAAGAACCATACTTCAGAATCGTTCAGCAATTGACGTATTTTGACGTATAATTCCGAATAAATTTGTACAGGCGATGCATAGATTTTACTCTTTTGCTCGTCTCATGTATACAACATTGACTTAAATCTCAAATCAGTTGTTATTTAAATGGCTAAAATATGATTGCTACTCGTATTAAAAAGGTGTGTTTGTTCGCTTCACTGCTCCTACTACCTAGCTTTTTATTCTCACAATATCAGATCAATGGAAGCGCAAGTTCGCTTTCTTGTAATTGCTATCAACTCACCCCGAATACTGGAAATCAATCTGGATCTGTTTGGAACACGAACAATATTAGTTTGAATCAGCCATTCGACTTCACCTTCGACATCTTTTTGGGATGCAGTGACGCGGGTGCCGACGGAATTGTTTTTGGCTTGCAGCCGATTGGAACTGGCGTTGGAACGAGCGGTGGAGGAATGGGGTTTGCCGGTGTTGCGCCATCTGTTGGCTTTTTCATCGACACGTATCAAAATGGAGCTGATTTTGACCCACCAGCAGATCATTTTTCGATTAACGCAAACGGTGTGACCTTACACAATGGAGGAGTAAATGATTACGCAGGACCTGCTTCACTTCCCTTTAATATTGAAGATTGTAATTGGCACACCCTTCGCGTTAACTGGAACCCTGCCACATTTACCCTGCAAGGTTACATAGATGATGTGTTCTATCTAACCTATACAGGAAATATCGTTGCAAACGTGTTTAGTGGAAACCCGAATGTTTTTTGGGGATTGACCGGCGCAACGGGCGGCGCAATAAACCAACAACAATTTTGCACGCAACTCAATACCGAATGGGCGACCGCTTTGGCAGATTACACGTGTATAGGACAACCGATGCAATTTTCGGATAGCACAGAATCGTTTGGTCAAATTGTCGCATGGAGCTGGAATTTTGGTAATGGATCTACAAGTAATTTGCAAAATCCATCACACGTGTATACCGCCAACGGAACATATAATGTAACACTCACCGTGACAGATGCTTCTGGTTGTCAGGACAATGTGACGCACGCAGTGACCGTGGCAACGCCGACATTATTCACCTCTGCCAACCCTACAGCAGTCTGTCCTGGATTCGACACGCAACTCAACGCAGGACTCAATCACCCCTTTGCTTCGCAATTCAACTATTCGTGGACCCAAGCTGGAAGTCTCGATGATCCCACATTGGAAGATCCAATTGCTACTCCACCTGGAACAACGACGTATGTGGTCACAGCCCTTGACCCAACAACAGGATGCACAGCAACCGACAGCGTATTAGTGTTTATCATTCCACCACCCGACATCAGCCCAATAAACGATATTTCGGCCTGCGCATCGTATCTGTTTCCCACGATACTGGGCACGGGCGTCACAGCGGGCGTGTCCTATTACACGGGAGCAGGAGGTACAGGGACACAATATAATGTAGGAGATTCGTACAGCACAATTGGCACGATCACCATTTATGTGTATGACGACAACAACGGATGCTCAGATGAACAGCCTTTTGCGCTCACTATCTTACCTATACCTTTTGTTGATTTAGGGTCTGATGTTACCATCTGCGCCAGCGATCAAACCGTGCTCGATGCCACAAGTCCCGGCGCGACGTATAATTGGATAAATAATTCTACAAATGCGACATTAACAGCTAGTTTGGCAGGAAATTACTGGGTTCAAGTTACCGAAAATGGCTGTACGAATTCAGACACGGTCCAAGTAATTGTGATTGCGCAGCCAATATTTACGCTAGGACCTGACACCGTAATTTGTGAAGTTCCGTTCCAAATTTCTCCTTTAGGAAGCTACACGACGTATCTATGGCAAGACGGAAGTACGAATGCCATATTTACCGTTTTGACACCCGGAAGCTATTCCGTTACAGTTACAAATTCCACTGGATGTATCGGAACACAGAGCATCGGAGTAGGAAATGGATGCGAGCCAATAATTAGTGTGCCGAATGTGTTCACGCCAAATGGAGACGGAGTAAACGACACCTTCTTCTCAAGTGTGGAGAACCTTAAGGACTACAACATGATCATTGTCAACCGTTGGGGACAAGTGGTGTGTGAAATTAATTCTGTAAATGGTGCGTGGGATGGAAAAACGCAAGATGGAAATTTAGCACACGCGGGAGTCTATTTCTGGAAAGTTGTCTATTCGTATATATATGGAAACGAGGAAATCGAAAAAGACATGCACGGAAATGTCACCTTGATTCGGGATTGAATTTATGCTTCCTCGCCCAAACCAGTTTCGGGAGTCAATTCTTCTTGAACAGGCGTTTCATCTTTCGTTTCTTTTTCCTTCGGGAAATATTTTCGTTGACGAAAGAACACCATGATCACACCAGTTGTGATGGACGCATCTGCCAAATTCCATATAGCAGGAAAGACCTCTTTTCCAGCCAACCAAGGCATCCACGATGGCCATTCCGCTTGGAACTTGAACATATCTACCACATTTCCGAACAGAAATCCAGAGTGGCGCACTTCTGTTTCTCCGAAAAACCCGCAGTTGGCGAAAATGCCTGAACCTTCGAGTCGGTTGAAAGGGCCGCATGGATCGAAGGTAAACGCATAATCGTAAAACATCGAGTCGATGAGATTTCCTGTTGCTCCGGCCAAAATCAATCCGATAGCTAACAAAAACTCTGTTCGAGCCCCCTTCTTTAATTGTTTGATCCAGTAATAAACGATTGCGCTAATGGCTAGAATTCGAAAGATGCTCAACGCCAGTTTGTGCCAAATCTCGGAGCCGAATTTTGTTCCAAAGGCCATTCCTTGATTTTCGATGTATTGCATCACGAACCAGTCGCCCGCAACAGGATAAACATCTTCCGCCGCAAAATGGGTTTTCACGTATATTTTGATCAATTGATCGATCGACAAAACAAGAAAGACTGCGATCGAAACGATCAGGATTTGTTTTTTCAATGAACTAGCCTTGTGCGTTTTTAGCTTCAATACTGAGTGTAGCATGCGGCACCAACATTAGTCGCTCCTTGCGAATCAATTTACCTGTATCGCGGCAAATTCCGTATGTTTTGTTTTCAATTCGAACCAAGGCGTTTTGTAAGCTTCCAACAAACTTCTCTTGACGAGAAGCCAGCTGAGCAACCTCTTCGCGCGAAAGTGTGTCTGAGCCATCTTCCATCATATTAAACGTTCGGCCTGTGTCATCCGTTCCGTGATTGTCGCTGTGCGAAAGTGATCCTTTTAGCAAGTCTAAATCTTCCTTCGCCTCTACGAGCTTATTCAAAATCAATTCTTTGAATTCTTGAAGCTCATTGTCGGAATACCGTGTTTTTATTATCATGCATTTATCTTTTTATGCGCTGTGAAACGCGTAATTATCTTTATGTTATTTCGCGTTTGCGAAGCCTTAAAGATAAAATTATGAGAGACATTACGCAATATTCGGAGAATAAAAAATTAACTTCGCCTCTGTGGTAAAAACTTTCCTTGGCAATAGATCTGGAGTTCTGCTCTTACTCCCCTTCTTGGTGGCGACGTATGCTGTTTCTAATTTCCTCATGAATTATCACCTTGCTTCGCCCATTTCTGGCTTTGGCTTTTATGGTGAATTACTCAATGAAAATGCTCTAATCAGTCAAGTTTTAGCACCCATTCTCATCTTTTTAAATGCCATTTTATTGAACGCTATTTTTAACCGAAATGGCTTCATGGAGAAGAATAATTACCTCCCTGCATTGCTGTATGTGGTCGGCAAAAGTTATTTTCATTCGTACTATTTTATAAATGGATTTGGAATCGCAGAAACCTTCATGATTCTGGCATTTATGCAAATTTTCCGCTTGGATCAAAATCAAGATGGTCGCAAAGAGGTGTTCAACGCGGCGTTTTTTGTGGGTGTGGCAGCTTCATTTTATCCTATGCTTTTACTCTTCGTGCCCTTCCTGTTTATCAGCGTTTGGGTGCTCCGACCGTTCGTTATTCGAGAATCTGCGCTTGTGGCGGTTGGTTTCACCATTCCTCTGCTATATGCGGGGTGCTACAGCTCAGTTTTTGGTGTGCCCATTCGTGGCGATTCGTTTACGGGCTTCCCGACCGAATGGAAATTTCCAGATCTCTACGTTGTTGCTGGAGGACTACTTCTGTTGGGGTTGGCCACCGTTGGCGCGGTTTCTCAAAAACTGAGTCAAAGCTCCATCCGACTTAAAAAACTCTTCAGGGTGATCATGTGGATGATCTTGTTTTATTCACTTTTGGGCGGGTTCGAACTGCTACTTTTGCACAAACTCGATGCGCCAAGCTTCGTCATTGGTTGGCTCGTGTTCCTGTTAACCTACGGTTTTGGAGTAAAACAAGTGAAGCAATTTCCCGCATTCATTTTTTACTTACTCCTCATCTTTTCTGTGGGTAAGTTTTTCAATCCATTCGAGTTTTAGCAGTCGAATTATCGTAACTTTGCGCATCATAATTATTGAATAAAATGAAGTTCGGCGTAGTTACTTTTCCAGGATCGAATTGCGATCAAGACATGATTTACGTGCTAGAAGAAATTCTAGGACAAAAAGTAGAACGCCTTTGGCACAAAGACACCGACCTCAAAGGGGTTGATTTTGTTGTGTTGCCAGGTGGATTTTCCTACGGAGATTACCTTCGTTCGGGTGCCATTGCCAAGCTTTCTCCCATCATGGGCGAAGTAATCAAACACGCAAATGCGGGTGGATATGTGTTGGGGGTCTGCAATGGATTCCAAATCTTGACCGAGTCTGGACTGTTGGAAGGAGCATTGCTGCACAACGACAACCAGAAGTTTATCTGTAAAAACGTCTACCTCAAGGCAGGAACGCAAAATTCAGCGATCACGAAAGGACTTGATTCAAACAAAGCGTATAAAATTCCAATTGCGCATGGCGAAGGGCGTTATTTCGCTGCTGATGAAGTGATCGAGCGCTTGGACAAAAACGGACAAATTATTTTCCGCTACTGTTCGGCAAATGGGGATGTTTCGGCAGATGTAAATCCAAATGGATCGCTTGCTAACATTGCTGGAATTTCCAACGAAAAAGGAAACGTTTTTGGAATGATGCCACATCCTGAGCGTGCTGCAGATGGCGATCTTTCTAACACGGACGGCAAAGCAATGTTCGAATCACTTCTCAATCATTGCACTCAAAACTAAACTTATGCGCATTTTATTGTTGGGATCTGGAGGACGCGAACATGCATTGGCATGGAAAATGGCTCAAAGCTCCATTCTTGAAGCTCTCTTCATCGCCCCGGGAAACGCGGGAACGATGCAACACGGCGTCAACGTCGATTTATCGGTGAACGACTTCGAAGGAATCAAGAAATTTGTTCTTGCCAATGAAATCGACACGGTGGTGGTAGGACCAGAAGATCCGCTCGTAAATGGAATCGCCGATTTTTTTGAAGCAGATGAAAGTCTGGCGAAAGTATGCGTTGTTGGACCAAACAAAGAAGCTGCGCAGCTGGAAGGCAGCAAAGATTTCGCGAAGAAATTCATGAAACGCCACAACATTCCAACGGCGAAATACGGAACGTTCACAAAAGACACCCTGAAAGAAGGTTATGCGTTTTTGGAAACGATGAAACCACCATATGTGTTGAAGGCAGATGGATTAGCAGCTGGAAAAGGCGTATTGATCATCGACAACTTGAAAGAAGCGAAAAGCGAACTCAAAAGCATGTTGGGCGACGCAAAATTTGGCGATGCCAGTTCGCGTGTCGTTATCGAAGAGTTTTTGGACGGCGTGGAACTTTCATGCTTCGTAATTACTGATGGCGATGCTTACAAAAAACTGCCCGAAGCGAAGGACTACAAACGCATTGGCGAAGGCGATACGGGAGTGAACACAGGAGGCATGGGAGCGATTTCTCCGGTTCCTTTTGCAAATCCAACGTACCTCGACAAAATTGAAAACCAAATCATCATCCCTACGATAAAAGGATTGAAAGCGGAAGGTATTGTTTACAAAGGATTTATCTTTTTTGGATTAATCAACGTCAAAAACGAACCTTACGTAATAGAATACAATTGCAGAATGGGCGACCCAGAAACGGAAGCCGTGATTCCGCGATTAAAATCGGACCTTTTGGATTTATTTGAAGGCATCGCAACGCAAACTTTATCCGAACGCGACATCCAATTTGACGAACGAAGCACCGCTACTGTCATGATGGTTTCGGGCGGATATCCGGAAAGCCACAAAAAAGGAAAACAAATTTACGGACTCAATACCATCTCCGACAGCATCGTTTTTCATGCAGGAACAAAGCCAGACGGGCCAGTAGTTCTTTCAGATGGAGGACGCGTTTTGGCGGTTACTTCCTATGGGAAAGACTTGGAAACAGCCTTGAAACGCTCGTACGCTTCTGTTGAAAAAATTGATTTCGACGGAGCAGCATACAGAAAGGATATTGGACAAGATGTTCTCTAAATCAATAGATTTCGTATATTTCTCGCACTTAAATCCCTCATGGAAGACATAGCGCCGACAGGCATATTTTTAACGCTCATCTTCTCGGCATTCTTTTCTGCCACGGAAATCGCGTATATATCGTCGAGCCGACTCAAGATCGAATTGGACAAATCTCGGGGAACGCTAAACGGCAAAATTCTCGGTCGATTTTACCAAAATGAATCGCATTTTATTGCTATGCTCCTCCTAGGAAACAACATTGCGCTGGTGTTCTTTGGACTTTTTTCAGCATCTTTACTAGGAGAAAACCTGAACCCAATAATTACGGAATATTTGGGAATTCTAGATAAAAGTGCTGGAATGCTTTTGATCCAAACGGTCGTTTCTACGGCCTTCGTGCTTGTGCTCGCAGAATTTTTACCGAAAGCCATCGTTCAGCTCAACCCCAACGGGTTTTTGCGCATCATGGCATTACCGATGATTCTCATTTATTTGATTCTCTATCTTCCAACGTACTTTGTACTTGGTTTGAGCAACGTGTTTTTGAAACTACTTCGTGTAGAGAATGAAAATCAAGAAAAAGTATTTTCCAAAGTTGATTTGGAACACTATGTCGACGATCTCAACCAACGCATCAAAGACGAAGAAGAATACGGAAATGAAATGCAGATTTTGAAAAACGCGCTCGGTTTCGACTCTGTGAAAGCCCGCGATTGCATGATTCCTAGAACGGAAATTTGCTCCATCGACGTAGAAGATTCCATTGACACACTTAAGCAGCGCTTCATAGACACCGGACTTTCGAAAATCATCGTTTACCGCGAAAACATTGACAACGTGATAGGCTACGTGCATTCCTTCGAAATGTTTAAATCGCCCAAATCGATCAAGCAAATTTTACTACCGATCAACTTCGTCCCCGAATCGGTTCCCGGAAAGGAATTGTTGCAACTCTTTGCCGAGAAATCGGGGAACGTGGCCGTGGTGGTCGACGAATATGGTGGAACATCTGGAATTGTAACCATCGAAGATGTGATCGAAGAGATTTTCGGAGAAATAGAAGACGAACACGACCGCGAAGACTGGATCGAAGAAAAAGTGGGCGATCGTGAATACCTTTTTTCAGCCCGCATCGACATCGACTATCTGAACGAAACCTACAACCTGAAACTCGAGAAAAAGGAAGATTACGAAACCCTTGGCGGATTGATTATCCATGAATTGGAAAGCATTCCGAGTGCTGGCACGCGACTTATATTGAGTAACCTCGTAATTGAGATTGAAGAAGTGAGCGATCACCGAATCGACCTCGTGCGAATCATCGAACAATGAGACAACTGATTTTTCTTTTTTTGCTGAGCATTACGTCGAGTGCGTTTACTCAAACCTATCATTTATCTTCGGAGCTGAATGAAATTTCAGGCATCGACTTCCTCAACGATTCAATTATTGTGGCACACAATGACGGAGGAAACAATCCAACGCTTTTTTTACTCGACACCGCAGGGAAAATTCAACGAACGGTTTTTGTTGAAAACGCCACCAATATCGACTGGGAAGACATCACAGTCGACGATTACTTTGTCTACATCGCCGACATTGGAAACAACTTGAATTCGCGTACCGATTTGGTGATTTACAAAGTAAAAATCGAGGACATCAACCTGCGTGATTCTGTTCAAGCAGAGAAAATCACCTTCAATTATACGGAACAAAAAGCATTTCCACCGGACAAAAATCGTCGTTTTTTTGATGCCGAGGCTCTCGCTGTCGATAATGACACCTTGTATTTATTTACCAAGAATCGTGCGAAACCATCGGATGGAAATTGTTTGGTGTATAAAATTCCGACCACGCCAGGCGACTATTCTGTGTCGATTTTCAAGCAAATCTTCATTGGAAAGGGAGGCCTGATGGCTGATGCACTCACTGCGGCCGACATCGTGGGGGACGAATTTTTTCTGATGACGTACAACCGCGTTATTATCAAAAAACTCATTGACGGAGAATTTGTTGGCGAAGAAAACATCAACTTCAAAACGTACAGTCAGAAGGAGGCGCTTGTGGTTAAATCGAAGTTAGAAATTTACGTCGCCGACGAGAAACAAATCATGCTTGGAGGTCCGCGAATGTATTACATTGAAGTGAACGATTTGCGCGACGAATGAGTTCAAAACGCACTCAAGAAAACAAGAATTCCGCGTACTTTTTTCGCTGAAATTCCACCGAATAATTTTCGTTCAGTCGCATTGCTTTTCGAAGGGAATCGTGTAACGATTTCAACTCATCAAAAGCGATCGAAAAGTCTTCCAATCGGTAGTAAACCGACGCCGAATTTAGCTCCGCAATGCGCTCGAACGACTCGTGTAAAAGTAGCGGGATATTGTGTCCCAAAGCAATGTTCATCGCGCCAGGAATTTGGTTCCGAAAATACTCGTTGCAGCTCGGTGTGTTGGGATGAATCAAGGGCAGAATTGCATTACTATTTCGCAAAATTCGATTCATTGTATCGGAATTAAGGTTTTTATCGAAGAAATCGACACGATTCAGACAATTAATTTCAGTCAAATTCTTCTTCAATTCGATCACATCTGGATGCTCCGGATCCGCTTTTCCTAGGAAGGCGAAGCGCACATTTTCGCCGCATTGTTGAACGATGGAAACGAAGCCAATCAAGTCTTTTCGGCGGAGTTCGACTCCGCCAATCAGCGCGAAGAGAACCGTGTCCTTTTCCGTAGGATTTTCTTCACTAATTTCGCCATCATTCTTCGGAAATGCCAAAGGATAAAACGCCTCGATTTGCAGCTTATTTTGTGGTGGAATTTGCTCCTTCAAAAATTCGGCGAGCACGAAATAGTTGATGATTTTAAGGTGAATTATTTTTTGGGTAAAGCTCCCGTTAAATTTTCGAATCGTGTGTACAATACCCGCGAATTCGATCTTATGAAACAGGGAAAATAAGCACGCATTTCTAACGTGACCACCTTGCGCAGTATTGAAAATTACGAGCTCAATTTTATCTCGTTTCAGCGATCGCATGAGTCGACGAATAATCAATGCATCGCCAATCGCTGCTCCAAGAATTCCCACACCGCGCGGATCAATGTCTACCCATTCGTCCACCAAGTTTTCCAAGTTTTCGTTCCGATCTCTGATCGTTTGATTCGTCACCAAGCGCACCCAGCAGTTTGAATCTTTGAGCGAAATAATTTGCGTGAGCAGACATTCGTCATGGGATGAGGCGAATTCGATGAGCGCAACGCGTTTTTGAGATGGGTGTGATTTCAACAATTTAGTATTGGAAAGCTGTTTACTCTGCAAAGAAACGAAAAACAATTCGTGCTAATTTTGTGGTATGAGAAATCTTTTCTTTATACTGATTTCATTTCTATTGATTTCGAGTGGAAATTTATTCGCGCAAAGCAAGCAAATCGTGGTGGTGATCGACGCAGGTCACGGCGGCAAGGATGTTGGACACGAAACCACGATCGCTGGACATCAAGATGAGAAGCACCTCAATTTGAAAATGGCGAAATTTTTGGGAGGCTATATTGAGAAATATATGACCAACGTAAAAGTGATTTACACCCGTACAGATGATTCGTTTGTTTCGCTTGATAACCGTGTGGACAAAGCAAACAATTCCAAAGCCGATTATTTTTTGAGTATCCATTGTAACGGCAACGACTCCAAAGCCGTCCGTGGAACAGAATCGCACGTGCATTCCATGTCTGCTGCCAAATCTGTTACCCTCGCGCGCCAGATTGAGAATCAATTTTCCTCTCGCGCCGGACGACATTCGCGCGGCGTGAAAGACCAATCGGACCTTCAGCACTCACTTCAAGTGCTTAAATTCACTCAAATGACCAGCGTTTTGGTCGAGTGCGGCTTCATCACCAACGAAAAAGAAGCGAATTACCTCAATTCCACCTACGGTCAAGAGATCATCGCCTCCGCTATTTTCCGGGCATTCCGTGATTTCGTCAAAAAACAGCACCCCGATATTTCGTTCACAAAAAGTGAAACCACGACGAGTTCAACTAACGGATCGAGCACAACGAATGCAAATTCGAGCGAAAATTTAACTTATGCCATCCAAATTGCCTCCTCCAAAGAGTGGGTAGATACCGACGACGCCCGATGGAAATCACTTGGCATGACGATCACGCGCGTACAACTGAACACAACGAGCGCGTACAAGTACATCTATACTGTTGGAAATTACGCGAATAAGTTGGAAGCAAACGCAGCTTTGCCCGATATTCAGAAAAAGGGGTTCAAAGACGCGATTGTTGTGAAGCGATAAAATCGAGGATTCACGCAGTATTTTTTCAGTTTTCTTGCGCTAAAATAAATTCTTTCCATATATTTGCAGTCGCTTTTCGAGAGGAAGGTAGAAATTCTCCCTTAGCTCAGTTGGTTAGAGCATCTGACTGTTAATCAGAGGGTCCTTGGTTCGAGTCCAAGAGGGAGAGCG
>CALFOS010000060.1 GCA_937919725.1 uncultured Fluviicola sp. | reverse complement strand
GGCTTTACTGTTCTCATCAACTGCCATTTTGAATTCACTTCGCAATAGCATCAACGATTTTTATAATTTGGATAAATTGACAGGAACACGGCGAAAAATTGTTCGTGGTGCTCTGTTTCGATTACTTTCGATGGTCTTCATCGCTGGCGCAACGGTGCTTTTGGTCATTTTCTATTTCGCGGAAACCATCTTTCTATCGCTTGGAAATGAATTGTTGGCCAACCACGATTTACTCAATACCATTTTCACTTATGTTGCCCAACATGGGATTCCATTGCTGGCGAATGCCATCCTTTTCGCATGCGTATTCAAATTTTTGCATGATGGAGTAGTGGTTTGGAAACGTGCGATTCAAGGGGCAATTCTAACCAGTTTGTTAATCTACATCGGGCAATTAGTCATTCAATTTTACCTCACCAATTACTTTTTCGCAGCGAGCGGTGGTGTAGTCGGAACAATTCTAGTGATTCTCGCTTGGGTCTATTATTCCTCGCAAATCATCTTCCTCGGAGCCAAATATGTGGCTGTTAAATCGCGATTAAATGGACAAGAAATCCATTTAATAGATTAAAAAATAGTCAAAAAGTTGCTTATTTTCTAAGAAATGATTACATTTCCAACGAATTAGTGATTAAAATATCGACATGGCAATAGGGATCAATCTCAAATTATTACGGAAAAGACTAGGGAAATCGCAAGAAGAGGTGGCGAATGATCTCGGTTTAACTAGAAGTTCATACTCGGGTTACGAGAACAATGTGGCGCACCCAAATTTGGATAGTCTCATTCTTTTTAGCGATTACTACCGCGTTTCAATCGACGATTTGGTTCGAAAAGATTTTGAGAAATACAAAGAATCTGAATGGGAAAAAATCGATAAGGGTCTCACTGCGGATGTGAAAGGTCAAAAATTACGCGTATTGACCGCCATGGTTGATGAAAACAACGAGGACGTGATTGAAATGATCTCTTTGAAAGCGAGTGCGGGTTATACGGCTGGCTATGCCGATCCGGACTACATCAAAGTGCTTCCAACCTTCCATCTGCCGTTTTTGTCGAAGGATAGAAAATACCGTTCGTTCCCAATCAAGGGAGATTCAATGCCGCCAGTAGTTGAAGGTTCATATGTGGTAGCAGAGTTTATTCAAAATTGGATGTCTATCCGAAGCGGAACGCCGTGCATTGTTGTCACCAAAGATGAAGGAATCGTGTTCAAAGTGGTTCACAACCTTCTCAATTCGGAACAATCGTTTCAATTGTGCTCAACGAATACGTTCTACGATCCGTATCTGGTTCATGCAAATGACATTCTAGAAATTTGGAAATTCGTCAACTATATTTCGCCTGAACTTCCCGAAATGCGTTTGGACGACAAAGAACTCTCCAAAACGCTGCAAGGGTTGCAACAAGAAGTGCACGAATTGAAAGCAATGATGAAGAATTAATTCAATTTTTTGAATTTCGGATTAATTCTAGTGCATTATTGAGTGAACTGTCGTTTAGGTTTTTTAAATCCTCGAATGTTCGACCAACTTCGATGTCGATTTTAACTCCAGCTTGTTGAGTGTCTGTCCCATCTGGGTAGAGAACTCCGAGGCCTGAAAAATTGGTATTAATTCCGTTCCCAATAGGGATTTGAGTGATATCACCATCAGCGCCTGCGCTTTGTTCGCCAATCGTCACTGCATGCGGGTGTTGTTGGAGTGCCATCACCGTATATTCAGCCTGACTTATAGTTCTGTTGTTAACCAATAGGTATATTTTACCAGAAAATCCTTTTCGGAATCCACCAATTTTAACTCCGTCATCATAACTGTACGAGCCTGGGAAATCAATATTCATTCTACGAAATTGTGCAAAGTGATGCTTGCCTTTGATCAGTAGTCGACCGAGCGCGAAAATTGTCTCATTTGGATAATTTCTCGAATTGATGATGAGATGATCGACTGTCTTTAATGAAGCTTTTAAGGAGCGTGTAAGATCACGTTGTTTAAGCTTACCCATATCTAAATAACCGTATGAAATATCTGAAATGGAATCTGTATATATACCGGTTCTATGCACTAGTATTGGGTGATACTCTTTTGGGGTAAAACGGCTGTTCTCCTTTGAATAAAGTGTTTCGGTGATCAAATTTCCATTTCTTTCTACAGTCATACTGACAGAATCCTTCAGAGTTTCGATAAGGTTGAAGTTTGAATTACTGGCGTCGTGAAAATTGGACGATGGGATCCGTTTGTCAAGCTCAATCCAATAGTCATCTATCGAAAGCCCATCGAGTGAAATAATTTTATCCAAACGCTCTAAGTTATACATACGCGAACTATCTGAACTCACAAAAGTTAGGAAAGTTCCTTCAGTGAGCGTTTCGCAGTTGAAGGGTAAGTACTTGTAACGAATTGCTGATTGGCCATCGATTTTAAGGTAGCCATGACCATCTTCGATTTCATTGCTTAAATAGATCACGGCTAATTCGAAGGCTTGAGCCGTTGTCGCTTCGGTAAAATGAGGCAGCTGCTCTAGATAAACGTCAGTCCAGTTTTTCGTAATGATCGATCTGTTGGGGCAGTAATAGTTGATGATATTCCAATACCGTGTAATGGCAAGATAGCGAACAGCTTCATTTGTTTCAGCTTCCCAATATTTAATTTCATTCCGTGCATGAGGAACTTGAGACCTGCTACTTTTCATGTACTTGTTTGCAAATTTGGGCTTGTTCAAATAGAGCTTTCTCATTGCTTCTTTATTCTTTTCAGAAAAGTTCTCACTATCCAACCACTCCATGCTCTCAGTGAACAATCCGTAGTCCTTAATATTCCGTTCTTTCGCTTTGTAATCCCCACAATTCCAGATTATTTCATCGATAATTGAGTTGAATTCCTTCTGAGATGTGCACGATTTTACTCGATCATAATCCCTTAATAATTGCTCATCCCAATTCATTTTACCTGGTTGAGGATGAAAATATTTCAGGAATCCCCAAACTTGTCCATACGAAACAAGATAAGATTCTGACGTCGATTGAGCGGAACTCACGAATGCAAAGAAAAGCGCGAAAATAAACAGGTGAAGTTTGGTCATTGGATAAAATGGGTCGTTATAGTGCTAGTTTTTATAATAGTTACCGTCTTCAAATCGAATTTCTTCTTCCAACATCAAGTGCCGTACAGCTTTCATGATCAATTCTTTTTTGATCGAAAGCCGATTGACCAAACTGTCGAAACTGGATGGAAGCAAGGTGGGAATGAGTTCGATCAGTTCCTCAAAAGTGTAATTACTGTCGGCTTCTTCTCTGCACCGGTCACAATTGCCACACGCTTGAACAGATCCACCGAAGTAATCCGAAATGAGCTTTGTTCTACAATCCGATGAGCGAACATAGTCAATCATCGACTCTAATTTACTGCGCTCTAGCTCTCGTCGCTGCTCGTATATCGTGAAATTGAGTTGTAAATAATTATCTGGAAGTCGCTCGTGCAGCAAACTAATTTTGGGCAAATACGATCGAAAATTAACGTCAATCACTCCATATTGTTCCAAATATTCCAATTGACGTTTCAGTTCTTCTTGGCTTACAGACATGCGCTTAGAGAGTTCCGTTTCATGAATGGAAACAAAATAATCGAAAATGCCTGAATGCGTTCGCGATAAAAGTGTAATCAATCCAGAAACGGAATCG
>CALFOS010000059.1 GCA_937919725.1 uncultured Fluviicola sp. | reverse complement strand
GGTCTTTCCGCCCCAACAGTTTTTGACCACACTCGTTGCAATTTCTGGATTCCATATAAATTAAATAGTCGACTGGTTGTAAAGCAATGTTAACAATAATTAACAGCAAAATCAAGCCCTAAGGTACTTATCTTTACATTTTTGTTTGAATTTAAAGATTAGAATGGAGGATCCGAATAACAATCCGATGAATCCAGCGGAAGCGCTGCGAATTGTAAGTGATAAAATAAAAGCGGAAGCGATACTAATAGATCTGCTTCGCAAAGAAGTTGGGAAGGTAATTGTTGGACAATCCTACATGATCGATCGCTTGTTGATTGCGTTACTCGCAGATGGACACGTATTGCTCGAAGGAGTGCCCGGTTTGGCGAAAACACTTGCCATCAAGACGCTTGCGGATGCCATCAACGTAGAATTCAGCCGAATTCAGTTCACGCCTGATCTTTTGCCTGCGGATGTTACGGGAACCCTGATTTACAATCAAAAAAGCGAATCGTTTACTGTGAAAAAAGGTCCTATTTTCTCCAATTTTGTATTGGCCGATGAGATCAACCGTGCTCCTGCGAAAGTTCAGAGTGCGTTACTCGAAGCGATGCAGGAACGACAAGTTACCATCGGAGACACAACGTATCCCCTACCAAAGCCGTTTTTGGTCCTTGCTACGCAAAATCCAATTGAGCAAGAGGGAACCTATCCATTGCCTGAAGCACAAGTCGATCGATTTATGCTCAAAGTTTTCTTGGACTACCCTTCGAAGTTGGAAGAGCAAATGATTATCCGGTCAAACGTTCGCGAAGGCGGTTTGGCTGAAATTCAACAGGTAATTTCACCCGACGATATCGACCGTTGCCGCAAGCTCGTGAAACAAGTTTACTTGGACGAAAAAATTGAACAATACATCGTGGATTTGGTGTTTGCAACCCGCGAACCTGCCACATTCGGACTCGGATTTTTGGAACCAATGATTTCCGTAGGATGTTCGCCCCGCGCGAGTATCAATCTGGCGCTTGCCGCCAAAGCATACGCGTTTTTGCAAGGTCGCGGTTTCGTGATTCCCGACGATGTGCGCGCAATTGCACCAGACGTGATGCGTCACCGCTTAGGATTGACGTACGAAGCCGAAGCCGAAAACATGACGCCATCCGATATCATTTCAAAAATTGTCAATAAAGTAGAGGTGCCATAAACATCTCAGAAAAATGGATACAAACGAACTTTTAAAGAAAATCCGTCACATTGAAATCAAGGCGAAAGGACTCACTAGGCATATTTTTTCTGGTGAGTACCAATCTGCTTTCAAAGGTCGAGGAATGACGTTTAGCGAAGTTCGAGATTACCATTTTGGCGACGAAGTACGAACGATAGATTGGAACGTGACTGCGCGATTCAACGAACCCTACGTGAAAGTATTCGACGAAGAACGCGAGTTGACTGTGATGTTGATCATCGACGTGTCGGGCTCAGAGAATTTTGGAACGCACGAAAAAACCAAGAAAGATCTCGCCCTAGAAATTGCTGCATTGCTTTCATTTTCAGCTATTTCTAACAACGACAAAGTGGGCGCCATTTTTATGTCAGATAAAGTAGAACGCTACATCGCGCCAGGAAAAGGTCGAAAACACGCACTCGTGATCCTGCGCGAATTGATCGAACTCAAACCAGATCACTCAGGAACGGATATCAGCGAAGCACTCAAATTTTTCCGAAACACGCAAAAAAAACGCTCAATTGGATTTGTGATCAGCGATTTTATGGACGACCATAACTATATGGAAGGGCTGAAGGTATCGCGCAAAAAACACGACATGGTTGCCATTCGTTTGTTCGACCAATCGGAAAGTGAACTGCCGAATGTCGGAGTTGTACAACTTTTCAATGCCGAAACAGGCGAAACAACGTGGGTGAATTCAAGCAGCGTAACTGCGAAAAAAGTGCACGCCGATAATTTTGCTCGCTTCGAAGAAGAATTGTTCAAAGAATTTAAACGCGCAGGAATCGACTACGCATCCATCGCTACGGAAGAAGATTACATCAAGCCACTCATCTATTTATTTAAAAGCAGATGATGAAAAACACGCTCTTTTTGATCCTTGTTTCCATGACCTTCGCTGGTCGTACACAACAATTATTGGAAGAAATTTCGCGCGATAATTTTGCAATTGGCGAACCCCTTAGAGTGAAATACATTGTCAAAACAGCACTCACCGACTCGATTGCCTTTTCAGAAAAAATTGACGTCATCCAAGCTCGATTCAAAAATCAAAATGGATCCCTCTCCAAAAAAGGAGCAGAATTTGAATTGATTGAAGCGTTTCACGACACCATCATCGTCCTCGGAAAAAACAAAAAATGGATCGGGGAATACACACTCGCTGCATGGGAAGATGGCGAGTACATTCTCCCTGGTCCCGAAATTCGCATTAACGATTCCACGTATCGCTTTGCTAATTTGGGTGTTGAAGTGAGGTTGGTAGCATCCAAAAAAGACTTCGATCTATACGGAATTCGCGAAAACTACGCAGACATCCCGAGCGAGCCATTCTCGCCCATGAAATTTCTTAAACGAAATTGGTGGTGGATCGCCATTGTTGCAGTTGCACTGCTCTTGGGCTGGTTGATTGCACGCCGACGAAGATGGGATCGAGAATTAAAATCGCGGGTGGATTTTCGCCCAATGAGTTTGAAAGAACGCACCATCAAAGCCGTGGAAGCTTTGGAAAAAAGCGAACTTTGGAACAAAGATCAACTCAAAGAACATTTTGTGGAATTATCGTACATCCTGCGCTCCTACCTCACATCTCGATACAACCTTTCGCTGCTTGATAAAACAACCGAGCAAACGAAAATATTACTCACCAAACAAGGGTTAAATCCCGAAACAGTGGACGTTATTGCGCGAATCTTGTCACAATCGGACATGGTGAAATTCGCCAAATCGAAACCCGACGTGATTGCTATTTTGCGTCAATCGACTCTTGTAAAACAAATAATTGCTGAAACCAGTCCATTGGACTTTGATAATGTTGACTAACTGGAACATCCGTTTTTGGGAATACGAATTCTTCTCCCCACATTGGCTTTGGCTCTTGTGCGCCGTTCCTGTGATCCTATTTTTCATCTACCGCCTCGAACATTCGCGGAAGGGTGAAGTGAAATACAGCGGACGAACGAGCGACCAACGCGCTATTGGATCAAAATGGATTGGGCGACTCCGTGAAGCGAACCTAATTATATATGGAATCATAGCCTGTTTGCTCATCTTTGCCATGGCAAAGCCATTCCACTGGGCACTTTACGAAAAAACAGACAAAGATTACAAAAACGGAATCGACATTGTGATCACGATGGACGTTTCGGGGTCCATGCTCGCCATGGACTTCACCCCCAACCGATTAGAGGCCGCAAAGGCAGTAGCGAAAGAATTTGTAGACGGCAGATCGGCAGATAGAATTGGATTGGTCGCATACGCTGGTGCAGCATACACCGCTTGCCCACCCACGTTGGATTATTCGATCGTCAAACAGCAAATTGATGCCATCAGCGGCGATTATTTGGAAGGAGGAACAGCGATTGGCGAAGGACTTGGACTTGCTGTAACGCGTTTGCGCAACGACAGCCTACAATCAAAAGTGGTGATTTTATTGACCGACGGAATGGATGGCGGCGATCCCGAGAAAGTAGCACCACTGGAAGCAGCAGTCCTCGCCAAAGCAAAAAATGTGCGCGTCTACACCATCGGAGTGGGGAGTTATGGCACGGCGCAACAACCTGTGGTGACCACCTTCGGGACGCATTACCAAACAATGCCTGTGGAGATCAATGAGCCAGAATTGAAAAAAATCGCGTCGATGACGGGAGGTAAATATTTCCGAGCTACAGATGAAGAAAATTTAAGGAAAATCTACAAGGAGATTGAGAAATTAGAGAAACGAAAAATCGAGAATAGCCATTTCAAATCGGAGCCACCAGCTAATCCTGCTGCGTTTCTAAATTGGGCACTCATCCTGGCAATACTTACATGGTCTACAAATTACCTCGTTTTCAAAAGCCATGAGTAAAAAAAGGTACACATATCGTTTAAAGCTCATTTACACAGGTATCACTGCGTGGGAAATCATTTTTTGGACTTTGTACTTGCTCGTAACCAATGCCTTTGGCTTGTTTGGAAAAACATCCGCCGACCAACTCGGATATGTGCATCCATCTGCACTATACCTGTTGATCTTGCTGATTCCAATCGTGGGAATTTTCGTTTACAATGTGCACCAGAACAATCGATTCGCGAATACGACCACCGAGCGCGTAGCTCAATCGTATCTTCGTCCCGTATCGACGATGAGTGCATTTCTGAAATTCTTCTTCTTTCGAAATACTATCGTTTTTCTCATCCTGGCCATCTCTCAACCCGTTTTTGGAACGAAAAAAGTGAAAGGCACTTCGGAGTCGCTCGAATTGGTGATTGCCCTCGATATTTCCAATTCCATGAACACGCGCGATATTTCAGACGATTATTCGCGCCTCGATATTTCGAAACGAGCAATCATTCAACTCATTAACAACCTCCACGGCGAAAAAATTGGAATCGCATTATTTGCCAACAATTCCTTCGTTCATTTGCCCATCACGAGTGATTATGGCGCAGCGAAGTTGTTCATCACCGACATCGAAACGGATATGATCACCAGTCAAGGAACAAATATTGGCGCTGCCTTGAATATTTCGTCCAAGATGTTCTCCAAGCAAAAAACCACGAAGGGCATTATTTTGATCACCGATGGCGAAGACCACGAAGGAAGTTTGACGAAAGTGATCGAAGAAATCAAGGAGAAAAATCTTCAACTTTCCATCCTCGGAATTGGCACAACAAAAGGCGGATTGATCCCGGAAAATCCGAACCGCCCGAATTTGGGATACAAAACCGACGCCCGCGGAAAAATGGTTGTTTCGAAGCTAAATGAAGCATTTATCCAAAAATTGGCAAATCAAACAGGTGGCACTGCGACTGTTAGTTCGAGCGAATTTCCAGATCTTTCAGCTTTATTAACAGAAATTAATCAGATGAAGCGAACCAAAATAGATACTTTAGATTTCGATATCAAGCAACAACGCTATCAATTGCCTTTATTTTTAGGAATTCTGTGTTGGATCGCCTTTTTATTGTGGTCGAGAAATTATGTTGGAATGCTCGATAAATGGATTAAAAAATGAGACGATTACTTATCTTATTGGCACTTTTGGTAAGCACGATGTCTTTCGCACAAGATGATTCGTGGCGCGACTCCTTGAAAATTGCCCGAAAAGCGTACGCAAATAAAGAATATGCGAAAGCATTAAAATACTACGAATCGGCGCAAAAAAAAGCGCCAGACGACATCGACTTGTCAGATGAAATGGCACAATCTGCCTACCGTGCACGCGAATACGATCGAGCAGAAAAAATTTATCAGCAAGGAAGTTCGACAAAAATAAACAAAAGCGAACGCGGTGATGCAATGCACAATTTAGGGAATTCTCAAATGCGTCAAAAAAACTACGAAGGAGCGATTGAATCCTACAAAGAAGCCCTCCGAAACAA
>CALFOS010000058.1 GCA_937919725.1 uncultured Fluviicola sp. | reverse complement strand
ATGCGACCAATAGTGTTCTTGCGTTCCGCTATCTCCCCAGTTCCACATCCACGAAACTTTTAGGCTCACAGCAAAATCCAAATTTGGTTTGTGCGTTTCGGTCACTTCAAAATTGAAGGGTGCTTTCACGAAATCCTTGTCGGTAATCGTCAGGGTATATTTTCCAACAGGTGTTTTGATGAAAGAAAACTTTCCATCAGCATCCGTTTCTGTAATGTAAGTGGTTCCTGTTTCTTTGTGTTTGATAGTTATTTCAACTTTTTCTTGTTCTCTTTCGGTTTTTTCATCAATGATGGTTCCGCCAAACGTTTGAGTTTGTGCAAGCATTTGAAGGGGAAGAACAACTAATCCAATCAGGGTCAATATCCGCATGATTCGCTTTTGAATTTGATACATTTTTTTGTTTCAAGTCAATCTAAAATCGGTACTTGAAGACCGCTAATATAATCTTTATTCCTGCAAGTACAGTTCCTTTTATGGTTCCACTTACTTTTGAAATTCCGATCCGTTTTTTGTAATTCACAGGGACGTCACAGAATTTCATTTTGTGCTTGGCTGCTTTTATTTGCATTTCGATGGTCCAGCCGTAGGTTTTGTCCGACATCTTCAATTGTTCCAAAGAATCGGCTTTGATTGCTCGGAAAGGTCCAAGATCGGTGAAGCGCGCACGGTAGAACAAGCGAACGAGTTTGGTAGCGAGCCAATTTCCGAAAATTTGCTGTGGAGTGAGCGATCCTTTTTCACGCTGTCCGAGAACGCGCGACCCAATCACCATGTCCATGTCGGTTTCCAATATTGGTGCAAGAACATTTGGAATTTCTTGTGGATAATCGGAGTAGTCGCCGTCGAGAAAAACCACAATATCCGTGTTCAATGTTTTACTGTGTTCGATCCCCTTCAAACATGCCCATCCGTATCCTCTGCGGGACTCATCGAGCACAATGGCGCCTGCTTTCCGTGCAACTTCCACTGTGGAATCGGTGGAATTATTGTTCACAACAATCACGTGCGAGACTATCGATCGCGGAATATCATTCACCACTTTTCCGATGGATTGTTCTTCGTTGTATGCAGGAATGATAACTGTAACGATGGGTTTAGACATAGGATTTATTTGCACCGCGAAATTAGGTATTCAATGTCACACCATCCTTGGTAATTATCAAAGGATTTCCATCAAAACGACCTTCTTCTGGTCCATTTTCCAATTTGAGAACACCGCGAGGGCACACTGCAGAGCAAATCCCACATCCAACGCAACTTGCACGCACGATGTTTTCTCCCTTTTGAGCATAGGCACGCACGTCAATTCCTTGTTCGCAGTACGTTGAGCAGTTTCCACACGAAATACATTGAGCACCATTTGTCGTAATTCTAAATTTAGATTTGAAGCGTTGAAATAATCCCATGTAGCCTGCCATCGGACATCCAAAACGGCACCAAACGCGGTTTCCTAAAAGAGGATAAAACCCAACTCCGATAACACCCGCAAATGCGGCGCCAACAAAGAATCCATACACTTTCTTAATGCTATTACTGTTGAAATAGAAGACTTTTGTGTTTTCTGAGTAATAAGCGTATGCGACCAATCCGGCGAACAAAACTAAGATGACAACTCCGAGTAATAAGATGTTTTTCTTGAATTTTTTGGCTGCAAATGTAAGAGCAACTGCGGAAACTAAACAAAGTCCTATCGTCCAAATTAAATAGCTTTCTTTTGTAATCGTCAAGAAGCCGATTTCAAAATCTTTTTTCGTAAAGTACGGCCAGAGGGAGGCAACGGTCATTAACAATACAAACACCATTACGGAGTGAATGATCCATCGCTCTAATTTCCACGAAATCTCTTTTTTAGAGGATAATTGTCTGAAACTATCACCTGCAGTTTCTGCTAATCCTCCGCACCCGCATACCCATGAGCAGTACCATCTTTTACCAACGAGGTACGTCAAAAATGGCGTAACAATTAAGAACAGTGCAATTCCCCAAACGAAATAGAACATTCCAGAAACACCTTCCTTTGCCATGGCATCGAGTTGATAGCTCTCAGTAAATCCATAATTTAAGGGCCACACATTCTTTAAATCTTTCCCAAAATATCCCGCATCAGGAGACGTGAAGGCTTCGAGAATAAATGGCAGGAAATAGGCAAAGACTAATTGAAAGAAAATCACAGAAATCGTTCGAACAATTTGATACCTGTTGTGACGGTATTTGAAAATGAATTTGATTCCTAGAAATAGGATAACAAATGTATAGATTGTTCCATATACGAACCATTGGTCGGCAGCTGTTCCACGAAGTAAAAATGAGAATGGGTCGAAGAGTCTGATAAGTGAATCGAGTGATTCGCTGAACCAATAGATCTGAATGTAGAAAGCGGTCAGCGCAATTCCAGCCAACCATCCCAAAGCACCTCTACTACTAAAAGAATTGAAATAAACATGATTGTTTTTAATTCCTGCGGTATGACCTGCATACGATCCATAGGTATACGTGAAAATTCCAACTGCCATTAGGCCAAGCGACAACCACAAAAAGAGTGTAGCGGGTTCTAGGTTCACTCCAAGCCAAGCAGCAGATAATAGTCCAAAGCCAATGAAACCAATCGCTAAGCCAATTTTCTGAGTGATGTTGGTGTGTTTACCGTAGAGCGTGTGGATCGAAAAATGCGTTTTACTGAATGTAAAAAACAATGAACCGATGATCATTAAAGTGAAAGAACCAATGATGATTGCATCGAAGTTGGCTGTACTTGTCAATCCTGTTTTCCCTAGGATGGAGACGGTAATTAATTCAATTATACCCAAGATGCCCAATCCAAAAAGACCAATTCCTATCTTGTTTAAGACGGATAATTTATGCGCTTCAACGCCTGATACGGAGTGATTTGTTTCCATTAGTTTGATTAAGCGTTCGTTAATTTTTGCCACCATTTTCGCTTGGCAGCAACGATATGTGTTCCAAATTCAGTATTGAACTGCGCTACGATATCTGATTCGTATGTCTTGTAAAATTCTGGGTCGAAGTTAGCAGATGCCAAATCTTCGAGCACTTCTTCGATGGTCGCGCTCTTGTCAAGCCATGCATTAAACACAAGGTGACGTAAGCGAATTCCGTAGTTGTTGACACCAATAAATCGACGGGTTACAGTATCAAAAACGAAATGCAACAAGATCTCTTCCTTCGGATGTTGGTACACGAATTTTGATTCTCCCTCTTTCAAATTGCTTAGAACGTCGCCATAAGTTTGGTATTCGATATCGAAAAATTTGGCGGAGTTGAACCAATGTCCAGGATTGTATTCGACACGGTTTCCTGTGATGGTATGCGCCACTGTTTCTCCCATAAATTTTCCGGTGTACCAAACTTGCTCGATGGATCGTCGTCCAGGAATAGCATCCGTAAATTCGGCACAATCTCCAATAGCATAAACATCTTTTACGGAGGTTTCCAAAAAGCGGTTGACTAAAATTCCGCGATTTGTTTCGATCTTACTTTTTTTGATGAAGTCGATGTTTGGAGATACGCCAGCAGTTAGACCTACGAATTGACAATCGATTTTATTACCGTTTTTAGTGGTAATTCCGATGGCTGAGTTCGATTCATCGACGTGAATTTCTTCCAACTCATCACTATAATGCATGTGTAATCCATGGTGCTTCTCGAAATGCTTCATGATGAACACGGCATCTTGCTTGGGAAGCACATTGTTCCAGAATTGCTTTTCGCGCACCAAAAAGTGCACTTCAATGTTTCGGGTGAGTAACATTTCTGCCATCTCAACCCCAATCAATCCGCCACCGACGATCACAGCACTTGAAATTCCTTGTGTGTTCGCCTCCATGTTTTCCAAATCCTGCTTGGAATACAAGCCTTGAACGTGTTTAGCATCCTGACCTTTCCACCCAAACTTGTTCGGTTTCGAGCCTGTTGCCATAATCAATTTGTCGTAGTGAAGGAGCTCTCCACCAGTACACAATAGCGTTTTTGCATCTGTATCGATGGATTCAACGAAGGTTTGTTTTAATTCAATTCGATTTTTAATCCAAAAATGTGGCTCATACGGTTGCGTGTGCTCAAATTTCATGTGCCCCATGTATACGTACATGAGCGCCGTTCTTGAAAAGAAATATTTTGATTCTGATGAGATGATCGTGATTGGTTCGTCGCTTTTTTTGCGAATGTTGCGGGCGGCTGTTACGCCAGAAATACCGTTACCAATAATTAGAATCATAGTTCGTCAGTTTGTCACAAGATAATCGTTTTGACGAAAAAATAGAGAGGGACTTACAAATTACTTGGTAAGTTCACCCACAGTAGCAAAAAAACAGAAGAGTTATCTAATTCTGGCAAAGCTGCATCTAATCGAACTATTCGAGGAAGTAAATTTCATTTCCATCCAATACCTTTGGGGAATTGTTTAAATCGAAACTTGTGACTGGGCTATAGCAAGTAGGACAGTCCAAAGAAAGTAACCCCCCGCATTTTTTTGATTTTTTCAGAACACCCATTTTTGAAATTCGATAGACGTTTGTTCGAAATTCAACTTCATAATCGTAATAGGAAGATAAAAATCCCTGGTTGTTGGCATCATCTGGATGAAAGTTTTCGGAGTTTCCTCTTAAAACGATAGTTGATCCGTTCGTAATTCCATTCATTTCGTCCTCGATGGTGAGGAAAACATACACGATTTCACTTAGTGCAGTGCTAAATCCATCACCTTTTTCAAAATTTCTAATCCGAACGGTATCATTTTCATTGGGATCGAAGGTTGTAAAACCTATATTCAATCCACCATCAGAACAATCCTGTTCTTTTGCACATGAACTAATTAGAGCAATAATTGATATAAAGATCAATTTTTTCATCATCAAATTTCAGTTGAGCACGATTTTAAGTAGAACAAACTTGAGAGGCTAAAAGTTACAGGGAATTGCAACTATTTATGGTTCACAAAATATGGAACAACGTTTATTGAATACTCGTTTCTCTAAATAGAAGTCAAAGTTCACAATTAGGTAGAAAATAGATGGAATCTCTTAATTATTATTTCCAAACACCTCGTTTCGAGAACGCTTCGATTCTATTGTTGATTCGTTTTTCTGGAGCAATTGGTTTCAACTCTTCCAAGTATTTTTTGATGCTCGCTTTCACGATTTTGAAGGTTTTTTCGTGATTTCTGTGCGCACCAGAAGCTGGTTCTTTGATCACATCGTCCACAATCCCCAACTTTTTCATGTCGGTAGAAGTCAATTTCAAGGCCTCAGCAGCTACTTCTTTGTAATCCCATGATCTCCATAAAATAGAAGAACACGATTCGGGAGAAATAACAGAATACCATGTGTTATCGAGCATCACAACTTTATCGCCAACGCCTATCCCCAATGCTCCACCTGAAGCTCCTTCGCCAATCACGATGCAGATTACGGGAACTTTCAAACGCATCATTTCGTAAATATTGCGCGCAATTGCCTCTCCTTGCCCACGTTCCTCAGCCTCCAAGCCTGGAAATGCACCAGGAGTGTCAATCAAAGTAACTATTGGTTTGTTGAATTTCTCTGCCAAACGCATCAAGCGAAGTGCTTTTCGATATCCTTCCGGATTTGGCATTCCGAAATTTCGGTACTGCCGCATTTTAGTGTTCACGCCTTTTTGTTGACCGATAAACATTACTGTTTCTCCATCAATCAATCCAAATCCGCCTACCATTGCTTTGTCATCACGAACGCTACGATCTCCATGCAATTCTTGAAACTGTCCGTCAGTAATTCCATTAATGTACGCTAATGTATACGGACGATCTGGGTGACGCGATAGTTGAACTTTCTGCCACGGAGTCAATCCCGTGAAGATTTCCTTCGTTTTCTCTTTCAGCTTTTGCTGAAGCTCCACGATTTTATCGGTCATATCGATCTCGCTCGTTTCGCCAATTTCTTTTGTTTGAAGAATTTGCTCTTCTAATTCTTTCAAAGGTTCTTCGAAATCTAAATAAGTCGCCATAAGTGTGCATATTTGAGGGACGAAAGTTACGAAAATTGTTCAGTTGTTCTAACTTTGAAACATGATATTATTTCCTCCGGCGAAGATTAATCTGGGTTTGAAGGTGTTGAAAAAGCGCACTGATGGCTTTCATGAAATTGAATCGTGCATGTTGGCTATTCCGCTGACAGATGTGCTCGAAATACTTCGCGCCGAACAGTTTAATTTCGTGCAAACGGGAATTTCTGTAGAGGGAGATCAAGAATCGAACCTCTGCGTGCGTGCGTTTCGCTTGTTTCAAAAACACTACGCCATTCCGAATGTGTACATTCATCTCCGAAAAGAAATTCCGATGGGCGCGGGGTTAGGCGGTGGATCTGCGGATGCGTCCTACGTATTGTTGGGATTAAATGAACTCTTCGAAGTTGGTGCGTCTGATGACGAATTGCGGAGTCTTGCCGCCGAATTGGGAAGCGATTGTCCGTTTTTCATTATCAACAAAGCGCAAATTGCAAAGGGCAGAGGCGAAATTTTATCGGAAATAGAACTCGACGTGAAGGGCTATTACCTCAAGTTGATCAATCCTGAAATTCACGTGGGAACAAAAGAAGCGTATGCAGGGGTTGTTTTTTCGGAAGATGAAATTGGTGTGGCGGAAATTTTATCGCGCCCGATCGATGAGTGGAAGAAGACCTTGAAAAATGAGTTCGAACGGTCGATTTTCCCAATTCACCCAATTATTGGCGATCTCAAAACTCAATTGTATTCCGAAGGCGCGATCTATGCGAGCATGAGCGGAAGCGGTTCGACGGTTTTTGGAATTTTCAGGGGAAAACCAACGCGTTCAACACAGTATTTCGAGCGGATTCTCGAACTGTAAATGCTAATGTTTTACGAGCTTTTTCGTTGCGCTCTGTCCGTTGGAGAGGATTACCGTAACGAAATACACACCAGGTGGTAAATCGGACATGTCAATCGTGGTTTTACTCGACCCAACTTCTGTGTGCGCCACAACTTGACTTTGAAGATTGATCACATACACTGTTTCCAAAATGCCATTGTTCGTACTCAAGGTGATCAAGCCGTTCGTTGGATTCGGATAGACTTGAATCTGCGATTGTTCAAGCTCGTCTAGGTAAACACCGCTGTTGGGATCGTCTTCGAAGCGGTAAATCCCTCCCAAATCTTGCCCTACGTAGAGTTCAAATTTCCCGTTATTGTTCAAATCAATCACCCAAAGAGAGCTGTAGGATTCGGTGTTGATGCCCAAATAATCCGTCGATTCTACGGTAAACGACTGCGTTGGATCCAAATTTCCATCAACGTTCGATACTTTGTGCAATCGTCCGGTAAAATCTCCGATGAACAAATGTGTTGTATCGCTGTGGCGAAGGAAATGTGGCGCGGCGTAACCGTCTGGATTTCCAGCTGTGGATGTATTGATCGTGCCCAAATTTGCGTTGTGCAAGGAAAATTGCGGCGATGTGGGAGTTCCCGTATTTCGGTAGTACATCATTTCTCCTGATTTCTTGCCGAGAATGAGGTCGAGGAGTCCGTCGTTGTTCAAATCAAACAATTGAGGAAAACAAAATCCTCCCCCAAAAATCACTTGCCCGTTGTTGTCTTGGTAATTTTGAATGGTGGAATTAAACACAGATCCCGATCCCGTAGACTGATTTTGAACGTAGACCAAGGTTCCGTTTTCCAATCCGAGAAACATGTCTTTGTCGCCGTCGTTGTCCACATCACCAAAGGTGGGAACAGAGCGAAGCCCAAAGCCCAAACTGGTCAGGTTAAAGTAATTGTCGTCCACGAAAGTGAAGACTGGATTGGTGGATGTTCCCGTATTTTGATAGTAGGCCATACTGCTTTCCTTGTCGAGAATGGGTTTGTAGCGAAAGAAATTGGCGACAATCATGTCTTCTAATCCATCTTCGTTGATATCGGTAAATACGGGAATGGAGCCCAAACCGTGATCAATCATTTCGCTTTGTAAAAAATCATTTTGGGTAAAAATAAAGTTCGGAAGCGCGTTCGACCCGTAATTTTTGTAGAAAAGAATGCTCTTTTCATTTTGCGAAATGTTCTTCGCGTTCGCCCCGACAATTAAATCTTTGACACCGTCAAAATCAACATCCAAAAAATACGAAGCGGGAAAAAGTTGCATGCTCGCTGGTGTGGTGTTGGAGGGAAAAGCGTTGTCGGCACTAATCATTGGCGAATCGCTGTTGGGCGTGGTTCCGCCGTTGATCAGCAAGGTTAAATTTGGAAACGCAACATCGCCGAGCACTAAGTCGAGCACGCCAGAATTGTCGTAATCCAAAGCGAGTATGGTAGAACCCGAATGTGCACCGCTTTTTTCGGGATTCGAAATGGAACTGCCAACACACGGAGCATCGGGATCGTTCAGCATCACCGAATTCGTCGTGATGTCTTCCTTAAATTTTCCCCAGCATTCGTTTTTTTGAATAAATACGAGCGAATCGGGAATGCCGTAAATTTCCATCGATTGATTTTGGTGATATTCCAAATGCTGCCCACCGATGTGAAACGTGAGTACGTCAATGTCACCGTCAAAATCTACATCAATAATCGCAGGGATATCGGAGGAACTGACGTACAAATTTTGTATTCCGTTTGGCACTTGTGTGTAGAGTAAATCGCTCGCCAATTCCCATTGTAATCCGTTTGTAGCGTCGCCCACATTTCGGTACACGCTCATTCCACCAATTCCGTAGGTGAACAAATCTTTTCTGCCGTCAGTATCATAATCCACCATGGTAGCACGGTAGCGTATGTTGGAAGGAAAGTAGTTTTTTGCGTTGTAAAATAACTCGTAGCGCTTGTACGTGCCCGTTCCTTCTTGCGTATATACGCGAATGTCGTTGCTCGATCGATCAAAGAGAAAGAGGTCTAAATCGCCGTCAAAATCGAAATCAAAATCAGAAAACTGTGTGTAATTCAATCCGCCTCCCCACGCATTTGTGAGCGTATCATTCCCGATTTTCACAACTAGGTTTGGGTTGAAATCGAAGAGGAATTGTGCATTCGATTGAAAGCCGATCAAACTAGTGAAGGAAAGAAGAAAAAGTAACTGACGCATGCAAAAGTGTTTGAATTTAAGACGTTGATGAATGTATTTGAGTTGGCAAGGTATCGTTTTTTCTCAATTTGGGTGCAACCCCGACGCTTCCTGATCGTGTAATTTTGTGATCCTTTCGTACGTGATGAATACGGAAGGTCGGGGTCGGGCTGTCCGCTGTAGTGCCTACTGAAGCGCAGGCAGCTGCCGCTTCCGTCCCTTGCACGGGTTTTTAGCACTCCTATTTTGCCTGGCAAATTGAATAGTGACCCCTTTCTTTTGTTCGTATCTTTGTCAATCATGGCAATCTAATGAAAAACCGAATTCTCCTTCTCACACTTACACTCTTCTCGTTTGGTTCGTCCGCGCAAGACAGTGTTTCCGTTCTTTTCATCGGAAATAGTTATACCTATTACAACGATCTACCGACCATGCTGAGTAATTTGGCACTATCACTAGGGGATCAGATTTATTACGATTCGCACACGCCTGGAGGAACAACGTTTGCCAATCACGCGAGCAACGCCATCGTCTACGACAAACTTAACGACCAAGCGTGGGATTTCGTCGTGCTGCAAGCACAAAGCCAAGAACCATCCTTTCCAGATGCGCAAGTAGATGCGAATACTTTACCCTATGCCATTCAGTTATCCGATTCTATTTATGCTAATAATTTTTGTTCCGAAGCGCTCTTTTTCATGACGTGGGGACGGGAAAACGGCGATCCGCAGTGGACACCTATTTCCACATTTGATGGTATGAATGCTAGACTTCGAAGTACTTACATGCGTTTTTCCGACTCCGTGCAAGGAGCAGTTTCACCCGTTGGTTCAGCGTGGAAATACATCCGCGATACAGAAGCAAGCATCGGATTGTATGCTGGCGATGGTTCGCATCCAAGTTACGCGGGATCTTATTTAGCGGCGTGCACGTTCTATGCTTCGGTTTTTCGTAAATCGCCGGTTGGTGCGCCATTCATCGGAACACTCGATCCCCTGGTTGCTGAAAAATTACAAATGGCCGCCGAATTAACTGTTCTCGATAGTTTGGAACAATGGAACCTCCGACCGAGTTCGGAACACACGCAAGCCCATTTTCTGGCAATTGTTTCGGGTCAAAACGCCGATTTCTCCAACCAAAGCACAAAAGCAACAAACTACATCTGGGATTTTGGTGATGGTTCGGCAACAAGTACATCAACTTCTCCAAGTCATACGTATACGCTCGGTGGAATCTACACTGTTACGCTCATCGCCGAAAGTCCATGCGATATGGACACGCTTCAGCAAGAGGTGGAAATCGCCGTTCTTGGTGTGAATGAAATTCAAGAAAAAATCGAAATCGCTACGCTCAACGATGGGAAATTTGAACTAAAAGCAAGCGGCAACATCAAAGAAGTCTCTGTTCGCGATGCAAGTGGGAAAGTAATTCAAGCTGCTATAGAAATGAATGCTGGCTGTGCAAAAGTAGATGTATCGAAATGGTCTTCGGGTGTTTATTTTATTTCGCTCACAACCGAAACGGGACATACAACCGTGAAGGTACTACGCTATTGAGTCAAATTTTGGTTTAACAAATATTCTGCAAACGTTCGTTAAAAGATGCACTCGCCATGAAATGTGGTTGAAATTGTTGCGTTCTGCCCTAAACCAATAAACAATCCATTATGAAAGCAGCATTCGAAAACATCTTCGTCAAAATCAGTTTTATCATTATCCTCATTCTAATTCTCATTGTTCCCACTTTTATGGTCGAGCAAATTATTCGCGAGCGAAACCAACGTCAGCAAGAATCTATCCAAGAAGTAAGCGATAAGCATGCACGTGCTCAGCAAATTTCGGGTCCGATATTGACGATTCCATTCGCGATTCAGCGCGAGGACGGGAAAGGAATTCGAGAAAAGGGATTGTTTCATGTACTTCCTGAGAAATTGAATATCAGTGGCGAAATAAATCCCGAAAAGCGCAAGCGAGGAATGTATGAAACGGTCGTTTACGGTTCGTCTATTCACATCGATGGAACCTTCGATAACATTGATTTGGATGCTGCCAATTTGAAAAAAGAAGACCTGCTTTTATCAAAAGCGTACCTCACACTCGGGCTTTCCGATTTGAAAGGCGTTACCGAGCAAGTTTCGATTAAAATGAATGATCAATACATCATGTTTCAGCCGGGAGTTTTGTCTTCGAATGTTGTCAGGAGTGGATTGCACGCATACTACAAGCTCGATTCGAGTTTGATCAAACAAGATTTCTCCTTCGATTTGAAATTGAACGGAACCGAATATCTGCGTTTCACACCGATAGGAAAAGAGACCAAAGTCGAATTGGCTTCTTCCTGGTCCGATCCTAGTTTTAGTGGCAACTTTTTGCCGATCACGCGCAAAATTTCGAAGAATGGATTCACCGCAAAATGGAATGTGTTGAACATGAACCGCAATTTTCCACAAAGTTGGAAGGGGAGTGCACATTCGATCGGGCACTCGGAATTTGGAGTCGACCTAGATTTGGGCGTCGATGTCTACCAAAAATCAATGCGTGTAGCGAAATACGCCATTCTCTTCGTCGCACTCACGTTTCTTGTATTCTTTTTTGTGGAGATAAAAAACAGAATTTTGATTCACCCGATTCAGTACACGCTTGTGGGACTTTCGCTCGTCATGTTTTATGTATTGGTGCTCGCATTTAGTGAACAGATTGCCTTCGGTTGGGCGTATTTGTTGGCGGCATCGATGACAATTTCGCTGGTGTGTTTGTACGCGAAAACCTTGCTGAGATCGTGGGCGCTCGTGGGAGTGCTCGGATCGATCTTGATGATCTTATACATTTTCATCTTCGTGATTATTCAACTGCAAGATTACGCAATGCTGTTTGGAAGTTTGGGAATCTTCCTCATTCTTGCCATCACGATGTACTTCTCTCGAAAAATTGACTGGTTCCAAGTCGATCAAAAAGAATTGCCAGCAGGCGAATAGTTTAAATACCAAAAGAAAACTGCCCCGACGATCAGTAAGCTGAGTGATGTCGGGGCAGTTTGTGTTTTAAGTATTCCCTTAAATCGTTTCGAACAATACTTCTGGAGATTTACGCACTTTTGTAAAATTCTGATTGGCATCTTCTGCATGGCGATAACCCAGTGCTAGGGCCAAGTTGGCGTGTAAATTCTGCTTACTCAATCCAAGAATTTTGTCGTAACTCGCTGGATCAAATCCTTCCATGGGAGTGGAGTCAATGCGGAGCGTTGCGCACGTATGCAAAGCTTGACCGAGTGCGATGTACGATTGTTTGCTCGCCCAGACTTGCTTCTGTTCAGGCGTGAAGTTCGAGATCGCGCCCTTGATGTAATTTCCAAATTGTTCGGTCGATTCAATCGGTGCTTGACGTGTTGCTGCTACATCTTGCATGTACGCATCCACGTGTTCGTTTTCCACAGCGATGTACGAGCACAAAACAATGAGGTGCGATGCATCGGTAACTTGTGTTTGTCCCCACGATGCTGCTTTCAACTCTTCGCGTACTTTTGGATCTTCAACGATGATAAATTTCATGGCTTGCAAGCCAAAAGACGTTGCTGTAAGC
>CALFOS010000057.1 GCA_937919725.1 uncultured Fluviicola sp. | reverse complement strand
CGTGATCGAATCCATCAGGAAAATCGAAGCAGAGTGCTCCACCTTCAGCTGTTGTCAAATTCTTAACGGCGTGAAACGAGAACGATGAAACATCAGCGAGACTTCCTGAGCGATTTCCATTCATAATAGCCCCAAAACTGTGGGCCGAATCGCTGATCACCAAAATCCGTCCGAGTTTTATTTGCAGCTCATTCGAAGCCTTAAATTGAGATTTTATTGACGAGTCATTCACCAAATCCATCAACAAATCGTAGTCGGCCGGGAATCCGGAAATATCGACCGCCATGATTGCTTTTGTTCGTGGTGTGACTGCCGCGCGTACTTTTTCTACATTGAGATTGAAATCTGCTTGGTTGAGGTCAACCATCACCGGAGTTGCTCCTGCGTGAATAATCACATTCGCGCTCGCACAGTAAGTGTAAGCGGGTAGAATCACTTCGTCGCCTTCGCCAATTCCCCACCAGTGGAGCAACACTTGCATACCCATCGTCCAGGAATTCACCGCAACGGTCGTTTGACATCCGCAGTATTCCGTAATCAGTTTCTCGAATAATTTGGTGCGCGGTCCTGTGGTAATCCAACCAGATTTCAGCGCAGCGGTAACTTCTGCTATTACTTTATCGTCTATTCTTGGGGGAGAAAATGGGATCATATCAACGCAATATCAATGTTGCAGCGAAGTTAATGATTTAGTTTGAGCGGAGCACATCGTAGAACTTTAGAGCGATATTATCTCTGTTAAAATGTTCCGAAACATACGTTCGAGCGCGCTCACCCATCGCGTTTAATTCTGCTGGATTGCTTGCCATTTCGATCAATTTCAGAGCAAGATCGTCTGCATTTTCCGGCTCAAAGAATCGTCCAGCTTCCGCTTTTTCGATAAAATGAGTGCGCGCTTCTCCATCCACACCAAGTAAAAGCGGTTTTTCCATTGCCAATGCTTCAAAAATTTTGGAAGGAATCGCACCTCGGAAAATATCAAGTTTCCTCAAAGGCACTAGCGCGACGTCAACGGATTTCAAAATTTCTGGCATCTGTGTTTTCTCAACCGGTGACATGAACACCACGTTTTTCAATCCTAATTTTTCTTTTAGAGCCAATAATCCCTCCCGTTCAGGTCCAGCTCCTTGGAGCACAATCTTAATGTGATCGTGTGACTCTACTTTTTTTGCAGCTTCCAGAACGGTGCTCAGACCTTGGGCGTGACCCAAAATTCCTCCGTAAAAGAAAACAACATCGTTTGACTTCAATCCAGCGCGATCGCGGAAATCGCCAGTTGCTGTTTTTTCAAGTTGATAAAATTCTACGTCCACGCCATTCGGCAACCAAAAGGTGTTCACCGTTGGAAATCGAGATCGAATGTTGTCCACTATTCCCATCGTTTGACCTGTAACCAAATGTGCTCGTTTGTAACACTTCGCTTCGAGTTTGTACGCCATTTTTAGCAAGCGCCTATTGTTCACAACACCCATTTTATCTGCACTTTCGGGCCATAAATCAGAAACGTTGAAGATGAGCTTGGCTTTCAGTTTTTTAGAGAGACGCATCGCAGAATAACCCAAAAATAGCGGCGGAGATTCCACCATCAAAAAATCGTAATTACCCAATTTCCGTCCACGCCAGTAGGATGTCCAAACAAAGCTGCAATAATTCAGCAAGCGCGCTAATATACTTTTCGATTTCGAAACGAAAATCTTCGATCTATACACTTTTATTCCTTCAATCTCCTCTTCCCGAATTTTACCGTTTTTGTACTTCTCGAAAATTTCCATCTTTGGGTAATTCGGCATGGCCGTGAGCACTTCTACCTCCACACCTTCCTTTTTCAATCGCACGGCGAGTTCGTGCAAACGATTTTGCGGAGCACCAATTTCGGGCGGATAATATTGGGAAAGAATTAAAATTTTCATTTCTGAGCTTCGATTTTTGCCTGCTGAAACCGCGTGATCGCGATGTAGAAGACGAGAATACTTAAGAAAATCACGCCGACTTGTCGCTCCAACATCGATTCGAATAAACAAGAGACCGAAATACAAATCGCACCAATGAATAATGCCAAATTTTCCGTTTTATATGCCTCAATCACCAAGAAAACGAATAAAGCAATTAGGGTGAAAATCCCCAACCAACCAATGGAAATTCCCGTTTGTAAAAACTGTTGATGCGGATTCAATCGTCGTTCTGCGTAGCCGGTGTAGCCGTGTTTGTAGTACTCACGTATGAGTAGATCGTTTTCGTCACCCGTTCCAACACCGAATGGATTGCGAACAATCATATCCGCAGCGACCGTCCAAACGACCAAGCGAACCGTGTTTGATTCGATGTTATTGACGTTGTTGGCAATAAACTCACTCGGCGATTCTGCCCAAACTGCCGTGGAATGTACACTCGCAGTCACATCGTTGGTAATGCGTGGAGATGATTTCAATCCTACAAAAAAGATGATGCAATATACTGGTAGCGTGAGCAGCCATTTCCAATTGCGCGTTTTAAGCATTTTCCAAATTGGGAGCGTTCCGAAAATTGCCGCCACGCACACAAATGCACCCAAGGAACGGAGGTAGAACATCGAAACGACGGTTAAAGCTAGAAATGCCCATTTGCCATATTTGATGACTTTACTCGTTGATTTGTCGGTGACAAGCAAGGCGCAAGCGAAAATGAAAATCAACGCGAGGTAGGATGGGTGCATGTTGACGCCGTAAACATTTGCATGAAACGCCTCTCCCGAAAACCCACCTTCAGTGATGACTGCGCGAAAAAAGGCAAACAGCATCGAAAATCCACTGCCGAGAATGAATCCCCATTTTAATCCGAAGGAAGCGAATTTGACTCCAGAGCTCAATCCGAGGGCAATAATTGGGAAGATTAGAAAAGACAATTTGGTGGTGAGAAGAAAAATTCCCTGCGCTTTATTTCCAGCGAAACAGAACATAATTGCATAGAGAATGAACAAGAACATGAGGGGAAAAACCACTTTTTTACTCCGAAGTAGCTTGTTCCCCTTCCAAAACAGAATGGTTGAGAGCACAAAAAGCAGAATGAAAGGTGGAATGATTTGATCTTTCAAGATCAGCACGACCACCATCATCGCGCTAGCGATAACGAGCAATTTTTCTTGCCACGTGCTATTTTTTAAGGTATCTATTTCCACTGATTTCGTCATTTCTGAATAGAACAAAAGTAATTAAACATCCTTTTGCGCCGTAGATTCTTCTAAAACTAGTATTCTTGTATATGATTGCGTTCGTAAAACGGCATTGGATTTCTCTTGGATTGTTGGTGATTTGCACTTTCGTCGGGGTTTTCTCGCTCATTCGTCAATCGCCGATCGATATTTGGCGGATCGATTATGAGTTTGCGCTTGAAAATCAATCTAAACTTCCCGAAATCGCACGTGCAGACACTGTTTTTCAATTCGATGGAATTGTCTGCAGAAATTATACTGGGTCGATATCAGACACCCTCGTGGCAGCAGGAATTAAGCGACACGAAATGCAAGTGTATCTTCCACGACCGTCGAAGGAACGTGCAATACGAATTGGATTTGAGGTTTTTCCTACGGAACATATTACCATAAATAACCAACGATTCAGAGAAACACAACGAACAAAACGCGACTTGCTGAGTTGGATCTTAGTCGGTCTTTTCCTCGGAATGATTGCCGAGTTTCTTCTCGCCCTCAAGAAAAACCCAAGCACCCGCTAAAAACATCAGGAGCGTGGCACATTCTACGTTGAGGAAGGTGAAATTAGTCATTCCGATTCCCAAAATAAATACCAACAAGAAAAAAGCATAACTCGATTTTCTATTCCACCGCCGGAGAAGGAAGAAGATCGATCCGAGGGCCGCGAACCACATCAGCATCCCAACAATTCCATATTGATAGGTGATGCTCAAGTAGCTTGAATCGAAGTAAAATCCAAGCTGCGTAAATGGGTCGAGGATGATTCCATGGCCGAGAATTAAATCGGAAAGTGAGCTTTTGAACAAAATCGAATAGTGATCCACGCGTTCCGTCCACGAGTCCGAGTGAAAAGCAGAACCGTTGATGATGGATAGTAAATTGGTGGAACGAAAAATGAATAGTCCCGTAACAATGGCAATAATTCCAGATGGAATCACGATTAAATTTATTTTACGCGTATTCGCTCGAACGACATAGAACACCAAAACTAAAACACTGGTAATAAGAACCGTGCGCGATTGCGTGAGAAAAATGAGAATGAAAGCGAGCAAGATGTATTTCCAATATTTCCGTGGATCGATGTGAAGAAAGAAGAGCAAAAATAATCCAAATAGAATCGCATTATTGTTTGGGTTGAGCACCGTTCCAGAGAGTCGAAATGCGCCGAATTCGTGGTGATTTGCGAGCAATACTTCCGGCTTTGGAGCGTAAAATCCGTTGAGTGCTTCTCCGAATCCAAATGGATTGAGCATCATGAATAAGTTGAGCCCTGCCAAACAAAAAAAACCGATCACAACTCCGCTCTCGACGGCGCGTTTTTGAAATTTCAGTTCTCCAAATTGAGCAACCGTCAGCAGGATGATCGGCCACTTAAGCCAGCGTAACCACATTCCCACAGGTGCAATTCGAAAGGATGCATTAGCCAAAAAATCGCTCGCCATTCCCCAAAAACTAAGGAGAACAAAACTGAAAATCAACCAGCGCCATTCTTTCTTCTTCAAAAAAGTGTTTGCCATGTATAGCAATCCGAAGGGGAAAAAGAGATCGTCGAGCAAAAAGCGAACGTGTGCTGGCCAAAATAATTCACCTAGCAGGCTCGACACGGCAAAAAGTGCGGAAAGAATGAACAATATGCGTTCCCACGACTTCATTTCAGCAATTGATCGATTAATTGAATGACGTTTGTGAGTTGATGCTTACGCGAATATTTATCCGCAAATCCAACTGGAGGTTTGGTATACATCGACATTTTTATCTCCTCGATTGCCTTCGAAATAGATTCACGCTCATTTTTCGCCCAAAACACGTTCGGATAATTTTTAAGCTCATCATGGATCGATCCTTCGTGCAATTTATCATCTGAGACAATCAAAATCGATCGTTCGCAGCGCACGTAGTCGAAAATTTTTGTGGTGGATTGAAACTCGTGTCCAAAGGTTTGAATGATGCCAACATCGCTTTTCCCAATCACTTCCAGCGCCGCTTTGTAATCGACAAACCCGCTCGAAAAAACATATTCTCCTTTCAAATTGAGTTGCTCTTCATCCGGTCCAATGTAATTCATCCGACCCTTCGTGTCTTCGATCGCTTCTTGAATTGGTGTCGGATCGAAGTAGAACTTTCCTGCGTACGAAAATGACAGCGATTTACCCAAATTGACCTCATCTGGTCGACATTCCACCGTTTCGTCGTAGCCATTTTGTACAATCACGCTCGGCTTTTCTCCAAATAATTCGATGATTTTTCCGCAGTATTCGTTCACGGTAATCAATCCGTCTGCCGAGCGATTGAAGCGTCTTTCGACCATTCGTTTGATATACACCTTGAATTTCCGGTTCTCAAAGCCAGGATTGATCGCAAATGGATCTCGGTAGTCCAAAATGACTTTGCACGCATATTTCTTTTTGAGCCACGAAGTTAAACCGAAGTGCATGAACGGACCACCAGTAATGATCACCAAATCGGGAGTTGAAATGGGATTCTTTTTCAAATAACCTTGAATATTTTTCTTCCAGATAATGCCGTCATCCGCGATCACTTTTGTCCAAATAGAACTCCCTTTTTTCGGAACGAAGTGAATGTTTTCTCCCACCGCATTTGGCTCGGCGGTGATTAGCTCCACGGTGGCGTCTAGCGCATCGGGAAACGAACGGAACCAATATCCAGCGCGCATCGCCCCTACGCGCTTGTTCGGCGGAAATGAGTAGGCAATGATCCAG
>CALFOS010000056.1 GCA_937919725.1 uncultured Fluviicola sp. | reverse complement strand
GCACGAAATAGGCTTTCAGATTTCGGGTGATCACTTTCTGCGAGTGGCTATTTTGAAGTTTTCGAAGATTGTGAAGCACGCCAAAACGTTCGGCATTTTTTGGTTTTGGAAGTAGCAATAAATTCTTTAGGACGTTTCCTTGCGCCGTATTGAAAATGATGCAGTCGAATTTTCCACGAATCAAAATTTTTCGGATGATCCAAAGGTCGATCCATTGCTTGAGTCCTGGGCGGAGTTCAATAAAACGAATTTCGTCGAGTCCATCAAAGTAATCGACATTCGATTTGAGTGAAGAATTGCAAATGAGTGACACGAAATGTCCTTCCGCTTTGAGGTAGCGAATTTGTGCGTAGAGGCATTCGTCGTGGGAACCGCCCATTTCTACTAGTGCTATTCGTTTCGCCTGTTGGTTCATGTTTCAAGATTACGGATAGTCGATGAAATGACCAAGGATTTTGTGAAAAAGGGTCGGGGAGAATTATAGAATTTGACGAATTCTATATTCGCTTGCTGTATTTCAATACCGCAATAGTGCGATATAGGTTCAAGCTTGCGATATAGATTCAATTTCCACGAATGAACTTCTGTTCTTACCAAAAAGCGAACGATCCACCTCGGTTGCGCGTTCTGGATAAAACTTCATTTCATAGTTTGTGCGATCAACGGCGTGGAACACAACCCTATCAGTCCAATAAAAATTACTCCTACTACTGCAATTCGTGAACTTTTCATAATCCTTGATTTTAAGAGTGATACATAAATGTGAAATTTCAAATAGGCTGCCATATCGATTCAATCGCCATTTCTTGGATGGATTTGAGTAGATTTGTTGGTGATGAAACGCATTCCTTTATCTAAGTGGGCACTCGTGTTAACAATGTTGATCATGGTGTTGGTTTCCAACAACTTGAAATGGTCGAGTGACTATTGGAAGGGCACGATCTGCTCGGATGCGAAAGGCTATTACGCGTATTTGCCAGCAACTTTTGTATATGGAGATCAGAATTATGGCTTCTACGATGAGCTTGAAAAAGGCAAGTACTTCGACATTCATTTTTACTTCGATTACCGTTTTCAATCTGCCGATGGTCGCAATTACAACAAATACTTTTGTGGAACAGCGGTTGCGATTACACCATTTTACCTAGGTGGACACGCAATTGCAACCCTGAGCGACTACGAAGCGGACGGTTATTCGTTTCCCTATGTCGTTTCTGTGACGCTAGCCGCACTCTTCTACCTCTTTGTTGGATTGCTCTTTTTGCTTAAAACGCTAACGCTATACGAAGTAAATGAGCGCGCAAAATCGCTGGTGATACTGGCGGCGTGTTTTGGGACGAATCTTTTTTACTACGCGATCGTCGAGCCGGGCTTGTCCCACATTTATTCGTTTGCTTTTGTATCGATGTTTGTGTATTTCGCCAAGCGCTATTTGACTTCACACCAAAAAAAATACATTCTATTGAGTGCTGCGCTTCTCGGCATGATTGTGCTCATTCGTCCCGTAAATGGTTTAATTATTTTGAGTTTGCCTTTCCTCGCTGGCAGTTTTGCTCAACTGAAACTAGCTTTCCAAAAATTGTTTGAAGGCTGGCGCATCGCGCTCGTTGGCATTGGAATAGGCATACTTATTTTGAGTATTCAACTCATCATTTACAAACTTTCGACTGGACATTTTTTCATTTATTCCTACGGAACGGATCGGTTTTATTTCTGGCATCCGCACATGATCGACATGTTGTTCAGTTACAAAAAAGGCTTATTTTTGTACACACCGATTTATTTTATCGCCTTTCTTGGAATGTGTGTGATTTGGCGCAAGCGAAAATTTGAAGCACTCGCGTTTTTTGGATTCTTTTTGTTGCTCACCTGCGTGCTTTCGAGCTGGTGGATGTGGTACTACGGCGGCAGTTTCTCATCGAGGGTGTACGTAGAATATTTGCCTGTTTTTATGCTATTGCTCGGAATTTCATTGGATTCCATTCGTCAACGATGGGCGAAAATAGCTGCCATTTCTACGATTTTTTTACTGATTGGAATCTGTCAAATTCAAACGTATCAGTACCGATATGGTGAAATTCATTGGTCGGAAATGACGAAAGATCGTTATTGGAATGTATTTTTGCGGATTGATCGCTTGATGTGATGTCTACGAACTTAACTTGAATTATGAGCAAAACGCTATCTATTGTTATTCCTGCCTACAACGAAGAGCGAACCATTCACAAAATTTTGGACGCCGTTGGAGCTGTTGTATTGGATGGCGGAATGGGCAAAGAAATTATCATCGTAGATGATTGTTCAACTGACAAAACGATGGAACGATTGGAAGCATATAGCGTCGAGCATCCAGAAATGGGAATCAACTTGTATAAACACGAAGTGAACAAAGGCAAGGGCGCAGCTTTGCATACCGGAATCGATAAAGCGACGGGAGACTACATCATTATTCAGGATGCCGATTTGGAATACGACCCACAAGAGTATAATTTACTGTTGAAACCCATTCTACGTGGAGAGGCAGATGTGGTCTACGGTTCACGCTTTATCGGTGGGAATCCTCATCGAGTGTTGTTCTTTTTCCACACGATTGGAAACAAATACTTGACCTTTTTATCGAATTTATTCACAGGCATCAACCTCACAGACATGGAAACATGCTACAAACTTTTTCGTTCAGATTTGATCAAAGGTGTCCGATTGAAGGAAAAACGTTTCGGTTTTGAGCCTGAGGTGACCGCTAAAATTTCAAGAATCAAGGGAGTTCGCATCTACGAAGTAGGAATTTCCTACTACGGACGAACCTACGAAGAAGGGAAGAAAATTGGCTGGAAAGATGGTTTTCGCGCTCAATGGTGCATCTTGAAATACAACATTTTCTCTCGGAAATAAGCTTAATTTGGCTCCGATTCGATCGCGCGATTAAGGCGAATGATCCCGATTTTTTCCTTCTGACCTGATGTTGAGTAGATGATCAATTCACCTGTGCGGTAGTTCACCGTAAACATTTTGGGTACGACCAAAACGTTATTTTCTTCCCGATCCAAGAAACTTGTTCGGACGGATTCTCCAGTTTCCAAATCGATGGAAGCGAGCGCCACTGCATTTCTTCGCCGACTATAATTCGCAGCTTGAAGTCGATCAGATTCGACAAAAACATTGTTATCGTCGTAGTTCAGAATATTATCGTTGAAAATAAAACACGCTTTTCCGTTGTCAATAAAACTCTCAAAACTACTATACGGTCCGCCATCGTTGATGGAAACTTGATTCTTTTCTATTTTCTCCACCCAAGCAAACGCGCCAGTTGTGTCAATTTTGTAGGCGATGATGTCGTTGTAATAATAGTAGTACATGTTCGAAGATTGATAGCTCCGCCCATCGGAATTGGCACGTACTTGCACGTAATATTGTTCCATTGTTCCCACGATAGAGCCATCTTCGAGAAAGGTGACATCACGCATTTTGTAGCTGAACAATTCGGGATCGCCTTTGCCCTGATCTCTGCGCCGTTCCGCTCTTCGAATGGATCGATCCGACCAATCTTGGGTGATAAATTCCGCATCGAACGCTTTGAATCCTTCCTTGATTACTTTTTCGCTATTCAGGTCGAGCTTCTGGTAAAACACGCCAGCCACTCCCGATTGATCAATGTTGCTATAAATTCCTGTGAGCGTAAACACGTTGTTATCGTCCGAATACATGGCTAGCGCCACGACAGGTTTGCCATCGAGGTCGAGTGTGAAATCCTGCAAGCCCAAGGTGTCGTTGAGTCGGTAGATGTGGAGCGACTTGTAATCCATTTTTGAGGCAAACAATGTTTTTTGTTCAGACGCTTTGTACTCAGAAAGGCAAATGAAATAATCGCCGGAATTGGAGATCAAATGTTCGTGAATTTCAGACAAATTGGAATCGAAAGGCAGCCTATATTCTCCTTCATTCACCAGATTCATTTCCCGATCGAACACTTTAAATCCATACACATCGCGGGTATCTCTTTTTCCTGGGATTTCCCAAATCACGCCGAAATATTTCCTGTTTGGCGATGCCCGAAATTGAAACGATCCGGCCCCTCTTTTTCGGTCAAGTTCATAGGATGCTAACAGGATGATATCGTTCTTTTTTTCGAGTTTATCATCAAACTCTTGCATGTAGAAATGATTCTGATTGTCTTGCTTGTCTGAGAGAAACACCACAAATTTATCGTCAATCACGCTCGCTCCTTCAAAATTGGCAATGCTTCGATTGGCCACGAGACGAATTTTGGCAGAACTTACCCGCTCTAAGTTTTCGTGTTTGGTGACTTTGTAATATCCAAATAGTCGACTGCCCGTCCAACGAAGTGCATAAAATTGATTTTCGGAACTGGGTAAAAAATAGAGCAAAGTGCCAGACTTTCTGTCGAGCCCTCCCCATCTGATATCAGGGGCTGCAAGAAGCGAATCCTCCTGCGCAGCAGAAAAGAAAGCGCAAAAGAATCCCATCAATAGACAACCTAAGGAATTTATTATGTTCGATTTATTCATCGTTTCACTCATCTTCAGCGGAATCTTGCGAAGCCTTCTACATACCCAATTAATCGAGTAGCAGGATGTTTCTCCAAATTTCGTCGATTACAGATATGTGTAATCGATTATTATTTTCCTAAAGTAAGCAAAATTATTTCCATGAATTATCCCACCAACTGAATTCCTGTATACGATTGTGGTGAAATCGCTTTGAGCTCTTTTTTGAGTTCATCTGAAATCTCAAGTGTATCCACGAATGAATGCACTGTTTCTTTGGTAATTGCTTCGTTCTTACGCGTCAATCCTTTCAATGCTTCGTATGGTTTTGGGAATCCTTCGCGGCGCAAGATCGTTTGAATGGCTTCGGCAACTACCGCCCAATTATTTTCCAAATCGGCAGCAAAAGCAGCTTCGTTCAGCAACAATTTATCCAACCCTTTCAAGGTAGATTTCATAGCGATGAACGTGTGAGCCAATGGCATTCCGATTGTACGTAGAACAGTAGAATCAGTTAAATCTCGTTGAAGTCGTGAAACCGGTAATTTAGATGAAAGGTGCTCAAACAGTGCATTCGCAATTCCAATATTTCCTTCCGAATTTTCGAAATCAATGGGATTTACCTTGTGTGGCATTGCGGATGAACCCACTTCGCCATCTTTCAATTGTTGTTTGAAATATTCTATGGAAATGTAGGTCCACATGTCGCGGTCTAAGTCCAAGAGGATCGTGTTGATGCGTTTCAATCCGTCAAAAAGTGCGGCCATGTTGTCGTAGTGCTCAATTTGCGTGGTCGTTTGACTGCGCGACAATCCCAAAATATCGTTTACGAAGTGATTCGCAAATCCTACCCAGTTGTTGTCTTCGTAAGCCACGTGGTGCGCATTGAAATTTCCTGTTGCTCCACCGAACTTAGCTGAAAATGGCACTTGAATCAGCAATTCTTTTTGAATTTCCAATCGTTCCACGAACACTTGAATTTCTTTTCCTAATCGAGTTGGAGACGCCGGTTGACCATGTGTTTTCGCCAACATCGCGATGTCCTTCCACTCAAAACTTAGTGATCGTAATTTTTCAATCACCTCATCTAACAATGGCAAATATTCATTTTGTAATGCCTCTTTGAGCGATAATGGAATCGATGTGTTATTGATGTCCTGAGAAGTTAATCCGAAGTGAACAAATTCCACGTATTTCTCCAATCCCATTGCTTCCATCCGGTTTTTTAAGAAATATTCGACCGCTTTCACGTCGTGATTGGTTATTTTTTCGCTGTCTTTGATCCACTGCGCATCTTCTTCGGTAAAGTTGGTGCATAATGCGCGCAGATCAGCGTACTGTTCCTTAGGGAAATCGGCCAATGCTTTCACACCACTTTCCACCATCGCAATAAAGTATTCCACTTCCACAATCACACGGTAACGAATCAAGCCAAATTCCGAAAAATAGGCACGAAGCTCTTTCGTTTTCGAGTGATATCTGCCGTCAATCGGCGAAATGGTCGTTAAGGTATTAAAGTTCATACAACTAGTTTTTCAGTTAAAAAGAAAGCGCAAAGATACAAAAGCCTAAGGATATGACGGTTTTGAAATTGCTTTGATTAATTTTGACTTATGCGATTTTTGAAGAACATGGCATTCGGGCTTCGGTCCTACTGGAAAGCGATCAAATTTATGATCGAATACCGCTTTTACTGGTATTTGGGAATTCCTGCCGTATTGATGTTGTTCATTTATTGGTTGGGGGCTAAATTACAATCGCACCAATTCATTCCGCAAACGCAAAACGTGAGTGAAGTTATTTGGTACATG
>CALFOS010000055.1 GCA_937919725.1 uncultured Fluviicola sp. | reverse complement strand
GAATGTCCGAGAGATGCCATGCAAGGTTTGCACGATTTTATCCCAACACAACAAAAAATTGAGTACATCAATTCAATTTTGGCGTGCGGATTCGATACAGTTGATTTTGGGAGTTTCGTTTCACCAATGGCAATCCCGCAAATGCGCGATACGGCCGAAGTTTTGGGTGAATTGATTTCTTCTGAAAGTAAATTGCTCGCTATTGTTGCAAACGAACGTGGTGCAAATGATGCCGCGGCTTTCGATAGGATTGATTTCCTCGGATATCCATTTTCGGTGTCGGAAGAATTTCAAAAACGCAATACAAATGCCACCATCGAGGAATCGTTCGTGCGCGTAGAGCGCATTCAAGAAATTGCCAAAAAGAGCAAGAAAGAACTCGTTTTGTACCTCTCGATGGGTTTTGGAAATCCGTATGGTGAAGCATGGCATCCTGATTTAGTGACGGCTTGGTGCGAAAAATTGTACACCAAACTCGACGTTAACATTCAAGCACTTTCGGATACCATCGGAGCTGGGACGCCCGAATTAGTGTCGTCACTTTTCGAAACGCTTATTCCAAGCTTGCCAAATGTGGCGTTTGGGGCGCACTTGCACACGGTTCCCGAAAATGCTAAGTTCTTGGTGGAAGCAGCATATACCGCTGGTTGCCGGAGATTCGATGGCACTATAAAAGGATTTGGTGGTTGCCCGATGGCTGCGGATGATCTCACCGGAAACATGCCGACAGAAAAAATGCTGGAATGGTTCGCTGAGAATAAAATTGAAACGGGTGTCGATTCAGAATTATTCAACACCGCCCTAAACAAAGCACTCACAGTTTTCCCGTAACCTTTAAAATTAATTGAATTATACTCGATATGAGATACATTTTACCATTATTGATGATACTTGCCACGTTCACCATGTGCGGAGGCCCCGAGGAAGTAGTCAAACCTCCGCAAAGCGATGATTATTTTGAAAGTGTCACAACGGATTTCACAGGTAAATCATTCAAAAATCCACTTGATTTGAAAATTCTAAAGGAACTGGATGTGTGCGAATTCACTTCAGCGGATTCCACCTATTTCGCAACCTGTTCGCCCGAAAACTTCAAAATTTCCCCGTTTAAAAATAGTGCAAAACTGGAAGATGCGTTCATTCTTGAAATGAAAGCTGGAATTTTCCCAAAGAATGCAGAAATGCCCATCCCGCCGATTCGTCACGTAATTGTTTTCGAACGAGAGGCTGGGAAATTGGTCAAAGTTGGAGGATTTCGAGGGAATTTAATCGGAGTTCGGAAGAATGAGAAATCTGGAGCAAACGATTTGTTGCTCGCATTATACGACTCCGACGACGAGACCCTTTTTCATTGCGCATTCAAATGGAACGGAAAAAAATACGAATTCCACGGCATCGAACGACTTGACTACGGCAGTGGATTCCGAACGATCAAAGGCGATAAGAAATTAGAAACCACGCAGCAAATTTTCCAGCAGCTGCGCGATAAATCCCTCATATTCTAGTGCGAAAATTGGTGTTCTTACTATTTTTCGGGCTCATAGCTTGCACATCAGGTGTCGACCTGAGTAAGGTTCACTACGACTATTTACTCAACGATGGCAACAGTAAAGTGTGGATGATCGATCAAATGATTATTGACCGAATGGATATTTCTGCGGGCTTTGATCACCAAAAAGAACTCCTGATTTTTTATCAAAACGGAAATTTTCAGTACATCCCAATGCAAGAACTCGGACACAAAAAAGGGAGAACAGGCAACTATTCCCTCGACTCTGAAGGCCGAGAACTAAAAATGTATTTCAAAAAAGATGTTTGGCATTTCAAGTTGGACGAAATTACGGAGGACAGTATTTACCTCACACCTTTGTCCGATTCTAAAGTTGAATTCTCTATGCAATTGGTTCCCTTGAAAGAAATTTTCTTAGAAGATTTTTAGTCGAGTTTGGATTCACTTTTTTTGGCGAGATTATGTGCTGTTTTGTTTGGGGCGCTATTTCCGTGTCCGCCTGCTATCTTTTTCCGAAAAAGAAAAAGGATATCCGTCTACCCCGGGCGCTAAGTCCAAGTCGTTCAGAAACAGATGAAATGAGCTTCCCGTGGTTTCGCTTCGGCTGAGCACAGTCGAAGCCCAATTTAATTTTTCACAAACGAACGAACAACCGCTCCGCGTTCTGTCACAACTTTCACAAAGTAAGTTCCCGAGTTCAAAGCCGAAACATCAAAATCACGATCCTTAGTTGAAAATAAGATAGAACCACTCAATGAAATCACTTCAATCAATTGAATATCAGCATCAGTTTTCACATGAAGAATATGGCTCGCTGGGTTTGGATAGAGAAGAACTGAAACCG
>CALFOS010000054.1 GCA_937919725.1 uncultured Fluviicola sp. | reverse complement strand
CAAAACACGGAATCATGGGAAAATTTACCTCGGAGGATCGCCCAGAGCGTCCTTGGCAATTATTCGCTCAGCAAAGGCTGTTGCAGCGATTCGTGGGCGCGATTTTGTCACGCCAGAAGACATTCAATTTGTGGCAGTTCACGTGCTCAATCACCGTTTGATCCTCACGCCAGAGGCGGAAATGGAAGGAGCTATTGTGGAAGAAGTGATCGCAGAAATTATCAAAACAATAGAAGTTCCACGCTAATAATCGGAAGGAAGAGAAGTGAAGGTGATGTCTAAAATATACCTAACGCGTTGGTTTTTCGCGGTGTTCGCGGGAGTGGTTTTGCTCTACGTGATCGCCTACGCAATTCCATCTGTGGCATTTGCTGCACACGTTACCCTCGCCTCCTTGTTTGGATTAACAATGCTCGATGTGTTACTCGTTTTCGCGAATAAAGAACCGCTCAAAGTGGAACGCGATGTGCAAACTCGACTCAACCTGGGCGACGCCAACAATGTGGTACTCACCGTCACCAACTTGAGTGCTCAACCGATCAATTTTTCCATGATTGAAGGTTATCCTTTGGAAATGCAAGATCGATCTTCGGTATTAACGGGAACACTACTCGGCGGTTCAACCAAAACCTTCAATTATATATTCACGCCCAAAACGCGCGGCACATTTAAGTTCGACGACGTGTTTATCATCATCCGTTCGATGTTCTTTATGGCTTCACGCCGAGTGGATCTTCCGCTCACGCAGTCCTTCGATGTGTATCCGTCGGTTGTGCAAATGAAAAAGTACGAATTGCTCGTCTTTCAACAACAAAAAACGACAACAGGAATTAAGAAAATCCGTCGATTGGGGAACAACAGCGAATTTGAACAAATCAAAAGCTACGTGCAAGGCGATGAAATTCGGACGGTGAATTGGAAAGCAACCAGTCGACGAAATGAGTTGATGGTGAATCAATATCAAGAGGAAAAATCGCAAAGCATATACTGTGTTTTGGACAAAAGCAGGAGCATGCAAATGGAATTCGACAACCTTTCGATGCTTGATTATTCGATCAATTCTGCCTTGGTTTTCTCCAATATTGCCTTGCGAAAAGGTGACAAAGCAGGCTTGATAACCTATTCGGATAAATTGGGAACGATGCTCGCCGCAGAGAAATCTTCTGGGCAGATGCGCCGCATTCAAGAATCGCTGTTCAACCAAAAAACGCATTACAAAGAAGGAAATTACGAAGTACTTTACAACTCCATCCGCCGAACGGTGAAACAACGGTCGCTCTTGATGTTGTTCACTAATTTCGAGACAGAATTTTCGATGCGCCGTGCCATCCCGATGCTGCGTAGACTCAATCAGAAGCATGTGCTCGTGGTCGTTTTCTTCCAAAACAGTGAATTGCAAGAATTGGCTTACAAACCATCGAAATCCATTCAGGAAGTGTATCAATCGACCGTGGCGGAGCGAATGATTTCCTTGAAAGCAAAAATGGCACGTGAATTGCGGCAAAATGGGATACAAACGGTGCTTACCTTGCCCGAAGATTTGTCGATCAACACGATTAATAAATACCTGGAACTTAAGGCGAAGGGAGCATTGTGATACGTTTCAAGGATCGGAAGAGAGACTTCTTTTTCTTGTGATGACTAAATTAATCCGCGATGAATACGATTCAGAAACCAATTAAACGAACGCGAATCCGGCAAATTGTCGGAAAGGAGTATTTCATTACAAAGCGAAAGTTCAA
>CALFOS010000053.1 GCA_937919725.1 uncultured Fluviicola sp. | reverse complement strand
ATGATCGAGAAGTGGGTGAAGCGGTTCTTTATTGAGTTTTTTTGGTAATGACCTGAACATTCTACCTTCGTCTGGTAAAATTGAATTTCTCATTGTGCCTTAGGGGTAGAAGCGGCAGCTCCGTCAGCTGACGGACTACAGCGGATGACCCGACGCCGACCGTCCTTAAATAAATGAGAACACAGGAACAAAAAAACATTCATTCAGGAAGTGTTGGGGTAAGGCCCTCAAAAATAATTGTTTGCTTAAGCTCGACCTTGCTCCTTTTCAAGCGCTTGAAATTCGGGTAATTCGCTCACGCGTGCGTACGGAAAAGTGGCAATTCGGCGGAGGCTATAATAGCTGTTAAGTCCACCAATTCCCACGTCATATAATCGGTCCAAGCGCATGTAGCCTTTGTCGTCGAGGCAATCTTGCGGCATCTGAAGTTCTTGAATTTTGCCGATGATCAATTTCGTTCCATTGGATTTTATGTCCACTTCTTCGACGAATTTCAATCCAATTTTCACCCGACTTTCTTCCACAAATGGTGCGGGGAATTCAAAAAGATGTACTTCGTGAAGTCCACACTTCTCAAATTCCGATTCGCCATACTCGAACTTGGTAGAGGTATAATGTGCTTTTTCGATGAAGGATTCGTGTACGTGATTGATTGTAAAATAGCCCGTTTCCAATATGTTTGAATAGGTATTTCGTGGCACGTCATTGTCTGGCCGAAGGATGAAACCAAGTAAAGCTGGATCACTTCCGACGTGCATCACCGAACTGAAAATAGCCACATTTGATCCGTATTTTTTGGAGGATGTCCCGATCAAGTTGGCAGATTTGATCCCCGAAATTCCGTTGATAATATTCAAACGGCGCACTTTGGGTGTGTTTTCGATGTCTATTTTGTTCAAATGTATCATGCTCATTTTGCGTTTAGATTGAACTGATTATCGTTTAGAAATCGTGTTGAGGCTAATTAGTTTTTGGCGTGTACTCTTGAATCGTGTGATCAGAATCGAACGTTTTTTGAGATGTTTGGTACTTACTCCAGTATTCACGCGCTTTCGCCACATTATGAAGCTAGAGGGCTTCAATTCCGTGCGCATCAATTTAATCACTTCCGACTCCGACAGACCAAACTGAAATTCAATCGCTTCGAAGGGTGTTCTGTCCTCCCATGCCATTTCAATGATTCTATCAACGCTCCGTTCATCCATTTTTCTCTTCGAAAACACCGTACTTCTCTTCGACTGCTTTCCAGCGGTAGTCGAAAATTTCTTTCAGCTTTTTCTGAATGATGAGCGAATTGGCAATGGCACCCAAAAAACCAAATGGTGGCGCATACGTAACGATGTCGCGCATGAGTACACCGCCTTCAATTTCCTCAACGAAATGCTGATGGTGCCACAATTTGTAGGGTCCGATGCGTTGTTCGTCCACGAAAAAATGCTTATTCTCTACTTGAGTGATTTCCGTCATCCAGTTCGTTTTGATGCCCAAAAGTGGACTTACTTTGTAGGTAATAATGAGCCCTGGATACATTTTTTCAGGCGTTTCTTTCGATGTGACGTCGAAGCCCATGTAGTCTGGCGTGATCTCCTTCAGATTTTTGGGTGATGAAATAAAATCCCACAATTCGTCGAGCGAACAGTTTACTTTTTGCGATTTGTGCAGTTGATAAAATGCCATTAGTCCATTATTTCTTGAATGCGATCGGCGATATCTTGCGCTTCCGCTACTTTTTTGTCACTTGCCCTTCTATCTGTAGACGAGAGCATTTGCGCTTCCTTCATCAATTTTGCGTACTCTTTATTGAGTTTTTCGAGTTCCGTCTTTTGTTTAAAAATACCAAACATACCTTTTTAATTTATCGATGACATTCCGCCATCGAGGTGAATAATTTGTCCTGTCATCCATCGCGATTTCTCGCTCAACAAAAAGAGGGCGAGTTCTGCACTGTCTGCTGGTAATCCAATGGATTTGAGTGGATGCCGCTCGGCGTTTGCTGCTCGTTTTTCTTCCGAGTTTAACATTTTTTCTGCCAAGGGAGTATCTGTGAGTGAGGGCGCAATGCAATTCACACGAATACCTGGTGCAAATTCCGCAGCTAAGGATTTCGTCAATCCTTCAATTGCACCTTTCGACATGGCCACTTGAGCATGGAAATTGAATCCTTGTTTCACTGCAACTGTTGAAAACAATACAATGGATGCACTCTGTGCTACCTTTAATTTTGGAAGCACCGCTTGAATGGTAAGCATGGCTCCAACGACCTGCAGCTTAAAATCTTCCACCACACTCTCTTCTGTCAGGCGATGAAACGGCTTGAGCACAATGGCACCCGGACAGTAGACGAAGCCGTGAATTTCCTCTGGAAGTGATTGATACGCGAGATTGTCCAGATCTACATTGAAATGAAAATACTGCACATTCTCGAAATCCTCTTTTGGTTGGCTGAAGTAGCTCGCAGTAACATTCACGTCGTTTTCCTTCGAAAGTTTTTCTACGATTGCCTCACCAATTCCAGATGATCCACCAATAATCAGGTAATTTTTCATCTTACTTTAGGTAATTGAATAACTCTTGTTTTTTCGATTTCTTTTTGAATTCGCCGCCATAAAAAGCGCTGACCGTAGCCGAATTCACATCTTTAATGCCTCTTGACGATACACACAAATGCTCTGCATCGATAATGACTGCGACGTTTTCCGTTTCCAAAATGCGTTGGAGGTGCTTCGCGATTTGCACCGTGAGTCGTTCTTGAACTTGTGGGCGTTTAGCGTAGTATTGCGCAATGCGGTTTAGCTTGGACAGTCCGATCACCTTGCCACTGGAAATGTAAGCAATGTGTGCCTTCCCAATGATTGGGACAAAATGGTGCTCGCAGCTCGAGAAAAGTGTGATGTTTTTCTCAACCAACATTTCGTCGTACTTGTATTTATTGTCGAAGAGTGCAATTTTTGGTTCGTTCTCTGGATTCAATCCAGAAAAGATTTCCTCCACGTACATTTTTGCAACACGCGCTGGCGTTCCTTTGAGAGAGTCGTCGGTGAGGTCCAAGCCCAAGGTGTGCATGATTGCACGAAAGTGTTTCTCGATTTCTCGTTTTTTCTCCTCGTTCGTAAGATCATGTGCCCCTTCACGCATAGGCGTGTAGATGTTGGTCATCATGTGCTGGTCGCCCACTTCATGTGGATCAAGTTCTAGCAACTGTGTTTCCACTTCATGCTGGATATTCAGCGAAATTCCGTTCAGTTTCATAAATTCTTATTTTTAGTTCGAGTTGTTGCGGCAATTGGTCGATCATGTTTTCATAAATCACGCGGGCTATGTTTTCCGCTGTTGGAATGGTTGTTTTGAAATCATCCACATCCAAATTGAGATTTTTGTGGTCGTATTTGTCCAACACATTCATTTTGATTAATTCTTTGAGCACTTTCACATCCATCACAAATCCCGTTTCTGGATGAACATCTCCCGTCACTTTCACTTCTAGTTCGTAGTTGTGACCATGAAAATTCGGGTTGTTGCACTTTCCAAACACTTGCTGATTTACCTCAACTGACCAATTCGGATTGTTGAGGCGATGCGCTGCGTTGAAATGCTCTTTTCGAATAATTGCTGTTTTCAAACTCATTTTGTTTAACCTTTGTAATACAATATTAAACAATATATTTCATTTTGTTTAACTTTATCAAGAATAGTTAAACAAAAAATTATTATCACCCGTTTATTTGTATCCTAAAACGTACATTCGTGTCATGCAGATTAGCTCAAATACCATACTAGCCAACGATTCCGGAAAAATTGACATATTCTCCTCC
>CALFOS010000052.1 GCA_937919725.1 uncultured Fluviicola sp. | reverse complement strand
ACTGCTGACGTAACTGGCTTCGGTGGTGGTTTCTTCGGAATGATTGGTTCTGCATCGAAAGGTTCAGTTATCGGTCAGTTGAATTCAGGTGAATTGTTCGCTTCTTACAACTCTGGAAACACCTACACTCTTGGTAAAAATATCGAGCTTGTTGGTAATGAGGGGTCTGAAAAAACAGCGGTTTACGCAGTTTCAAGTACTAAATCAACAATTTACACACAAGGTATAGCTCAATTAGTGAACGGAACAGCAGTCATTCCTTTCGATAGTGAGTACAAATCATTGTTGGGTGAAAATCCAGTGGTAACAGTTACTCCAAATGGAAATTGTAATGGTGTTTACATCGCTTCTGTTGACAAAAACGGATTTACAGTGAAAGAAATGAACGGTGGATCTTCTACTGTAGCTATTTCTTGGATCTCTGTTGGAACACGTATTGATAACCGAATGGAACAAGCTACTGCCATGGTAACTGCTCCAGATTTCGATCGTAACATTCAACAAGTATTGTTCAACGACGGTAACAAAGACCGCAGTGGAATGGGAATCTGGTGGGATGGAACAGCTATCCAATTTGGAACGCTTCCAGCGCACCTTACGAAAGTAGATCGCTCTGCTGAAGAAGGAAAATAATTTAAGATTTAATGACTAATATTAAAGGGTTCTAAGCAATTAGAACCCTTTTTTATGCCATGAACGCAAAGGTCTTTTTCTTTTTTCTGTTGATTTCATCTTGGGGACAAACGCAAGTTGTTGATTCTTCGCGCATCGAGTTTTTCAAAGAAATTGTTTACACGCTTGCAGATGATAGTATGCGTGGACGCGCAACATCTTCTCCGGAAGAAACGAAATCCCTCGACTTCATCGCCTCAATTGTCCGACGTGAAACGAAAGGGAAACTAAAAACTCAGTGCTTCACCATTCAAGCTAGCGATTCTACCGAACTCACATCGAAGAATGGATATGTTTTCATTAATAATCACGCGAAGGAAACGATCTTGATCGGAGCACACTACGACCACATCGGGATGGGAGGTAAGCTATCGCTGAGTTTGAAGAACAACGAAGTTCACAACGGCGCAGACGATAATGCATCTGGCGTGGCGCTCGCTCTTGATTTGTTGAATCATTTGAAGACGGTGAAGAGTAACAAGAATTACCTCTTCGTATTTTATTCGGGTCACGAAATCGGACTTTTCGGCTCGGCAGCATTTGCAGATTTCTGTCAATCCAAACGAAAACTCAAAAATATCACAACCGTCATCAATTTTGATATGGTAGGTAGGCTAGACGCCAATATGAAGCGATTAAAATGCATGAGTTCACTTCCCAATGATTCCATTTTATCTGGCACCGATGCAGCGAAATTTGGTCTCAATATTTTCATCGCTGAAAAAGAAAAACTCGACCAACTCGATACGAAAGTATTTCACCAAAAAGGAATTCCGTGCCTCAATTTCACTACCGGCATCCACGACGATTACCACGCAACCACCGACGACCCAAAATACATTTCCTGCGACGGAATGCTCCTCATCTCGAACTATCTGCTCGATTTGATTCAAAAGTTGTAACATTAAGGTTCATTTAGAAATGAAATTCTTCGAAATCGAGCGTGGAAACCTGATTTCACTTTAAAAAGTGAGCTTCCTAGGAAAAATCAAAAAAGCGACCTTGACAATATTCGGGCATAGTCTGTTGAGGTTTTGCACGCGAACTGAAATCAGCTAAACGGAAAGATAGCCGAAGGATCATCTGCTCGTTCTGATTTCATAAGTGTGCAAAATTGCAAGGCGAAATGATTGTAATTAATCGATAGGAAGGGGATTACCGAGCAAAACGACAGACAAGCCCACCTTTTTGCCCAACTTTTTAGTAAAAAGTTGGAATAGAAGAATTATCCGTCGAATATTCATTCAATCTGGAGAAAATTCCATCTTTTATTCAAAAATGACAACTCGAAAACCTATGCGCGCACCTCAACTCGAAAATCACTAAAAACCCCAAATAATCAACAAAAACTACCTTTTATTCAATCAGAACTACCATTTGATAACTGTTAATTTTGAGTTATTTTCTATG
>CALFOS010000051.1 GCA_937919725.1 uncultured Fluviicola sp. | reverse complement strand
CGCCAGCGAAATTCGATAGTGTGCCTGAAAACGCTAAACCAATTGCTAAACCTGCCGCGCCAAGGAGGGCAACAAAGGATGTCATTTCCACTCCAAGTTGCGTAATAGCAGTGATGATGGTCAGAATTTTTAGTCCGATTATTACCAAACTCGACATGAACGTGATGAGGCTTTTGTCCGTATCACGAAGGGTGAGCAATCGACGAACGCCTCTTGCCGCGATCTTCGCTAACCAAAACCCAATGATAATAATCAGGATGGCTAGGCCAATTTTGATCCCAATTTGTAAAAGCCCATTTGCGACACCTCCCTCACTCATTCTGAGCATTTTTTCTATCTTTTCTATCATCTCGTCCGATTTCCCACAAAAATAAGGCATGTTTCTTACCAACCATGAACAAATCCATTAAATTTATGATATGTTTTTCATTCTTTCCAAAGCTTTGTTATTTCTGATCAATCCCATGTTTTGGTTGGCGATCGCCATTGTGCTCGCACTTTTCTGGAAGAATGAAATTTGGAAAAAGCGCATGAAATGGACAGCCGTCGGACTTTTCCTGTTTTTCTCCAATTCCGTTATTTTTTCATTGTTTTGCGGACTTTGGGAAGTTCCTGGGACGAAAATCGTTCACGTGAAGCAACACGATGTCGCGATCGTTTTGGGTGGAATGTCGGATTACAACAACGATCTCGATGAGCTTAGTATTAACCGACAAGCCGATCGGATCTTTCAGGCGATCACGCTCTATAAAGAAGGGAAGGTGAAAAAAATATTGATTTCTGGTGATTCTGGCTACATCACCGACCGTGGATTGCACGAAGCCCGACAAATGAAGGCTATTTTGGTGAAATGGGGATTCCCTTCGGAGGATATTCTGACGGAAGAACTGTCCAAAAACACACACGAAAATGCCGTTGAAAGTGTGAAAATCTTGAAAAAGCACAAAGAGTTAAAGTCATACTTATTAGTGACTTCGGGCACACACATGAAACGATCATTAGCCTGTTTCAAAAATGAAGGACTCGATTGCACGCCATTTTCTACTGATTTGATCACCAATCAATCTGGAAACTTTCATTGGGACCAATACATCATTCCAAACATAGATAATTTCGCGAATTGGAATAAACTCATCAAAGAATCTGTTGGATATCTTGCCTACGTGATGGCTGGGTATGTCTAATTATTACGAATCGCCTTCTGTCGATTTTTTATTTTTCTTCTCACGCTTTTTCTTCACCTTTTTCTCTTTCTTCTTCTTTCCAGTCGAAGGCATGGCATCATCTTCCGCTTCGCCTCCGTCCGGCATTCCGAAGGCATAGGTTTCTCGACCTTGCTCGTCGTATTTATGCTCCTCGACTCGCACAGCCTTTTTATCGTACAGAATTTTCTGCTTCGCTAGCCCATCAGGGTAGAACTCGATGAACCATCCAACGGCAACCCCTTTTTTGTAATTTTCTTGTGTTTGCACAATTCCTTGATAGTAAAAGGTTTTGAACTCGCCATTTTTCACGTCCATATCCCAATTCTCGGTCTTCAGTAACGTTCCATCATCAAAAAAGTACTTCGCTTCTTCGTTTTTCTTCCCTTGTTTGTACTTCAGATCGAGGGTAATGATTCCTTTTTCGTTGTATTCTTTAAACGGTCCGTCCATCACACCGCTCACGTAATTCAATTCCTTTTGGATTTTTGAATTTGTATAATACGAGCGTTTCTTGCCATGCAAGAGTCCATTGTTGTAATTTTCCCATCGCGTGGTATCCCCGTTTTTCTCGAAGAAAATATGCTTGCCGTGTTTCTCTCCCGCTTGGTAATTCATTTCCCACATCAATTGGTAGGTACTATCGTAATACAACAGCCATTGCCCATTTTGCACGCCCAAAATCGCACTTTGAACCGATTGAATGCATCCGTCCTTGTAATAACTCGTATCGATTCCGTCTTGCTTTCCATTCACGAAGTTGATTCTACGTTCGATGCTGCCGTTAGAGTGACAGGTCTCACATCTCCCTGTAAATGGTTTTCCAAAGTTTCCAGAATAAACGATATCGGCGTCTTGGTTGTATTCCAATTTTTCGTTGCAATCCACCACACCAGGCGTTTTCCCACATTCCCATTCCGCATAGGCTTGCTTCCCTTTCGGAATTAATTTCCCTTCATCGTCATATTTTTCGTAGCATTTTCGATCTGGTTTCACATTCAGGTCGAGTTGCGCCGACGCTGCGAGTGCGACAAATGAGCATGCGAGTATAAAAAATCCTTTCATAATTCTGATTTATTGTCTTTGATATCTAATCTATACAAATACTGATCCATCGATTCAGTTTGTTTTTTAGTCTTGATGCTTTACCTGCGGATCAGCTGCGCGGTCACATCGGTTTCCGTTTCAATTTTTCGAGTACTTCGAGCATTTCGGGCTTGATCAAAACCGTGCTGTGCGATTTGGCATCGAACGCGACCAATGTAGAACTCCCTTTCGAACATAAAACGTCATTCACTCGAATATGGTACGCAAATGTGAAGCTTTTTGATCCGACATGCACCGTAGACACCTCTACTTCAGGTACATCGTGTAAGAAAATGGGCCGGATATATTCCACTTCGTTTTTAACGAGTACGACACTGTCCGTTTCCCAATCCCACGACGTATCAAGCAATTGCTGGAAATAATATACTCGCGCCGATTCGAAATAGGTCAAATACACACTATTATTTACATGCCCAAGGACATCTAAATCCGAAAAACGGACTTGTACTTTAAACGGTTCTATCATGCTTGTCTAGTTGTTCAAAATCGGAATTGTTGCTGATAAACTCGGGCACAATGGTCTTCATTTTTCGTACAATTTCCATGTTATTCTGTGATCCAAAAAGCTGAATCAGTTCCGTGACACTTTCCGATTGATCGATGCTCGAATCACGTATTTTTGCTTTTAAGATCTGCGGATGGTGCGTAGTCATTGTGTTTTCTTCCTTGGAGAGTAATTCTTCATAAAGTTTCTCACCAGGACGCAATCCTGTCACTTTGATTTCAATGTCCTTGCCGAGTTCGAGTCCACTTAGTTTGATCATCTTCTTCGCCAAATCGATTATTTTCACGGATTCACCCATGTCGAACACAAAAATTTCTCCGCCCTCGCCCATCACTCCTGCTTCGAGAACCAGTTGACACGCTTCGGGGATGGTCATGAAAAATCGCGTAACGCGCTCGTCTGTTACAGTAATTGGTCCGCCATTCTCAATTTGTCGCTGGAAAAGTGGAATCACCGAACCATTCGACCCGAGTACATTTCCGAAGCGCGTAGTGATAAATTTCGTTTGATTTTTAGCAGCTTGAGCTTGCGCATAGATTTCTGCAATTCGTTTCGACGCGCCCATCACATTCGTTGGGTTTACGGCTTTATCCGTAGAAATCATTACAAATTTGTACACTTCATTCTCCAAGGAGAGATCCACCAAATTTCGTGTTCCCAAGACATTCGTGAGCACGGCTTCCGACGGATTGTTCTCCATCAATGGAACGTGTTTGTAGGCCGCTGCATGAAAAACGAAGCGCGGTTTGAAGGTTTCAAACAAGTTTTTCATTCTATCGTAACTGCGGATATCACCAACCACTACGTCGAAATCTAGTTGTGGGAAATCCGATTTCAATTCATTCTGCAAATCGTAAAGAGGAGATTCAGCTTGATCGAGTAAGATAATTTTTTGAGGTCGATAGGGCGCAATTTGCCTCACTAATCCGCTTCCTATCGATCCAGCAGCACCCGTGATCAAAATAATTTGTCCGCTCAACTCGCTCTTGATTTTTTCCTCGCCCAAACGAATTGGTCTCCGTCCAAGTAAATCGTCGATCTTAATCTTGGCAATTTGTTTCGTAGAAAACTCCCCGTTGATCCAACTTTTGGTACTTGGAACTTTTTGAACGCTCACATCGTGCTTTAGGCAAATTTCAACCACTTGCTTCCGATTATTTTCGTCGGGTTCTTGAATGGCGATAATCAAACGTGTAATTTTCTCGTTCAGAATGATTTTTTCGAGTTGCGAGGTATGGTAAATCGTCACACCTTCCAGCCGATTGCCTGATAATTTCTTGCTATCATCCAAAAATCCGACGATTTTTTCGGTCGCCTCTGCATTTTTCTCGATCGTGCGCTTGGTGATCAATCCCGAAATTCCCGCTCCGTAGATGAGCACGTGATCTTCCACTTTTCTCGTTTTAATCGACTCAAGGTAAATGAGCTTGACGAAAAATCGCAAACCAAGCAAGAGCATCGACGAAGCTAAGAACTCGATCAACAATACGGATGTAGGAATGAGGTAATAGTTATCGATGTAATGAAAACGGATCAATCCAAGCACAAAAAATATGGCTGAACTCGTGACCGAAGCCAAGAAAATTCTTCGCAAATCTTCCGTGGACGTATGCCGAACTAAGCCTTTATGAATTTTGAAAGTATAGAACACCAGAAATTTAACCGCGAAGAAAACGATAATAGACTTCGATAGGATCGACCATTCTTTGGCGATTACAGCTTTGTCGGCTTTCAAATCGAAGCGAATCAGGTAGGCAAAAAGCAATGCACAGCCCGAAAGAATTAAATCGATCACTATCACTATCCATCTCGGCGTATTTGACTTTGGGAGAAGCATAAGCAAATGTACTAAAATTGAGTTGAGCGAACAGATTGAACTAGGACTTTTTCGACCAGCGCTTCTTCAATTTGCGCACCCAACGAAACCAGTGTGGACTATTGTCGATCCGATAGTTGTAATATTCGAGATCTTCGCCACCAAAAGCAACATTAAATCTACGGACTCCTTCTACGCGCGATCCTCCGAAATCAAACTGGAGTTCGTGTTCACTAGCATAAGTAATCGCGGCATCAATCGCGGCATACATTCCACCGTTATCCCGTGCATCAGTATCTGAAGCGCCTTTAGAATAGAGCAACTTTCCATTTTTCTCGATGCAAATAATTCCACCTACGCATTCCGTTTGACGCCGAATTTCGAAGGTACGCAACAGATTTTTTTCTTGAGCAGAAGAGTAGGTCATGAACAATCGTTTCATCGAAGAGCATGTCATTCCAGAAAACTTGTTCACTAATTCAGCATGAACGATTGCGTACACTTCTTCCCAATTAGTGGCCTGAATAATTTCCAGTTCCGCTCTTTTCACTTTGTTGAGCATGCGATTGACCTGTCCTTTTCGCTTTGCATTGTCTGGGAGAAGTTGGACAAGAAATCGGTCATTTGATTCACCCAGTACAGCTTGCTTGAACTCAATTTCGATGGTTTTGAAAACGGCAAGAATTATCGTTTGAAATTCCGAGTAGTCGATGGGTTTTTCGCCTAAGACTTCGAGGTAACTCACAAAGATCGGCGTGTACAAAATTTTTCGTTTTGCGCGAACAGAATAGGGCAGCGCCAATCCAGTCGTGTAATTTTCGTTCACTAAAACGCACCAATTTTCGGATACCTCATCCAAATAAAAAGAAGAAGAAAACACACTCGACTGTGGCGTGCGCTCAACAAGCTCGTCCCATTTCTGGGCATTTAACTCGGCTCGTTCTATTAGTTGAAATTCCATGCGTTGCGAATATACGGAATCATCGCGTCCATATCAATCAAATGCTTATCTTCGATTGCATGAAAGGTATGATTCTCACACTTATATTTGCCTTCATCGGACTTTGGAGTTCGGCGCAGGAGCACGACATGAAGCGGATCGCGTTTGCGAATTATTTTTGCAAAGCTGTTGCTGAGCACGATCAGAATAAAGTCATCAAACTGACGGATAAAGCATATCGGACTGAGCAAATTAAATTTCTCGATGGAAATAAGTCTCAATTCGTTAATGAGTTCTTTGGAGGATTCGAAATCAACACGAATGAATATATCAATCTAAGGTTGGAAGACATTGAACAAATTGAAATTGTTGAGCTAATAGATGAAGGGGGCGGCTATCTGGATTACATTTTTCATATAAGCTCGCGAGGAAGCACCATTGAACGCATGTTGATTTTGCGTAAAACCGGAAATAAATTTGGCTTTATTGGCTCTCAAGGATGAACGAAATAGAATACAAATTTTTGGTCGATCACCAATTGTGGTCAGCTATAGAGAAGCCAGAACCGACGCTGATTGTGCAGGGGTACATTTCAAAAAGTGTAGATTCGACCGTGCGGATTCGAATAAAAGGTAAGCAAGGTTTTTTGACCATAAAAGGAAAAACAGTTGGAATTACACGGAGTGAGTTTGAATATGAAATTCCTGTGGAGAATGCCGAAGCCATGATCGCTCTTTTCACCGATAAACACATTCGCAAATACCGTTACGAAGTAATGCATTCAGGAAAAATGTGGGAAGTGGATGAATTTCATGGCGCCTTGGAAGGATTGATTTTGGCGGAGCTTGAAGTAGAATCGGAAGATGAAGAATTTGAAAGACCGAATTGGATCACTGAAGATGTATCGACCGATCCGAATTATTTTAATGCGGTATTGATTGATCGGTGCTAAAAGAACCTTATGACAAAATTCTTAAAACCCAGCTTACTACTCGTCATTCTTATCCTCTCGATAAACGCGAATGCTCAAAACTTATCTACTGTCAAAAAGGCGATTGTTCAATCATTCATTGAGTGCATTGAACATTGCACTTGGGAGGAATTAAGTGAATCTGTCAGCTATCCATTGCGCAGAATATATCCCACACCTGATATTGAAAATAAGGCCGATTTTCTATTGCGTCGAACTGAACTTTTTGATGATAGCCTAACAAATCTTATTCTTAGCTCATCTGTCGATAGTAATTGGTCGGAAGTCGGATGGAGAGGGATTATGCTCAACCACGGTGCGTTATGGCTGGATGAAGAAGGGAAATTAATTGCTGTTAATTACGAAACAGAACTCGAAAAGCAACAGCGAATGGCTTTAATTGAGCTGGATCGAAAAGAATTGCCTACAAGTTTGCAGGTGTTTGAATCGACCGTTTTGCAGATGAAAACCGAGAAATTTTTACTCCGAATAGATGAAATGAGCGATGGCTCCTACCGCTACGCAGCTTGGCTTGTGAAAACTAAAACTGATGGCGGCGAGCCTGATGAAATGTTAGAAAATGGTGAGCTTAACTTCGATGGTAGCGGAGGGAATCACAGTTACACATTTAAAAGTGAGGAATATACCATCGTTTGTTCCATTATCGTTCTGGGCAAAAACACGAGTCCACCAGCTGAATTGTTGATTTATCGCGACGAGCAACTCGTGCGTTCGTATCCAGCTGATTGGTTGAAGAATTAAGTCTGACATTTAACCATGAACCGTACACTCTTAGTTTTGTCTATAGCTATTTCCACCGTTCTCACTATTGTACTTTGGAATAGTTGCCCAAGCGTTGTAAAACTCGTTGACCGTTTGATTTATTTATACGATTTTTCGATTCCAGAATGGATTCTCATTCATGTCATCTTCGCACTTTCGTTTGGATTGATCCCGCTTTGGGCATATCTCATATGGCGGTACGGGAAGTTTACGCACTATTTCAGTTTGGTCGCACATTCATTGTTCATCTACACGATCTCGCTTCTTACTTCGGGTTACATCTTTTTGAATTTCTCAGAGTATACCGACCAAATCAATCAGTCAGGATATCTTCCACATGTGCACCTAGATGAACCACATTGGGGCGAATACACAATGAATTTCGCAATTCCTTTTTCCGTTTTTATCCCATTGCTTCTGTTGCTAATCATCGCGGCTTTTCAACGAAAACGAAGAAAATTTGACGAACCCGAAGAACTAGATCACTCCGCGCTCAACTGATCCTCCTGCAAATCAATCACAGTCGATCCCACTTCGAGCTCAAACCAAGTTAAAAAAACATCCATCTTGATTTCTGGATATTCCTCTTCATCGTCGGTAACTGCTTCCAATTCGCACATGAAAATCTTCTTGAAATTGCTCTCTATGATCGGGTCTACCTCAAAAAAATCTTCTTCGATCAAATAAACCGTTGGCTCCGCATTGATGTCGATCTGAAATTCTTCGTCCTGTATGTTCGCCCAATCCACGAAGGCTTGTTTTGGACGAACGGTAATAAATCCTCGGTTTACAATTTTCATATCACGGTTTTTTTAAGTGGTGTTTTTTTCTCGTCAACGTAGTTGAACCAACGCACGCGACCACTTCGAGCTTGTTCCAATCGGTAATTCCAATCGAGTTCGTAGTCCAGATTCTCAAAATACACATCCCATTTTTCCGGGTCGAGTTTCGTGCTCGATTCCATGTATATTAATACTGTATCATTCGCTAAAATCTGAAATGCGTTTCGCTGTAAGTTCTTCTCTTCGCCAATTCGGATCGACTTGCAATTCGGCCCAAAACAATCGGCCCAGTTGAACAGCGCACTTGAAACTCTCAATGAATCCGAAAATTTCCATTTCCCGAAAATCACCACCTCATCGCCGAAGACCATGCGGTACCTTTCCGTTTTTTCAGGCCCAACACGATCGGGGAATAAATCTTCGTCGTATACCGAAATGCTGTCGAGTTGTAATTCAACTTCAGCAAAAAGCTTCTGGTAGCGTTTCAGCGTGTCCGAATTATCCGATACAACGGAATCTTTTTGGGCGTAATCGCCTTTGGCGTTCGGTAAAATATCATTCAAGTCTTTCACATCTCCCGATTTGGAAGTGCAAGCGACGGTGAACAGTCCAAGGGCGAAGATGAACGCGTGTTTCATTTATTTTTATAGCACTAACGAACGAATAACTCCAATTGTTTGGTCGATGTCGCTAGCTGAAATGTCGAGGTGTGTAACAAATCGGATCATTCCTGGACCAAATGGCATCGGCGTCATTCCTTTTTGGTTGAATTTAGCAATTATTTGATCACGTAGCTCACCATTTTTCAATACAACCACAACTATATTCGTTTCTACGCCCAACACATGATCCACCCAGTCCATTTCGTTGAACGCCCCTTCAAGTGCTTTGGCGTTCGCATGGTCTTCTTTTAGGCGCTCTACGTTATTTTTGAGTGCGTACAATCCACCGGCAGCGATAATTCCCGCCTGACGCATTCCACCTCCAAATACTTTGCGGACACGGTGCGCTTTTTTGATGAAATCTTTCTTTCCTATCAACAATGAACCGACGGGCGCACCCAAGCCTTTCGAAAGACACAGCGAAATCGAATCGAATTGAGAACCGTAGTCTTTGAGATCGACGCCATTTTCCACCATCGCGTTCATGATCCGTGCGCCATCGAGGTGCAATGGAAGAACGTGGTCGATGCAAAACGCTCTGATTTTCTTGATTTCATTGAAATCGTAAATCGCCCCTCCTCCTCTATTCGCCGTGTCTTCGAGGGAAATAAGTTGTGTGAGCGGAAAATGCACGTCGTCGGGATTGTTCATCCACGGTAAAATTTGATCTACCGATATTCGACCGCGATTTCCATCCAACAAACGCACAGAAACACCCGAATTTCGAGCAATTCCTCCACCTTCGTACTTGTACACATGACTTTCCACGTGCGTGATCACCTCGCCCCCTGGACTTGTGTGCACGTTGATCGCAATTTGATTCGTTTGTGTGCCCGATGAGCAGTACAAGGCAGCTTCCATTCCGAACAAATCGGCTGTGTATTCTTGCAATTCGTTGATTGTTGGATCTTCGCCAAATACGTCGTCTCCCACAGGAGCAGAAAACATGGCGTCGAGCATTGCTTTTGAAGGTTTGGTAACGGTATCGCTTCGAAAATCTATCATTGTGGATTATTTGGGTTAAAAATTACTGTTTCCGCTGCAAAGATTGAATTCTTTTTCCGTTTTTTTACATCATGGAATATATCATTGTAGCAATTGCCGTATTGTTCGGCGCAGGATTAACCTTTTTCTCTGGATTCGGACTCGGAACAATTATGCTTCCCGTATTTGCGATCTTTTTCGACATCGAAGTGGCAGTCGGGGCGACGGCGATCGTGCATTTATCCAATAATTTATTCAAGTTTTTACTCGTTCGAAAGTTCATCCATGTACCTACTTTACTTCGATTTGGAATTCCCGCCATGGCCGCAGCCGTTCTCGGTGGATTGCTCCTCACACTGGTGACAGGCTACGAACCGATTCATTCCTACTCGATTGGAGAAAAAACCTTCGAAATGACGTATTTGAACATCATCGTTGGGTTTTTGATGATCTTTTTCGCATGGTTCGATTTAAGTCCGAAGTTCAGCAACTTGAAAATCGATGCGAAATATTTGCCCGCTGGCGGATTACTCAGCGGATTTTTCGGTGGCGTTTCTGGTCATCAAGGCGCATTTCGCGCAGCATTCTTGTCGAAATCAGGATTGGATAAAAAGCAGTTCGTGGGAACTTCGAACGCCATTTCTTTAATAATTGACCTCGCTCGAATTCCGGTTTACTTGGGATTTATCGCCATTGGCACGTCAAAAAAGATG
>CALFOS010000050.1 GCA_937919725.1 uncultured Fluviicola sp. | reverse complement strand
AACTTCATTAATCAGTTCTTGGATCGTTTCTGCAGAAGATTCAATTCCACCAGTTATTGTGATATCGCCCAATGTTCTAAATCTGATTTTCTTCGTTTCCACGATTTCATCTGGACGAAGATTCACAAATACGGAATTAGAAATCCACGTGTTATTTCTGCGGATAACTTCTCGTTCGTGTGCGAAGTACAAGTCAGGTACATGAATTTGTTCCCGTTGAATATATTCCCAGATATCCGTTTCTGTCCAGTTGCTAATCGGAAACACTCTGAAATGTTCGCCTTTATTATGTCTTGTATTGAATCTTTTCCAAATTTCAGGACGTTGGTTCCTTGGATCCCAAACACCTTCATCGGATCGATGCGAGAAAAAGCGCTCCTTTGCTCGTGACTTCTCTTCATCTCGCCTTGCACCTCCCATTGCACAATCAATCTTGTTCGCATTTATTGTGTCTAAGAGTGTTCTGGTTTGCAAAACGTTCCTAGAAGCCTCTAGATGTGTTTCCTCTACTACTCGACCTAGATTTATTGATTCTTGTACCGAACCGACGATCAACTTCAATCCAAAATTTTGAATTAAGGCATCACGGTATTGAATCGTTTCATTGAAATTATGTCCTGTATCGATGTGTAGAATGGAAAATGGTATTCGTAATGGGTGGAATACCTTTCGCGCGAGATGCGTCAATACGATTGAATCTTTCCCGCCAGAAAATAAGATAACAGGATTTTTAAAGAACGCATAAACTTCCAGGATTATACCGATGGCTTCATTTTCCAATTCATCCAGATAATTATTCGCGCTTTCCTTCATGAAACCTTCAATTTTGGCTCAATGAATTTCCAAATTTTTTCAACTGCTTCATTTACGCTTTCAAATTCTGTTCGAATTTCAATATCCGGCGACTGCGGAGCTTCGTATGGTGAGGAAATCCCGGTGAAGTTTTGGATTTTGCCATTTCTAACTTCTTTGTACAGTCCCTTCGGATCGCGTTGTTCACAAATTTTCAAGGAAGTATTCACATAAATCTCAACGAAACAATCTTCTCCGATTCGATTTTTTGCTGATTCGCGATCTTCCTGAAACGGCGAGATTAATGCAGCTATTACTGAGATTCCAGCATCGACAAAAAGAGCCGCAACTGAGCTTACCCGACGGATATTTTCGATTCGATCTTCATGCGAAAAACCCAGATCATTGGAAATCCCCTTTCGGATGTTGTCACCATCCAAAACGTAGGATTGAACTCTCTCCTCAATTAACTTTTGTTCGAGTGCAATCGCAATTGTTGACTTACCCGAACCCGATAATCCCGTGAGCCAGATCGCCAAGGGCTTCTGCTTTTTTAGGAAGAATTGATCTTCGAAAGACGTCATAATTGATTGAATTTAATAATTAAAAAGTTCAAAATCCTCCTTTAGTTTATCGCGAACAATTGCCTCCATTCTCGGAGTGTAATATTGTTTGTAATCATCATGAAGACTCTTGTTGATATGTTGCATCTCAAAATCAGGTAATCCCAAGATAGACTTCACCTGCTGCAAATCTTCATTGAGTCGTTCATATTTGCCCACAAAATCGACAATTTTCTTTCCTGATTGATAAATAAACTGCTTTTGGCTGTGTTTCTCCATTTCATTTTCCGCCGCCCAATCAATGAAAGCCTCGAACGACCCCAAATTTCGAATCACTTCTTGTTGAGGATGGTTATTTCTTTTTTGAGTGATGAAGTGATAATAGGATACTTCCCAACTCAACGGGTTTCGTACAAAGGCAAATTTAAAATAGGGATCGAAATAGTTGGAAGGTATTTTTTTCTTTAACTCTCCCGTCATAATATGCTTCTCAAAATCCAACGAAACAGGTTTACGTTCTTTTTTCAATAAACGATCCATCAAACTCTGTTTGGCATCCTTCGTTTCGGTGAAGGGTAACAATGACTCATAAATACTCGTCCCTCCCGTCTTCCAGACATGAATAAAAATGAATTTGTATTTGTGAGAAATCAGCATGTTTTATTTTAAATAAAATTGAATTTATGACCAAGTATAAACGGCACCATCATCACGTGATCGGGTTAAAAATCCACCGCACGTTAGTCTTCGAGTTTCTTCAGCTAGTTCCACTTTGTGCCAAATTCGTCCACCTGAAAAAACAATCATATCACCTGCTTGAGGAGCCAATTCTTGTCGTTTTACTTGTTTCTGATTTTCGAGATCGTACATTTTTCCGCTTTTGTCTTTTAAAACAGTATCTCCATTCATTCTAATTTCAACGTTCTCCCACAACAGATCGTACAGCGTCAGTTGTCCACCTTTTTGAGATGGATCAAGCATCACAAAGTAACTCATTTGATTTTCGATGATAGAAATCTCATTCATGTGTTCGTAAAATGTCGGGAATTCTTTGTGAAATAAATTTCCGCAATGCGCTTTAAACAATCCTTTCCCTGGGATTAGGTGCTTGAAACATCCTGGATTGTACCTTCCAACATTGTTTACGCCTTGAGGAGTTTCAACACGTCTTCCGTTGGCTATTTTCCTTAAGGTTTCATGAACTCGACCTTCAAAGTCGAAGCCAAAATTTTCAGGGAAATGATTCCATCGATTTGCAGATGTCGTGAAGAATTTCTCTAGGTCATCAGCGTAAGACGGTGAAGATTTGTTGATGTTTGAAAATGGCGGTGGAAATACAGCCATTCCTGTATCGCTGAAAAACTTTTGGTCGTCTTCAATTGTATCATGTGATTCGATCAATGTAGTTAATTCTCGTTTGCTGATTACATTTCGAATGATAAACCCATCAATTTCGCCGCTCTGCATTTGATCAATTCCATTTGCATACCCAGAAATTTCCGCAGCGTCGATATCAACAATCGTATAAATTGGATCATTTGAGCGTCGTTTGTTCTTTCGGAAGAAATTTTTAAAAATCATTGGGTTACTTCGTTAGGTGATCAATTTTCCAATCCAATTTGGGACGGATAACGCTTCCCATTCCGCGTGCAATTGAAGACTCATTATCTGGAAAGATTCTGAACTTTGCCACAGACTCAATTTCTTGAATCAGTTCTCGGTTCACGCAGAGAAGCACACCAATTCTATACACGCCAGCACTCAAAAGATCGGAAGGAATGATGACATCAACACTGTATTCTCCCGCCGATAATTCAGTCACTTTGTAGTCATTTCTAAAACCGTAAGAATCGATGAGTACTCGAATGCCGTTCATATTCACCAAGTAAATCCCAATCTCAAATGAGCCTTCATCGACTACTTTAGAACAATGAAATCGAAAGATCAATTCAGATGATGTTGTTCGTCGATTTACTATCTCATCCGAAATCAATTCCACCAAATTGACTTGAAAATGATCTGTTTTTAGTGGCATTTTCGACAAAAGTGTGAATTCATCGTTCTTCAATTCAGGAATCAGCACCGATCTGATTTTCGCTCCTTCATTGCTTTCGACTAATTCGTAGTAATGATTGACCACATCAAGTGGATTTCCATCAATTAGAACTTTTCCATCGTCCAATAAGAGACAACGATCACACTGTTCAACAATCAGTTCAAGGTGATGACTCACCAAAATAATGGCTGTTCCTCGCGCTTTTAAATCTTTGATTTTGGCGTAACATTTCCGCTTGAAATCGGAGTCACCAACGGCAATCACCTCATCGAGCAAAAGAATCGAAATTTTTGAATGAAACGCAATCGAAAATGCCAAGCGCAAATACATTCCACTCGAATAGTGTTTTACAGGCATTTGCATAAAATCTTCTAATCCAGAAAATTTGACAATATCGTTATACAAATCCTTGATTTCCTTTTTGGAATAACCGAGCAATAATGCACTTAGGTAGATGTTTTCTTCTCCCGATAAATCAGCATGAAATCCCGTTCCGATATCGATGATGGAAGTTAATTGTCCTTCATATGTGACTTCGCCAGATGTGGGAGACGTAATTTGACTCAGCACTTTCAATAAAGTACTTTTCCCTGATCCATTCCGACCGATAACGCCCAACAATTCACCTTTTCGGAGGTCGAAGGAAACGTTATCGAGAGCAAGGAAGGATTTTCCTTCCTTTTGAAACTCCTTCGACAATAGATCAACGGTTAGTATGGCTTTCTGATCTGACATTACAACTCTTCTTGTTTACGATTGTGCATCTGCATGTAGAACAAATTCTGCAAGAAATAACGGCTATTTCCAAATTCTAGCGCATTCCAAGGTTTGATGCATGTAATTTCGAA
>CALFOS010000049.1 GCA_937919725.1 uncultured Fluviicola sp. | reverse complement strand
GGGCGAGTAACAGTTTTAAACTGGCGGGGAATACTGATCTGCCTATGGAGAAAACGAATGATGAGGTCGCTAATTACATCAATGCGCGAGACAGTCACTTCAAAATACTGAAGTCTCAATACGTCATGATGGTACTGTTTAAGGTGATCGTGGCGGCGGGCCTTTTGATTGTTGGTAGTATGCTCGTGATGGATCAACAGATGAATATTGGACAATTTGTTGCTGCGGAAATTATCATCCTTCTTATTATTAATTCTGTTGAGAAGATGATTTTGAGTCTCGAAACAATGTACGACATCATCACGTCCCTCGAAAAAATTGGACAGGTGACCGATATGGAGCTGGAAACCGAATCGGGTATGAACATTCACGAAATGGACTTAAATGGTGGTTTGAAGGTTGAAATGTCCGACGTCCATTTTCATTATCCGGAACAGGAACATAAAATCTTTAATAATGCATCGTTGAAGATTCAAAGCGGTGAAAAAGTACTCATCCTGGGTGATGGTGGCTCTGGTAAAACGACATTATTGTATCTCCTAAATGGATTATATAAAGTGCAAGATGGAACAATCGCGTTCAACGATCTTCCAATGGGGAATTTGAATCCCCTACATCTTCGCTCGATTGTTGGAAACTGTTTGCTCGACGAACTGTTATTTGACGGTACAATTCTCGAAAACATTACCATGGGTAGAACGGATATCACATTCAAAAATGTGCAGTGGATTGTCGAGAATTTAGGCCTCTCTAAATTCATTAAATCACTTCCTGAAGGATACAACACCATGGTACGTGCACAAGGAAGACCCTTTTCCCGAGGCAATATCGATAAACTCATTCTAGCGAGAGCAGTAGTGGGTAATCCAAAGTTAGTGTTGGTTAAGGATGCCTTTACAACATTAAAAGAAACGGAGCACAAACGCATTTTCACGTTCTTGACAGATCCTAGTAATCCATGGACATTGGTGATTTCTTCAAGCCATGATGGCTTAAAGTCACTTGTAGACAAAACCATCGTACTAGAAACTGGAACCTTAACCGAACTAAAAAAATAGCCATGTTAAACATCTCAAAACATAGCATCAACCGTCATGTGCGAAGCAAGAAATATAGCACGCTTGAAGACGTAGAGAATAAGGTGGAAAAGAATGTCCTAAAACGGATATTGAAATGGACGTTTTTCCTCTCATTTGTCTTGCTGATGATGCCGTGGACGCAAAACATTCGTTCAGAAGGATCCGTGACGACGCTCAAACCATTTCAAAAACCACAAAGTTTGAATTCAGTGATCGCTGGTCAAATAAAGAGATGGTACGTTCAAGAAGGAGACTTCGTGCAGAAAGGCGACACCATTTTGCAAATCGCAGAGGTAAAAGTCGATTATTTCGATGAGCAACTGGTCGAACGAACGCAGGATCAGCTTGAATTCAAGAAGAAATCCATTGAAGTGTATCAAGATAAAATTGGTACACAAAACGATCGATTGGGAATCTTGAAAACTCAACGCGACTTGAAAGTAAATCAATCGAGGGTAAAATTACAACAAGCCGAATTGTATGTGCAGAACAACCTTCAAGCGTACGAAGCAGCGAAAATTCAATTGGAAACTTCGAAGGATCAGTACAAGCGCATGGAAAGCATGTACAAAGATGGGTTGAAATCATTAACCGATTTGGAAAGTCGCAATATCAAACTTCAAGAAGCGCAAGCCTACGAAATTGAAGCGAAAAACAAATGGTTGAACAGCAAGAGTGAATTAATCAGTCTCCAACTAGAGATTTCGAACGTAGACGCAAATTACCAATCCGAATCGAACAAAGTGCAATCCGACAAGCTGAGTACGCTTTCCACAAAACTAGACACCGAAACGGATGCCAGCAAACTCGCCAATCAATATAGCAACTACATTTACCGAAAAGGCTTGTACTACATTCTCGCGCCAACAGATGGCTACATCACCAAAGCCAGCACGAACGGAATCGGGGAAATGATCAAAGAAGGAGAGGAAATCTTGACGCTCATGCCGAAAAACTACGATTTGGCAGTGGAAATTTACATCAATCCCATCGACCTCCCCTTAGTCAACATCGGCGAAAAAGCAAGACTTCAATTCGACGGATGGCCCGCAATTGTCTTTTCTGGTTGGCCGAATGCAAGTCACGGAACATACGGAGGAAAAATCTATGCGATCGACAGATTTATTAGTGAAAATGGGAAATACCGCATCCTCGTGGAACCCGATCCCGATGACAATAAATGGCCAGATGCATTGCGTTTCGGAGGAGGAACTTCGAGCATGATTTTACTCAACGACGTTCCAATTTGGTACGAACTCTGGCGAAAAATAAATGGTTTCCCTCCGAATTATTACACCGGGAAATCCACCAACTCACAGCCTAAAAAGAAAGAGAAATGATCCCATTTTTCCGCAATAAATTCCGTTTACTTCTTTTGATCGCACTCAGCGGTAGTTCACACGTGTGTGCACAAGAATCGGATTCAGTGTTCACGCACGAAGAATTCCTGACGATCGTTCGCACGCACCATCCGCTCTCGCACGTTGCGGAACTCACCGGAAATCAAGCAGAATACCTCGTGAAAAATGCCAAAGGCGGATTCGATCCAAAGTTGTACGGAAATTTGAATCAGAAATATTTCGACGGAACAAATTACTACAGTTACTTGAACGCAGGATTGAAAGTTCCAACTTGGTTTGGGATCACACTTCAGGCAGGATATGATGCCAATTCAGGAGTGCGATTGAATCCAGAGAACTATACATCCAACGCAGGATTGTGGAACGCGGGCATCGCCATTCAACTTGGAAATGGACTCTTGATTGACCAACGTCGAGCAGAATTGCGCCAAGCAGAAATTTACGCAAACAGCTCACAGCTTGAGCAAGAATTGATGATGAATCAATTGGTTTTTGATGCATCTGTCGCTTACTTCGAATGGTCGAAAGCATACAACTATTTCGTGGTGAATCAAACTGCTGTTCAAAATGCCTCCGCACGACTCAACAACATTCGTGGAATGGCCCAATTTGGCGACAAGCCCAGCATCGACACACTAAAAGCATTGATTTTCTTACAAGAACGTCAACTCAGCCTAGAGCGCACCCGACTCGATTTAGAGAATAAACGTGCTCAACTCGAAGTGTTTTTGTGGCAAGATGGGTTCATTCCCTTGGAAATTAGTGATGCACTCGCACCGCCACGTACGGAAGATCTCGCGACGTCCAATCCTCCAATCGTATCGCAAGAAATGATCGATACTTTGGCGCAGAATCACCCAGAATTTTTAATGTCGCAGAACAAACTTTCGATTACCAAAATCGACTACCGACTAAAGCGCGAGCAGCTAAAACCAAACATCGAACTGAAATACAACGCGCTCGGCACGGATGCGAATCAAAATCTTTTCAACGATTATTCCGCAGGAAATTACGCCTG
>CALFOS010000048.1 GCA_937919725.1 uncultured Fluviicola sp. | reverse complement strand
AATCGTTAGGGCTTTTTGAATAACTTATAATAATTCACTAAGATATTGATCTTCAATGTTTTAAACAATTAATTAGGCAGTTAATTTACTGAAAATGAGGTGTTTATTTTTTTTGTCATGAAGTTAGTAAAATGGATTAATCCAGCTTCTCGGTTGCTCATCTCTTTAGGAATGGATTATTTGAGTTTAGCTATGGATAACAGAACAATTAATTTCATAAAATAAATAGGAGGAAGGCTGAGAATCGGGTGTAATATTCTGAATCCTTTTTTATCCAAAGATTCAATACTTGCGAATGTCACAACTCGACCGATCTCACTTGCAGAATTCAAGTCGAACATTCATTAGAGACTTTTTATATTTGCGGTAAAACGAATCTATGCTGTATACCATCTTAAAACGAATTATTCGGATGTCGCTCAACGTGTATTTTAGGAGAATTGACGTCATCGGCGCTGAAAAAGTTCCTGATAACGGCCCCATAATTTTCGTTTCGAATCACCCAAGTGCATTAATCGATCCCTTACTGGTAGCCGTTACCTTGAAGCGAAAAATTCATTTTTTAGCGGGTTCCGAATGGTTTGGAAAAGGGATGAAAGCGCGCTTTATGAAGAGTAAACTGAACATGATTCCCGTTCACAGACCCTGGCTGGCCAAAAATAAGGAGGTGAGCAACGATGAAATGTTTGAGGAGTGCTACAAAAGTTTGAATCAAAATAAATGCATCATTCTCTTTCCCGAAGCGAGTAGTACAACAGTGTCCAAAATTCGGGAATTGAAAACAGGCGCTGTCCGAATAAAAGCCGGATTCGAAGAATTCACGCAGCAAAACAGAACCGTCCCAATCATTCCTATTGGATTGAGCTATTCCAGTCCACATGAATTCCAAAGTCGGGTAGTGATCAAAATAGGGGAGCCCATCTCCTTCGATTCAACAGAAATGCATGAAGATCTCGCTGAACGCTATCGCCATCAAACAAATCAGGTGCAAGAGGAACTCAAGAAATCCATCATTCACATCGACAATACACAAAACGAAGACCTCGTAAAAAACATCTGTCGGCTATTCATCGGGACGCATCACGAAGAACACGCCATTTCGTTCAGAGATAAAAAAAGCAATTTCGAATTTGATCAAAGTGTGGCGATCGCTGTGGCGCATTTCGAAGAAACCAATCCCGCAGCCTACACGGAGATGTCAAAACGCATCGAAACCTACTTTACATCCATCCATCAACTCGGGATTTCCGATGATCTATTCGAAGAGGCCCTCCGATCCAATCCATCTGTCTTCAAGTGGATTTTCATCATTCTTGGTTCACTCGTGGCACTTCCTAGCTTACTCATTTTCTTCATTCCCTATCAATTGACAAAAATTATCTTTCAAAAGAAAATCAAGGCATCCATTGATAACGATTCCGAGGATGCCACCTTCGATTATGCCTTCACCGGATCACTCATTTTCGTTGTGGGACTGCTCTTGTTTGGCCTGTGGACCCCAATCGTTGGAGTAATTGTCTATTTGGTCAGTTCGAGTTGGGTTGACGCACTTGTATCCATGATTTTGCTCTATCCCATGATGCGTTTTAGTATGCATTACGCGAAAGTTGCCTTGCGGATGCGGAATTATTACCGCGGACGAAGCATTCAGAAATCTCAAAAAGAGCGGGTTGGGTTTTATGCTTCGGAGCGAGACGGGATTGTGGAGGAGTTGAAGAGGTATGAAATTTTGTTTGTTGAGCGCAAAATTTGATAAAATATTCACTTCGTAGCTGATTCGTGGTGCGTTACCTTACTTAGCTTAGAAAAGGTCTTTTTAAATGGGGATGAATACAATTTAGATCGCGTCAGATTCAACAATTTGACTCTTATCATTCGAATTACACAACTGAATCATGCGGTGAGCAATAGTTTTAGCTTCAACCGCTCGGTATTTCTTCAGCTTTCCAAAGAAGAAAGGCTTCAATAATTTAAAGAGAAAAATCCCAATTTTTTCTCCCAGACGTTTCTCTTTTCGATTACCGGAAATAATACTTGGACGAAGAATATAGGTGTACTCAATATTCGCTTCTAATACTGCTTGTTCCATGTCTCCTTTTATTCGATTATAGGCAATGGAACTCTTGGAATCTGCACCTATTGCTGAAACTACAGCGAAAGTGTTCACTCCATTTTCCTTTGCAAGGCTAGCCGCAGATGCTGGGATCCCGAAGTCGATTTTTCGATACAGATCCGTGTCTGGAGTTTTCTTCTTTGTTGTGCCAATGCAACAATACACTTCATCTGCACTAAATTGAGGTTTTGCTTCTTCTAGACTGAGTACATCTACAATGTGTTCTTCAATTTTTGGGTTTTCAATCCCACAAGTGCTTCGTGAGAATAGAAGTATTCGATCGTATCGAGTATCGGATAATAACTCCTTTAGAACAAGAGAACCTGTTAAACCGGTAGCTCCAAGAATAATTGCGGATTTAGACATGTACGAAGTTACGTTTTCTTTGAGTATTGTCGCAGTTCATCAAAAAAATGGAAGACCTAATGTCAAAGCCTATTACTTCAATCGACCATCTGGTTCAATAGCTATTCCTGATCTTCTCGAATAAAGATTGGAACATTATGTTTCTATGTGCTTCTTCGGATTATGTTAAATAGAATATCTCAAACTCAAGTTGATTGTTGACCGTGATATTCTTTTTAGAACGATAAAAAGTTGGAACCAATTGAAGGAATAATTTCCGATTGCTCCCAATACTGACTTTATCAGCCATTTCCTTCAAAAAACTTCTTCTCAGAGAATTCCTTAAGGATTCGACATCACAATTGAATAAAGAATATAATCTCTGAGAATCGCTTAAAAAATTCCAACCCGAACATTGTTGCAAATACGCGCCATATGAAGAACAAAATTCAATCTTTGAATTCTATTCAAATCGGAGATTGATCCTGAAGGTGGAGTGGCCAACTTTCTAAACGGTATTCTAAATAGTTTGTTACGGAGTTTCGGAGTAGAGCTACCTGACAAACGAGTTATGTGCTAAGCGCAAAAAAATAAGCTCTTCCGCGAAAATCAATACACCCCAATTGCCCTATAATTAATATTATGTTAAATAGATTAACGAGCCCCAACAACAATATATTGCCCACACCAAACAAACACTCCTCCTCAATCGTTTCAATTGACCTACAATAATAACACTCACAATCAACAACACACTCCATTGTCGCTTGCATACCAATCTTGCAAAAGATTTAAGTTCAAGGTATCCCCCAAATTCTACTAACTTCGCAGGGTAATCTATTTTTCTATTTTTCGAGCCAAATCAAACCATGACGAAACAAAAAAACACCGCAAACAAGAAGCTTCACACCAAGTTGCTCACAAAAATGAAAACGAAGAAACAGCTGACCAAGGAACTCAACAAAACGCGCATTCGTGAAATGAATCAGCGGGCGAATCAGGCAAAAGACGAATCGAATGACTGAGAATTTTTCTCTTTTGGAGTGCCACCCCGGTATAATGTCCTGAAATTTGTTTCCGAAAAATGGAAACTTCCGTTTAAGCATCGTCGGGATCAATCTACGAGCTTTAGTCACAGAGAAAAGGAACGGTTTGAAAGTAAATGGAAGTTCACCAAAAGCGGAGGAAGTCCAGAGATCCGTGATCTAATGGCATAGTAAGTCATTTCGCTTTCATTGTTATTGAAAATCAAGTTTCCTTTGAAGGTGTGTGCGAAGCCATTTTCACGTTGACATTTATTTGTGCCGAAGCAGAGACAGTGAACAAACTGATAAATAAGACGCCAAGTAATTTTTTCATAAGTGGATATTTTTTTGATAAAAATAAAAAATAGATTAAAAAGTTGAACTACGCTATCACTTGTCGCTTTTGCGTTTCAAACCGGCCATCGGGGTTTTCTTGACCACGAGCGCAGCAAACCGCAAGCAATATGTAAATAGTGCGTATTTACCCTCAAGGTTTTCATGAGCTAAAGTTAGGGAGCATTGATGAGATGTAATAGTAAATGATGGTCCCAATCGTTTCGAATATCGCCCGATAGGCAATTAGGTCATCGTGGACGTCCAACTTTAAGATTCCAATAAACAACTAGAAAGCCGGTTCAAATTAAATGGTGTGTTTTCAAAATGTGTATCTTTAAGACAAAATTAATCGATGAAAAAATTCTTACTCGCAGGAAGTTTTGCCATAGCACTTTCTTCATTCGCTCAAACCGATGTTGTACTGGATTTCCCGCCAAAAGTTGCGGGTAATGATCTCGTGACCAATTCAATTGTTCAAAATTTGAATGGTGTTGAGTTTTCGGTTGACTACTTTAATTATTACATCTCCAATCTTCACATTATCCATGATGGCGGATTAAACTTGAATCTTTCGGATACTGTTTTCATTGTAACAATGGCTGATCATACCCTCGAATTGGGTGCGTTGAACCTCACGAATATCGAATCCGTGACATTTAGCGTTGGTGTGCCTCAAACAGTTAATCACGCAGATATTTCTCAATACCTGGAAAACGATCCACTTAGTTGGCAAGATCCTTCGATGCACTGGGGTTGGTCTTCGGGCTACAAATTCCTGCTCGTGGATGGTTACGGTGATGCAAATAACGATGGCACACCAGAGACTTTATTCCAAATCCACAGTTTGGGCGATGCGAACTTTAAGAACGTTTCGATGGCTGTGATTCCAACAGTTCTTCCAACGCACACTACGATTGTGATCAATTGCAACCTCGACCAATGGTTGTTCGGCGTGAATCCAGGAACAGTTGGTGTAAATCACGGAACCACGGGTGTAAACGCTTCTGTGATGAATAACGTAAATGGTAAACCTGTCTTCACAATGCCAGGTAATGCGGGAATAGAATCGCCGACTACGGTTGCTGGATCAATTGCCTATGCCGTAAACAGTGAAAGCATTACGTTCAACTGGAAAGATGTTCCAAATGTGGCAATGTATAAATTGATTGACATTTCAGGAAAAGAAATCGCTGCTGGAAAGGCAAGTGGATACACGGGCACTCAAACGAGCTCTGTTTCAACAGCAGGATCGTATTTTTTCTACCTCCTTTCAACTGATGGATCCATTATCAAACATGCGCAAGTAGTTCGATAAATGAATTTTCGATATTTAATATTTCTAGGGGGAATCGTTTCGGTTTCCCTTTTTTTGACCTTTTGCAAGTCATCCGGATCTGTCATCTCCCCGTTTGAATCAATTCAAGCACCTGATGACAATCCAACGACTGAAGCAAAAATTGCGCTTGGCAGAAGTCTCTTTTTCGATACGCGACTATCCCGCAACAACACCATCTCCTGCTCAACGTGTCACAAGCCAGGTTTAGCGTTCACAGATCGCTTACCAAAATCTATTGGCATCGACGGTAGGAAAACAGACCGCAACTCCCCTAGCCTTCTCAATGCTGGATATTTACCGACCGTAATGTTCGATGCGCACCTCGAAACGCTCGAAAAACAAGCAATCGTACCCATTCAGGAGCATGTCGAAATGGACATGAACATGAAAACCTTGCTTGCGAAACTTCGCGAAATTCCCGAATATCAGAAGGCTGCAAAAGACATTTTCGACCGTGATTTTGATGCTTGGGTACTCACACGCTCCCTCTCAGCCTTCCAGCGAAGTTTGATTTCCGACAATTCCGATTTCGATCAATTCTATTATCATTCCAAAAAAAACGCGCTCAGCAAAGCCGAAAAACGAGGCTGGATCATCTTTTCGGAGAAGTTGTACTGTACCGAATGCCACGCTCCTCCCTATTTCACGAATTATCAGCCCATCAACAACGGC
>CALFOS010000047.1 GCA_937919725.1 uncultured Fluviicola sp. | reverse complement strand
TTTGTGAAAAGCTGAATCCTGAAAATAGAAGAGTACTAAAAATAAGTGTTTTCATGTGTTTTTTGTTTCAGTACACACCCATCTCACATGCGTTCAAAAATACGCAGACTATTTCAACAATCCAGGGCGGATAACATTTTGTGATTTCCAAGAACTACGCGGATTTCCGTTGTAATTTAGATGAGATAAATTATGCATACATGAAATTGAATCGAGCTTACACATTAAAGGAAATTGCTGGCATCATCGGATGTAGTTTTGTTGGAGATGGAAATCATCAAGTTTTGGGAATCAATGAGATTCACCAAGTGGAAACCGGTGACTTAGTTTTTGTGGATCATCCTAAGTATTATTCTAAATGTTTGAATAGCTCCGCGACGACAATTCTAATCGATAAGGAAGTCGAATGTCCAGAAGGAAAGGCACTCATCATTTCTGAAAAACCGTTCGACGACTACAATAAATTGACGCGTCATTTTATGCCCTTCAAATCTCAAACGAATGATGTGGGCGAAAATACAACGGTTGATCCATCGGCAATTATTTATCCGAATGTCTTCATTGGGCACAATTCGTCGATCGGTAAAAATGTTGTTTTATATCCCGGAGCCGTAATTGGTGACAACTGTATTTTGGAAGAGGGAGTGAAAGTTGGTGCGAATTCGGTGATCGGTCATTACGCCTTTTATTACAAGAAAAAAGATACGGGCTTCGACCGCATGCATTCGTGCGGTGGAGTTCATTTGCATAAAGATGTGGAAATCGGTGCTTTGTCTACGATAGATTCTGGCGTTTCGGGAATGACAACGATCGGAGAAGGAACGAAAATCGACAATCAGGTACATATTGGTCACGACACCATTGTTGGAAAACATTGCTTGATGGCTGCCAATGTTGGCATTGCAGGTTGCGTGAAAATTGAAGATAATGTAACGCTGTGGGGTCAAGTTGGCGTGGTGAGTGATATCGTAATTGGATCAGGAGCAACCGTTTACGGTCAATCGGGTGTTGGAAAAAGCCTCGATCCTGGAAAAACATATTTGGGAAGTCCTTGCGATGAAGCACGGATTACGTTCAGAGAATTGGCGGCATTGAAAAAGTTGCCTGGAATGTTGGAGAACTCATAGCATGGAAGAGACCTTGGTGAAAAATTTAGAGCATCAAATTGAACTTAAAGACTTTAAGTTGAATTCGCTATTACAGATCACCAACGCGATCAACCTGCAACGTAATGTTTCAGAAATTACGCGCTTATTTGAGTTCATTATTCGCGAGCAGTTGGGCTTTGATAAGTTCGTGCTTTTCAACAAACAAGAGACGTGGAATTGTCTGTCGCGTGTTGGTTACCGGGGAAAAGTGAAAGAAATGGACGTCGACAAAGTGTTAGGTCGATTTACGGAAATCACGGTCATCGAGTCATCGAAATCAGCGATTCTCAACGATTTTGATGTTGTAGTACCTGTTTTTCACGATGGAAGAGCGCTCGCTTATTTGCTGCTCGATAAAGTTGATTTGAAATACGATGGGCGCTACGATCAAACGTTCAGCTACCTCAGCTTTGTTCAAACCTTGGTCAATATTATTGTTGTTGCCATCGAAAACCGACGAATGGCGAAGGTGAATTTGCACCAAGAACGGTTCAAACGTGAATTGGAAATTGCCAGCACCATGCAAAAGCTGTTGTTTCCAGAAGATCTTCCTTCAAATCAACGCATGGACATTTCGGCGCGCTACACACCTCGTCACGAAGTTGGCGGCGATTACTACGATTTCATACCGCTTGGAAATGACGAGTACATTATATGTATAGCCGACGTTTCGGGAAAGGGAATTTCTGCAGCAATGCTGATGGCAAACTTTCAGGCAACCATTCGAACGCTATTTCAGTACAAGCGCTTCGATATGCAGAACCTCATGGTCGAGCTCAACAAGAAAGTAATGAGCACGGCGAAAGGAGAGAAGTTTATCACGTTTTTCATCGCCCACTACGACGCAAATAGCCGAAAAATGTCCTACGTGAACGCGGGGCACAATCACCCGTTTATCACAAATGGAAAAACGATCGAAAACTTGGATAAAGGCTGCATTGGATTGGGAATGATGGATGAATTGCCGTTCATCAATGTAGGCGAGAAAACGTTGAAACCAAACACTACGATTGTTCTGTACACAGATGGCGTTGTCGAACTCGAAAACGAAGCCGAAGAATTTTTCGGCACCGATCGCTTGGTGAAATTAGTCCATAACTACTATCCGCTCAAGATGGAGGACATGAACAGCCTCATCTTCTCAAAACTCGACGAATGGAAAGGCCCACTCGATTTGGTAGATGACACGGCGATTTTCAGCTGCAGGTTTTTCTGATAAGTTTCAACGGTCTAGTATCACCAATCGCTGCCTTAATAAGCATCATTTTACTTAAATTCAATCACTTTTGCCCACGTGCTGGAATTACCAGCTTGGTCCGTTACGATTAATTTTAATTCTTTGGAACCGATCATGTCTGCTGGTCGATCAAATGTTACGTAACTTCCTTTTGATTCATATTCGATTAGATACCATTTGTCATCTATAAAAATATCATAATCTGAAATATCTGTTTGCCCATCAACAATTTTCCATGTTAATTTTGACGCAGTGGTAAACGTGATCGTTTCTTTGAAATTCAAAGTCGAGATCGTTGGCGGAATCGTGTCGCGTTTCAGTGTGTATCGTCCAAAATATTTCGACTCAGCAAAGAACCATCCATCCTGATAATCAGCCATCATCGTTCTGCGTCGACCTTTCTCCGTAATCATTTCGATGTACTGTTTTCCATCGGGATTTTCCGCCGATTTCACCTTAATTTTGAATGCATTGTGCACGGGTTCTGCTGCTGTTCCGATTTCAGTATTCAATTTCGATTCATTCAATTGGAGCGGTTCGTAAACGGTTTCAATGCCAAATTCTACCTTTCGTTTGTCGCTTTCGAGTTGAAGCGAATATCCGGGTTGTAAATACGTGAGGTCAATTGCGATTCCATCTTGCGGATTGATCGCGCCAGCAGAAACTTCGATATCAAATTTCAGTTCAGTTTTGTTTCCCTTTGGATCAAAAGCGATGTAAACGATTTTCAAGACATCTCCCGGAGCGCATTTCAGGACTCCATTGGTTCCATAATCATAAATTGGCAGACTATTTTGAGTCGTTTTGAAGCATTTATGGTATTTTTTAGAGCTGAGCGAGTAATCTTCGTAATCCGTGTGAGAATTGACGTATCGTGTTGATTCAAAGGGAACTCGGTCTGTTTTCTGACCAAAAATAGTATCCCCATTCACGATCAAAATACTTCCGTACAATCCACATTGATTCGGCGCTCCGTCGAGTCGGTCGATCACGTCTATCGCGATGCCAATTCCACCTGATTTCGTGCAAAAGTTGGATGGAAGTGTTATTTTATCTCCTCCTACGTAATAGCCATACGTTCCTTTTGTGACTGTTCGAACGGTCGATTTCCCTGGAATCCGATATCCATCGTTTGTAAGCGAGTACACTTTCACACCCCTAATTTCAGGCGCTTTCGAATCGGCTACGTCAAATCCAAATACGAGCGGATTCATTGCCGCTTCCGTTTTTGTATCGCGAATTTCAAAATGTAGATGGGGAGCGGTTGAACTCCCTGTATTTCCCGACAAGGCGAAAACATCTCCCTTTTTCAATGAAATTTCATTTTTCTTCGGAAATATTTCTACTTCATAATTCTGCTCGCGTTCTTGCGTTGCCCGTACAATCGAATCTACCGTACCTTTAAACTCGCTGCAATGTGCATAAACGCTCGTTATTCCGTTCGGGTGATCGATGTACACTACTTTACCGTATCCGTAGGGCGAAACTTTTATCCTCGACACGAATCCATCGGTAATACTGTACAAATTGTACCCAATTTTGTTATTTGTTTTGAAATCTACCCCCATGTGGAAGTGGTTTGGGCGCAATTCTCCAAAGTTCGCCGAGAGCACGAGTGGAATCCCGATAGGCGAGTGGTAGCCTTCGCTTGGGACGGTTTGTGCTATTGAACTTAAGGGGAAAAAGGCAAGGATAAAAGGAAAAATTAGGAATTGCTTCATTTTTCAAAAATAGATGTTTGATAAGTTTACTGCAAGAATCGGGCAAAAAATATTGGTGATGTCTAGATCAATGCTAACTTTGTGTAAAGTCGAAGAATGTCAGATCGCGTGCACGAACTAATTGAAACCTTACGAGAGAAAATGATTCTCTTGAAAGATGAATGTGCCGTTCACCGATCAAAAAATGATGATTTATCTACCGAAAACGAAAAGCTGAAGATAGATTTGCAAGAGAAATCGAGTGAAATCAGCAACCTGAATCAGCAGATGGGATCATTGAAAAAGGAGCATGAAGCGGCAATTGGACAGAGCGTCAATTTGGAAAAAGAAGCAGTTGCTTCTGAGCATCAAATCGATGAGTTGGTTAGAGAAATAGAATACTGCATTGGGCAGTTAAAGAAATAAATATGGCGAAGTTGTCATTGAAAGTTGTGGTTGCCGGAAGAACTTATCCGCTCTCTGTGAGTCAGGATGAGGCGAAGAAGGTGGAAAACGCAGCGAAAGATATCAATAAAGCAGTGAAAATGCTGCAAGACAATTACGCCGTTAAGGATATGCAAGATTTGTTGGCCATGACGGCGCTGCAATTGGCAGTGAAAGAAGGAAAGCAATCATCCGTAGCAATTGAACCAGATTTCAGCGACATTGAAGATCGACTGAGCGCTCTGATTCAAGAACTCGATAATGCATAATACTATTCTTCTCTCTTCCAGTTTGTTGAAGGCACTCTAAGATTATTAATTTTTAGAAGCACGTTAAACTATGGAAAGCATCATATTTGGTATTGTTGGAATACTTGCAGGAGCAATTATCGCCGTTCTAATTCAATCAGTTTTGTTGAAAAAACGGCAAGAAAAAATCGTCAAGGACGCTGAAAAAGAGGGCGAAAACTTGAAGACAAACAAAATTCTACAGGCAAAAGAGAAATTTTTGGCGCTCAAGGAAGAGCACGAAAAAGACATCAAAGATCGCGAGCGAAAGCTACAATCCGCTGAAGATCGCGTGAAAGCAAAAGAGAATACACTTTCGAAGAAAATTGAGGATGCCAACCGTGGCGAAAAGCAAGTGGAAAGGTTGAGAGAAACCCTTGATGCGAAAGTGATCGCCAACGATTTGAAACAAACGGAGCTAGACAAAATGCACCAAAAGAATGTTGACGAGCTTTCTAAAGTGAGTGGGATGTCCGTTGAAGATGCAAAAGCTGGCTTGATTGAGGCCTTGAAAGACGAAGCGAGAACGGGTGCAATGGCACACATCAACGAAATTGTTGAAGATGCGAAATTGAATGCGAACAGGGAAGCGAAGAAAATTGTTATCCAAACCATTCAGCGTGTGGCTTCAGAGCAAGCAGTTGAAAATTCTGTTTCTGTGTTCAACATCGAATCCGATGAGGTGAAAGGTAGAATCATCGGTCGTGAAGGTCGAAACATTCGTGCACTCGAAGCTGCAACGGGAGTTGAAATTATCGTAGATGATACGCCAGAAGCGATTATCCTTTCGTGTTTTGATCCTGTTCGTCGAGAAATCGCTCGTTTGGCGCTCCACCAATTGGTGTCGGATGGTCGAATTCACCCAGCTCGAATTGAAGAGGTTGTCGCGAAAACACGCAAACAACTCGAAGAAGAAATTGCTGAAACGGGTCGTAGAACATGTATTGACCTTGGAATCCACGGACTGCATGCTGAATTAACGCGCATGGTCGGTCGAATGAAATACCGATCTTCATACGGACAAAATCTCTTGCAGCACTCGCGCGAGGTAGCGAACTTGTGTGCGATCATGGCGGCCGATCTCGGACTCAATGTGAAAGCTGCAAAACGTGCTGGATTACTTCATGATATTGGAAAAGTACCAGACGACTCACCAGAATTACCGCATGCGATCCTCGGAATGAAGATGGCAGAAAAATATGGCGAGAAACCGGATATTTGCAATGCAATCGGCGCTCACCACGACGAGGTAGAAATGACAACAATGATTTCTCCAATCGTTCAAGTATGTGATGCGATCTCAGGTGCTCGACCAGGTGCCCGTCGCGAGGTGGTTGAGTCGTACATCAAACGAATCAAGGAATTGGAAACATTAGCAATGGCTTACGACGGCGTTTCGACAGCATACGCTATTCAGGCGGGTCGTGAATTGCGCGTTTTGGTGGAAAGCGATAAAGTAACCGATGCACAAGCAGATGAACTTTCATTCGCAATCTCTCAAAAAATTCAGACGGAAATGACGTATCCAGGTCAAGTGAAGGTGACGTTGATTCGTGAGAAACGTGCCGTAAACTACGCCAAATAGGATGAATTTAGCCAAAGCAATCCAAACTATTTATTCTCAACACGCGCTCGTAACGGGTGGTGCTGGGTTTATTGGGTCGAATTTGGTGGCATTTCTTCTCGAAAACGGTATCACTGTTACTGTACTCGACAATCTTTCTACTGGAAAACGATCGAATCTTGCCGAATTTGACAGCAATACAAATTTTCGTTTCATCGAAGGAGATATCACCGATTACAATACCTGTCTCAATGCCATTCAAGGGGTCGATTTTATCAGTCACCAAGCGGCATTGGGTTCTGTTCCGCGTTCCATTGAGTTTCCGCACAACACGCACAACGTGAACGCAACTGGATTTCTGAATATGCTTCACGCTGCGAAGGAATCTGGTGTAAAACGCTTCGTGTATGCGAGTTCGTCGTCGGTTTATGGCGACAATGTCGTTTCACCAAAAGGCATTGGCATGGAAGGCGAATTGCTTTCTCCATACGCGGTAACGAAACGCTTGAACGAGGAATACGGGATGGTGTATCACAAGCTCCACGAGATGCAAACGATCGGATTGCGCTATTTTAACGTCTTCGGACCGAAACAAGATCCGAACGGTGTTTACGCTGCGGCAATTCCAAAATTCATCGATAAAATGATGATGGGCGAAACGCTCACAATCGACGGTGATGGAGGACAAACACGCGATTTCACATTTGTTCGCAATGCCGTAAAGGCGAATGTTTTGGCGCTTGCCACCAACAATACTGAAACGTATGGAAGTGTGTTCAATGTGGCATGTGGTCAGCATTTTTCGCTCAATCAAGTGGTACAAGCGATTAAAAATGGCTTGATCAAGAACGGAAAATACAACGACGCTTGCAGAATTATTCACGGTCCCTATCGCGCAGGTGATATCCGCGATTCATTGGCAGATATTTCACTTACCACGAAGCAACTTGGATACACCGACCTCGATTTTTTTGAAGATGGGATTGATGTATATTTGAGGATGCTTTGTACGGATGTTTAAACGATTCAACTTAAAATCAGATTTTTTAAAATACATCATTGTCCTGATGTCAGGAACATTGATCGCGCAAGTCATCAACCTAGCGCTTAACGTTGTTCTCTACAAATATTTCTACGATGAACTCGATAACGCCGAGTTTGGAATGTTCTCTCGAATAGTTGGTGTGGCTGCGGCTGTTGCAACTGCTCGCTACGAGTTCGCCATGCCTATCGCCAAGGCAGACGTTCATTCGTTTCGTTTGTATCGACTGGCCTTGCGACTTGCGTTTATCTCGTCGGGCGTCACAGGAATGATTGTGCTCATCCCCATGTTATTTCAAGAAAATTGGGGCGACGCACTTTTTTATGGGATGATTCCTCTAGGAATGTTCCTTACGGCCTATTACAGCATTGGAACGAATTGGGCGATTCGCAACAAACAGTTCCGAAGTATTAGTTCATCAAAGGTCACAAGTGCGGGAGTTGGTGGTTTACTCAAACTTGGGCTCGGATGGCTCGGTTCTGGTTACATTGGTTTGATCGTAGGAACCGTGGGCGGATTAGTGGTTTCCAACGTGTGGTTTTTTCGAAACTACCGCAAAGCGAATCAGAAATTCAAGGTCAAGTACAATTCACCTCGAAGTAAACTCTTGGCACACGAGTACAAGGAGTTTCCAAAAGTTAATCTTCCGCACACACTCATGGAT
>CALFOS010000046.1 GCA_937919725.1 uncultured Fluviicola sp. | reverse complement strand
AGCAAAGTCACAAGGATCTTCGAATCCACACAACGTTGTAAAAGCAACGATCGACGCTTTGTCTCAAATGAGAGATGCAGTTTCTATCGCTAAGCAACGTGGAATCGATTTGGATAAAGTGTTTAACGGTTAATAGAAGAAAACATGGCGACAATTAAAATTAAGCAAGTTAGAAGCGCTATTAATCGCACTGCAAGACAAAAGGCAACGATTAAAGCGTTGGGATTGAAAAAGTTGAATCACGTCGTAGAACATGAAGCAACTCCTCAAATCCTTGGTATGGTCAAGAAAGTTCAACACTTAGTTAGTGTAGTTGAGTAATCTATAAAAAACGCATTGAAATGAATTTACATAATTTAACACCAGCATCAGGTTCTACTAAGAACAGAAAACGTATAGCTCGTGGCCAGGGTTCTGGCAAGGGTGGTACCGCGACGCGTGGTCATAAAGGACAAAAATCTAGATCGGGTTACTCGAAAAAAGTTGGATTTGAAGGTGGTCAAATGCCTCTCCAACGTCGAGTTCCTAAGTTCGGATTTACAAACAGAAACAGAGTTGAGTACAAAGCAATTAATTTGGATATTATTCAAGATTTAATCGAGCGCAAAAAAGTGACCGAAATCAATCATGAAGTTCTTCATGCAAATGGCTTAGTGGCTCGTAATGAATTAGTAAAGATCTTAGGTCGAGGTGAATTGAAATCGAAGATTGACGTAGCAGCTCACAAGTTCTCAAGCACTGCACAAGCAGCTATTGAAGCACAGGGTGGGAATTGTTCAAAAATCTAATTAAATTTGCCAACATTTTTTGCAGATGAAGAAGTTAATACAAAATATAAAGAATATCTGGAAGGTAGAAGAATTGAGGAAACGCATCATTTTGACGCTTGGCTTAATTCTTATCTATCGTATTGGATCTTTCATTATCCTGCCGGGAGTTAATTATACGGCTCTGCAACAAGCGCAGGAAAATGGTGATTCAAATATGTTGGAAACACTACTTTCGCTATTCTCCGGAGGTGGGTTTACCAATGCCTCAATAATGGCACTTGGTATCATGCCGTACATTAGTGCGTCCATCATCATGCAACTCCTAGGAATGGCAGTACCTGCTGTGCAAAAAATGCAGCAAGAGGGTGAATCCGGAAGAAAACGAATCAACATGTTCACGCGTGTACTTACAATCGTGATCTGTGCCTTACAAGCTCCAACGTACCTTGGTATGTATATCGAGCAAAAAGGAGCTCTTCCAGTTGACGCTGGAACGTTCTGGTGGGTACAGTCGATTACAGTGTTGGTAGCTGGAGCAATGTTTGCTGTTTGGCTCGGTGAACGAATCACGGACAAAGGTATTGGAAACGGAATCTCTTTATTGATTACCGTAGGAATCCTCGCTCGTCTCCCTGAAGCGTTTATGGCTGAATTCTCGTTCAAGTATGCACAAGGTAACTTGTTAGCAATTGTATTGGAAATCTTCGCCTTCATGGTGGTAGTGCTCGGCACAGTGCTCATCGTACAAGGTGTGCGAAAGGTGCCGCTCAATACCGCCAAGCGCGTTGTTGGAAATCGTGCGGCTGAGGAACAAGGAGCGCGGAACTACCTTCCTATTAAAGTGAATGCATCAGGTGTAATGCCGATCATCTTCGCACAAGCGATTATGACCGTACCTATCATGATCTTCGCTGGAGATGGCTCTGGTTTCATGGGTCGAGTTTTTGGAGATATCTACGGATTTGGATACAACATCACGTTGGCCATTCTTATTATCGTCTTCACATACTTCTACACGGCAATCATGATCAATCCGCGAAAAATTGCTGATGATTTGAAAAAGAGTGGTGGATTTATCCCGGGAATTCGTCCAGGTGAAGAAACAGCGCACTACATCGATTCGTTGGTGTCGCGCATTACTTTCCCAGGATCGGTGTTCCTAGCATTTATCGCTATCATTCCAGCAATTGCAAAAATGGCAGGCGTTAATGACGCATTCGCTATGTTCTTCGGAGGTACATCACTTCTTATCATGGTAGGGGTTGTTTTGGATACATTGCAACAGATTGAGTCTTACCTATTGAATCGTCAAATGGACGGATTGATGGAAGGAACACGTATCAAAGGAAGAAGAAATGCTGGCGAAATGTCAGGAATGTAATTATGGCAAAACAAGCATCAATAGAACAAGACGGAGTAATCATAGAGGCATTGTCTAACGCAATGTTCCGAGTGGAACTAGAAAATGGTCACGTGATTACTGCTCACATCTCTGGGAAAATGAGAATGTATTACATTAAGATTCTTCCAGGGGATCGAGTGAAGGTGGAAATGTCGCCTTACGATTTGACAAAAGGTAGAATAACATTTAGATACAAGTAATAAAACCCGAAGTTTTCAATGCGCAAACCAACCGTTTGAAACGAGAACTTCCTAGGCAAATCAATCCGAAATGCTGGAAGTAGTTCTTAAAATTTGAAAGCCGATTAATAACAAAAAAGATGAAAGTAAGAGCATCAGTTAAAAAGCGTTCTGCAGATTGCAAGATCGTAAAACGTCACGGAGTGGTATACGTGATCAACAAGAAGAATCCTAAATTCAAACAAAGACAAGGATAAGATATGGCACGTATAGCAGGTATTGATCTACCAAAAAACAAAAGAGGTGTTATCGGATTAACGTATGTATACGGAATCGGAAGAAGCATGGCACGCAAAGTTCTTGCTAAGGCTGGAGTTGACGAAAATATCAAAGTTCAAGATTGGGACGATGATCAATTGGGAGCAATCCGGAACGCAATGAACGAAATCAAAGTAGAAGGTGCTTTGCGATCGGAGGTTCAAACGAACATTAAACGTTTGATGGACATCGGTTGTCAAAGAGGAATTCGCCACAGAGCGGGTCTTCCTTTGAGAGGTCAGCGTACGAAAAACAACTCTCGTACAAGAAAAGGTAGAAGAAAAACAGTTGCGAATAAGAAGAAGTAGCCCTGCTACTTCTGATTTGGACCAAGCAGGAAGCTTGGGAAGAGTTGGGAGAACTTCTGATTTGGACCAAGCGGGATGCGGGGAAAGAGTTGGAAGTGTGTGGCTGATCCCGCGGATAGGCAGTCCGTTGTTTAGTTTCTTTGGTAGAGTCAAAGAACTTTCGTCCTTAGCTGGATAACAATACTAATTGCCCCCTCGATCGGAAACAGCAGAGCAGGAGTAAACCTCCTATTCTAACGAAAGCAACAAACACTTAAAAGCTAAATAAAATGGCAAAGTCAAATCAAAAGAAGAAAAAAAACGTCAAAGTAGACGCAATGGGTGAAGCGCATATTCAAGCGACTTTCAACAATGTGATCGTTTCGTTGACAAACAGTGCAGGTCAAGTTATATCTTGGTCATCATCTGGAAAAATGGGCTTCAAAGGTTCTAAAAAGAACACACCGTACGCAGGACAAGTTGCTGCTGAGGATGCTGCAAAAGAAGCACATGACTTCGGATTACGTAAAGTGAAAGTATTTGTAAAGGGGCCTGGTTCTGGACGTGAGTCTGCAATCCGCTCGTTGCACAATGCTGGAATCGAAGTAACGGAAATTATCGATGTGACGCCACTTCCGCACAACGGATGTCGCCCACCGAAAAGAAGAAGAGTATAAGATGGACATTAGACAGCTAGACAAAAGAAATAAGACTGTTTTAGTCTATTGTCCTTAAGCGAAGCGGTCTAATTTCTATATCAAAACAGTAATTAATTAACAACAAAGGGAACACGATCATCGGAGGACAAGCCTTAATTCATGATCCCCTTAAATAAATAAAAATGGCAAGATACACAGGTCCCAAAACAAAAATCGCTCGTCGATTCAAAGATCCAATCTTTGGACCAGATAAAGCGTTGGATAGACGTCAATACGGTCCAGGACAGCACGGTCCAAACAAGCGTAGAGGTAAGCAATCTGAATACGCTATTCAGTTAGCTGAAAAGCAAAAAGCAAAGTATACTTACGGTATCCTAGAGCGTCAATTCTCGAACTTGTTCGAAAAGGCATCGCGCATGAAAGGGATTACCGGTGAAGTTTTGCTTCAATTGTGTGAAGCACGTTTGGACAATACAGTATACCGTCTCGGTATCGCTCCTACACGTAGCGCTGCACGTCAGTTGGTTTCGCACAAACACATCACAGTAAATGGAGCGGTGTTAAACATCCCTTCTTACTCAATGAAAATTGGTGAAACTGTTGGAGTACGTGAAAAATCGAAATCGCTTGAAGCAATTACCGATTCATTAGCAACAAGTTCAAAATCGTTTGATTGGTTGACATGGTCGCCAGGTGAAATGGAAGGAAAAGTTGTTGGTACACCAGCACGTGATATGATCCCTGAAAACATCAAGGAACAACTCATCGTCGAATTGTACTCTAAATAAGCTGATCCGTCCGTCGATTGATGGACTAATCAAAAAACTGAAGCCAATTGGCAGCAGCATATTTAATCAATTAAACATATTGGACTCGGCCAAAGGGTTAGTTAGACTTTCTTCAAACTTTCGAACCGCGCAACCAACATCCAATTAAAACGAAGAAAAAAATGGCAATATTAGACTTCCAAAAACCGGACAAAGTGATCATGATCCAGTCCAATGAGCACCAAGGACAATTTGAATTCCGTCCTTTGGAGCCAGGTTATGGTATCACAGTAGGTAACTCGTTACGTCGTATTCTTCTTTCCTCTTTGGAAGGATTTGCAATCGCATCTGTGCGTATTCAAGGAGTAGACCACGAGTTCTCAACAGTGAAAGGAATTGTTGAAGACGTTACGGAAATCGTTTTGAACTTGAAACAAGTGCGTTTCAAACAACAAATCGAAGGAACAGACTCAGAAACAGTAGTTGTTTCTATCTCTGGTCAAGAAACGCTGACAGCAGGAGATATCGGGAAATTTACATCTGCATTTCAGGTGTTAAACCCAGAGATGGTACTATGTAACATGGAGCCATCAGTGAAATTGGAAATGGAATTAACGATCATTAAGGGTCGTGGTTACGTGCCTGCTGATGAAAACGGTGATGCAAATGCTCCTTTTGGAACAATCTCAATCGATTCTATCTTCACGCCAATTAAAAATGTAAAGTACGAAGTAGAGAACTTCCGTGTTGAGCAAAAAACTGACTACGAAAAGTTGATTTTTGACATCACGACTGATGGTTCAATTCATCCGAAAGAAGCATTGAAAGAAGCTGCAAAGATTTTAATTCACCACTTCATGTTGTTCTCTGACGAACGCATCACATTGGATAGTGAAGTGAAAGCAGAAACAGAAGAGTTCGATGAAACTTCATTGCACATGCGTCAACTTTTGAAAACGAAGTTGGTAGACATGGATCTTTCTGTTCGTGCATTGAATTGCTTGAAAGCGGCAGACGTAGAAACACTTGGAGACCTCGTTTCTTACAACAAGAACGACCTCTTGAAATTCCGTAACTTCGGAAAGAAATCTCTTACTGAGCTCGAAGACCTAGTGGATAACAAAGGCTTGAACTTCGGAATGAATGTTTCTAAATACAAACTAGACAAAGATTAGTATCGCAAATGCTTAAGCTGAAGTTTCAGCGAAGGCGGATTAACATTTAAAAATGGCGTAATAGGTGACCGAACTGCAGCGATACTTAATGCAAGATTCAGTTAACCGATACTTACGAAATTACAATTATGAGACACGGAAAAAAATTCAATCACTTAGGAAGAAAGACTG
>CALFOS010000045.1 GCA_937919725.1 uncultured Fluviicola sp. | reverse complement strand
TATTTATGAAAGCACTATTCAGTTATCAAAGTTATTTTGAGTCAAAACTTGAAATAATATCAAACTTTTTCAAGATAAACAGTCTTATGATAATGATGTCGTTGCTATTGACATTATCTATTTCTGAAAACGTTTATTCGCAATCTAGTGCTGAGGTAAGCGACCAACCAGAGACTCAAAAGACTTCAGGTACATTTCAGTTTGAGACGCCGACCGGAATTTTGTTGTTTTGGAAAGTAGCGTTTATCGAGTCGCTTTATCCTGAAATCGAAAGCAGGAGGGCTGATAGCTATGATGTTATTTGGCATTATAGCGCAGATATGGATATTATCATATTCGCTAGAAACGTTGTTACTTCTTCAGATTTTGTTCCATTGGGGTCTCCATATAATGGACTCAAAGAATACAAATACAATTGATTATGAAAAATCTTTTATTCGCACTTATAATTGTTTTGATTAATTTTGGTTTAAAGGCGCAATGTTACACAGATTATTGTGATGAGAATGACATCGGAGCGCCATTTCCGGCCTGTTGCGTAGGGAATACAGCTGGGGCAACGTGGTCTGGGTATGGAGATGTTGGCTGTGTGAACATGGGAACAGCAACGAATCCAGATGTTTGGATTTCCATTACTGCAAATACTACAGGTTACATTCAAATAACAATGGACAATATTACTCAAAATGGGATTACCCAATTTGTCGTTTTTGACCATCAGAATTCGCAAGTTTGTTCGTCATTAAATTCTTTTGGTATACTAGCTGGTTCGGGATGTAACGATCTTCCGGGAGATGGAGTTGGTGGAGTGACTTCCGTTGACACTGTTTTATATCCTTTAGAAGCGGGTGAGAGATATTGGATACTGGTTTCTGCAGATGTTCAAAATGGAGCTACAGCAGGAACGTTTAATCTCTGTGTTGATGTAGTACCTATTCCACCACCATCACCACCTGCGCCCGGTCAAGATTGTCCAACTGCTGCTATTTTATGCTCAGGAGATGATTTTTCACAAGGTTCCTTTACCGGTGTAGGAGCAGTCGAAGAGATTAGTCAAAACTCCTGCTTTGGGACAGATGAACGGCAATCCAAGTGGTACACTTTTACCGCCTCATCCAGTGGTACTTTTGGTTTTGATGTTTTACCAACTGTCGCTACAGCCGATTACGATATTGCGATTTGGAATACCACAAATGGATGTTACACTACTGCCAGTACAATGGGAACTCCGTTGGCATGTAATTGGAGTGCCCAGACTGGACCAACTGGTGTAAATCAATGGGGAAATGTTGGAGTTACCACGCCTAATCCTTGCTCCGAAGTAAATGCTGCTGATTGCTCGAATGGAGGCGGGCCTAATTCAGGTTGTCAACCGTGCACATATGCTCCTCAAATAAATCTAGTTGCAGGTCAGACCTACTCAATACTTATTGACAATTTTTCTATTACTGCTGCTGGTTTTACAGCGAGTTTTGGAGGAACTGCAATCATGACGCCTCAACCAGCAAACGCAGATTTCACTTCCAACTTAATTAGTGCAGGTTGTGAAGCTCAACTGAGTATTACAAATGCCGCTATACCTAATTATATCTATACCTGGGACTTCGGTGATGGCACAACGTATACCGGCAGTAATCCTCCAGATCATTATTATAGTGAACCCGGAACGTATATTGTTTCATTAACAGTTACAGACGCAGTTGGTTGCGCTGTTGACAAAACTTTAATTATTGACGTTGCTGATTGCTTCGTGCTTTTGCCCGTTGGGTTAATCGATTTTAAAGCCAAATTGACTGACGATAATGAAAGAGTTGACTTGGAATGGGCAACAAATTCTGAACAAAACAACGATTTCTTCACTATTGAGAAAAGTATCGATGGTTACAATTGGGAAAGATTGGAAGAAGTGAATGGTGCAGGAAACTCGACGACAATTCAATATTATCAGTCGGTCGATAAAACTCCTTATTTCCCGTCTACTTACTATCGTTTAAAACAAACCGATAGTAATGGTGAGTATTCTTTTTCAAATATTGTTTCTACAACGAATGACGCAAAAACACGAGGCGCATTAATAGCACACCTCGCTCCGAATCCGGCAAAAGATTATTTATCTTTTGAATATTCCGGATCCGATTTCACTACACCAATTACCATAAACGTTTTCAACGAACTTGGACAATTGATGTCGTCTGAAGAAATCACAGAAATTCACAAGAATATGCAAATTGCCATTAATACAAGAGGATTAGGCAATGGCGTTTATCGCCTGGATATTGATCAACATAATAGAAGTGAAGTGCAGAAATTTGTCGTGCTTCGCTAAAGTGATTCGAAAATAATTAAAAGGGACTTAGGTCCCTTTTTTGTTTCTCATAGTTTAAGGAAAAGTTGTCCTAATAAAGGGGGAATTATAGTTGGTAATACACTAAGCATAGTAAATGCTCAATTCTTCGTGTAATCAAGCGTGAGAATCTATTCTTACCTTCGACACTAATTCACCGCACCATACGCCTAGCTCCATCCGCTATAGGTGCTGAAAAGCTGAATGGAATTACAAGGACTATATACAAAAATGATATCTGAGGGTTTTAACCGGTTTTACATCGATGATCTGGGCGGTCCAATATTCGATGATGTAGAATGTCTTGGAGAAATCGGTTCGGAATGGGCTGTTTATTACATTGAGCGCGGACAGAAAAGTGATCCGATATTTACATCCACTTCCCAAGAAAAAGCGATTGAATATTATTATAATCATGTCGCAAAGATTGAACATTGGCACATGATTGTATGTACCCGGTCAAAGTCGATTATGGAATCGCGGTTTGTGGAAGTGATACAATTGAGCATGCTATACGCGTCATACAAAATGATATTCCTCACTATTCCAAAACCGACGACAGGGTCTACCGCCTTTTCATTGTAAACAAGGATATTTTTAAGGTGAACGAGTTGTTTGATATTATTCCATTATGTGATCAGGACTTAAAAAAATGATCCCCCACAACCCCACTTACACACCATGCGGGTTTATGTTTCAAAAAAATATTCATAGTTCAAAAAACTATTCCTGAATTTATTTCGAAACCGTGATAAATCTCAGCGCGTTGCACAGTTGGTAAACATTTAAAAGAAAAACGATGGATAAGATAAGGATCGTTCTATTAGCATTTTTAGCGATTATTATTTTTTCTGGATGCTCGACACTGGGTGATAATTTTTTTATAATCAACTATGAAGATCAACCGGTAAACATCAAATACATGTACTACACGTCTGATAATATCACGAACAGTACTGATTTTGAATACGAACCAAAAAGTTTTGTGTTGTTTGCAGATACAATCCTTCCCAAAAAAGTATTCAAGCAATTTCCCTATAAGTCGAATCTATACTTTGATTCCTTAGACATCAATATGATTGATTCTTTGAATTACGAGTTCGATATTCCTTCAAAATCAACAATTCGGATTGCACCAATCTATTACGGAGATAATATCGAGTATGTAATCCTCAATCACACAGACACAATTAAATTTGTTACTGAATACCCTAAAGTTGAAAATGAAGAACTGAATAGTAGAAAGATTATCGTCTACAAACCTCGAATAGTAGGAGATACGTATTATAAATTAAACATACGTTTAAGTGAAATTTCAGAAATACTAGAAGAATAGCGATTTGCCAACAAAAATATTCGTCAATACTCTAGGAAATTTGCACTATATATGCTACAAGATCTTGTGAAAACTGTCACTACATCTTAACATTTACGGGAAAATAAACGATTTTCAACGTACTTTTTCGTACATTGGTCTATATTTGGTCATTACTAGTCGAATGTTGATAATTGAGCACCATAAATTTACTCTTAAGTTAATTGACACTAATTTGCTGTGCCTTGAAATTAAAGAAGGTGAAACTATTGAAGCTGACGATATTCATGAAATCTATGCTGGATATAAACAACTAGTGGGTAAAAATGAATACGCAGTGGCTATATATGCTAATCCATTTTCCTCAATGTCCAAAAAAGCACGCGAAATTGCCGCTAATGAGTATGCTTCTGACAAAAGAAGGAAAGTTGCACTCATCTCAGATAATCTTGCGCATGTAATTATTTTGAATTTTTTCATAAATATTAATCGACCAAAAACGAACATCAAAACATTTAAAAACGAAGCCAAAGCATACACATGGTTGAGGTTGAGAGAGGACTAATTCAATATCTTTGTTGTAGGCATTTCAAACCTGTTACGAACAGCACCTAAGAAGCATAAGAGGATTACGCTTCATGTGCACATTTTGATGTTCGTTTCTGCTATGAAAGTAGAAAAATACTCGCTAACGATAAAATTACATTGGGAGCTACCGGCACTTCCACCTGGCGCACTATTGAATCATTGGAATTTTGGATTGCTTGATCGTTGTATCGTTGGATGCTTAGATCATTCGATTTGTACAGGTAAATCCAACGCTCCAAGGGCGCAGCTTCCAGAAATCCAGTAATCCAAGTCCATCTAAACCGTCACACTCACTGGGCAATGATCTGATCCAAAAATATCGTTGTGAATTTCGGCCTTCTTGATTTTTGAAGCGAGCACTTCCGAGACTAAAAAATAATCAATTCTCCAGCCAACATTTCGCTCTCTTGCTCCACCTCGGTAACTCCACCACGAATATTTTACTTCATCGGCGTTTTTAAGTCGGAAGGTGTCCACGAATCCATTGGAAATGTAGTTGTCCATTCCGTCAATTTCTTCTTGCATGAAGCCAGCGCTTTTGTTGTAGTTCGCTTTCGGGCGTGCTAGGTCGATGTCTTTGTGTGCCACGTTGAAATCGCCACAAACGAGCACGGGTTTCTTGACTTCTAAGTTTTTGAGAAAGGTGAGAAATGCTGCATCCCACGTTTGACGGTAAGGTAGTCGTTTCAAATCGTTTCCTGAATTGGGGGTGTACACGGTTACTACATAATAGTCTGCAAATTCTGCTGCGATCACGCGACCTTCGCCATCATGATCTGAAAATCCGATATCGTAGGAAACGGAAATGGGTTCTTTTTTGGTGAGGATCGCTGTTCCAGAGTAGCCTTTTTTGTCCGCTTCGTTCGCGTAGACGTAGTACTTATTCAAATCTCCGATTGTTTCTTTTACTTGCTCGACGGTTGCTTTCGTTTCCTGTAAACACAGGATGTCGGGCGAGAGAATTTTCATGTCTTCCAAGAATGTTTTTCCAGCCATAGCGCGAACGCCGTTTACGTTAAATGATATGATTTGCATGCTTCTAGTTTTGATCGAACAAAATACAAAATTAAAAAATCCCAACCCTATCCGTCATACGACGAACACGATTGGGACTTAAACCAAATTAGTTTTCAATTAGTTCAAACGAACCAATTTTTCAGTTATCAATGTTGCGCCGTTCGCGTCTATCAATCGGTAGAAGTACGTTCCGTTTGAGTATGCATTCAAATTGAATTGCGTCAATTCGGCACTTACTTTTTTCGTTTCAATTACTTTTCCAACGAGGTCAACAATTTGAATGGATACAATCGTTGGGCTTGTGATTACAAAGTTCACTTCGCCGTTCGTTGGATTCGGGAATACGGAAACTGTTCCGTCCGTCAATGCATCTAATCCAGCATTCGACGTGATATTTACACAGTAATCTTCCACTTCTCCCCATGTAAAATCTCCACATACGATGGGAAGCGTTGCTTGCCCTG
>CALFOS010000044.1 GCA_937919725.1 uncultured Fluviicola sp. | reverse complement strand
TTGAGTTTTCCAGCAATGAAGTAAATCATGTTGATGAAGTTATCGATATTTCGGTAACCTCTAGCTCTTTTTTTTGCTAATTGCACCTTAGAATTAATGCCTTCCAATATTCCGTTGTTGATTTTGCTTTTGGTGTAATTGTTAATTCCTGTCCAATGCCTTTTTATCATTTTCACCGTTTTTAAGAATGGTTCAAGATTAGAGGTTTCAGCATAGTCACACCAAAAAGCAAGGAATGACATGGCTTCTTCGGGCTCCTTAATATTCCAGAAGTGGTTAAACATTTCTTTGAGTTTATACGCTTGGCCAATGTCCTTAAATTGATCCAATAATTCATCTCTTTCTAATTCTTTGGCAAAGGTCAAATTGTTTTTTAAAAAGTTGTACTTGTGTCCTTTAAGTTCAAAGCTGGAGCGCCTTTGATCCCTTCGTACCTGATCCAAAGCTTTGTTAACTTCTTTGACAACGTGGAACCTATCAAAGGTTATAGCCGCATCGGTGAGGTGTTTTTGGCAACCAGAAATAAATGCAGGAGACATGTCTATGCAAACGTTCTTTATATCCCAGATTTCTACTTGCTTTGAATGTAGATAATCAACTGTTTTTTCAATCGTATCTGCCCCTTTACCTTCTGTTGCAAAAAGCACTCGACGTTCGTCCATATCCACAGCAAGAGTGACGTATTTATGCCCTCGTTTACTAGAGGTTTCGTCAAAACCCAAGCAAGTTAAATCGTTAATTTCATCCTCGGAGTGCATCTTCGAAATCCAAAAATGAAAGATATTCCATATTCGTTGAGGATACACTTTTACTAATTTAGCGGCCTTAGAAACAGGCATTTCACTCTCGATCAACAACATCGCAAAAGCTTCAAAAAGCAACGTAAATCCACTGCCTGATCTAGCCCAAGGAACTTGCTGCACGTGAACTTTTCCCGATTCATCCTTTACTCGTGGCACGCGAGCATGGATGTAACATTTATGCTCGAAAAAATTAAGGTGCTGCCATTTACGCGATACCGTATCATAAGCAGTGCTTTCAGAGCTATCCTCCTGCTTGAACTTAAAACCCTTTTCAAAATCTATATGAATGTGAAGTTCGCGTACTTCTCCCGATTGTTCAAAGGAGATGTTTTTAAGATACCAAGGACTTGATAAACCAAGTGCCAATTCAAAAATTAATGAGCTGTTTTCCATAAAGCAAAGATTCGAATTTTATCTTGACCCACTATAATTCATATAGAACCCTTTTTTTAGTCATAAGCGGGATGCAGGCATCAGGGAAATATGTAATGTCGATGAATATTTTAATGGCGATGAGCCGATATATTTCGAGATCAGGATTCACCAATTTTGCAAACTTAAGTTCAAGTAACAAATGCAACTTTTAGTCCCGTTTTCCATTTTTTCTCCCTAAAAACACGATCAAATTTCATCTTGACTTATAAATGGTACATTTGGAAATCAATTCGAACGGATGAATAAATTAATAACCCTCGTTTTTTTTCTCGCCGCATTTGCTGTTAACTCTCAAGATCAATTAGATGTAATCGACGTGTTCCGCTACCGAATCTACCTTGATGTTTCGGACGAGTACGATACGATCGTAGTAGACGAGCAAATTTATGCCGAGCTCCGCAAACATGTGGATTCCTTCTACCTCGATTTGCATTCACTCAAGGCAGGCTTTGGAATGACGGTGAGTAAAGTAGAGCTCCAATCGACAGGAAGACAAGTCCCCGTTTCCTATTCACATACCGACAACAAACTGTGGATTGCGGCAAGTGACATTGCTGTTGAATCAGAGTTTATGATTGAAATTAGGTTTTCGGGTATTCCAGAAACGGGACTTATCATCGGTGAAAATAAATTTGGTCAACGCACTTTCTTTGGTGATAATTGGCCGGATAGGGCACATCACTGGTTTGCGTGCGTCGATCATCCCTCGGACAAAGCAACGGTTTCGTTTTCTGTTACCTACCCAAAAAAGTACGACGTGGTTGCCACGGGGAATTTGATAAAGAACGCTTACACAGACGATAAAAACACCGTGTACTATGTTTCCGACATCGACTTACCCACCAAAGTAATGGTAGTTGGAATTGCCGAATTTGATAGGAAACCGATCTACCACAGCAACTCGGGCCTCTTTCCGATGACGGCGTGGGTCTACGAAGACGATAGCGAAAATGGATTCAAGGACATGGCAGTTGCGGCAGACGTCGTCAATTATTTCGTGAAAATGATGGGACCCTATCCCTTTGAGAAATTGGACCATGTGCAATCCACTACGCAGTTCGGCGGTATGGAAAACGCGGGCAATATTTTTTACGATGAGAACGCTGTGACTGGGAAAGAAGATATGGAGGCATTAATCGCACACGAAGTTGCACATCAGTGGTTTGGGAATTCCGCGAGCGAAGCTGATTGGCAACATATTTGGCTCAGCGAGGGTTTCGCCACTTACTTCACGGATCTTTATTGGGAGAGTAAGTACGGAACCGAAGCGATGAATGAGCGGCTCATTGGTGAGCGCAATCGCGTGATTAAATTTTCACGGGAATACAGGCATCCAATTGTTGATACCACCTACGAATCTTTAATGGATCTATTGAATCCCCACTCTTATCAAAAGGGAGCGTGGGTTCTTCATATGTTAAGAAATGAAATAGGTGATTCCGCTTTTTGGAAGGGGATACGAAGTTATTATGACAGGTATAAATTCTCCAATGCAACGAGCGCCGATTTTCAAGCGATCGTGGAACGTGAATCAAAGACGGACTTGGACGTCTTTTTTAATCAATGGCTGAAGGAAGCTGGACATCCCATGCTTTTAATTAATAATAAATCCAAGCGTAAAAAGACAGTTCTAACAATTGAACAAGTGCAAGATTCGCATGTCTTTGACTTTGATTTGGATGTTAAGATGATATACGCCGATGGGACTTCGGAGATCAAAACATTTGCAATTTCGAGAAAAAAAGAGTGCTTTGAATTGGGGTTGGAAAAGAAGATTACGGGTTTTAAATACGATCCGAATGTGAAGTTGTTGTTTGAGGGTGTTGAGCGATGACCATATATGAAGATTTCAACGATAAGTATGTGCAGATCTAATAAACAAAATGGCCATCCGAATAGGATAGCCATTTTATTAGTTAGTTTATTAGTTTATTTCTTACCTGGAATCTGCGCTGGTACACCATTGCCATATTCTCTATTACCCAATTTGATTTTACCTGCGTTAGGTCCAGCTGGAATCACATCGCCAATTTCAACCATTTCTTCAGGATCATAACCATATACGGTATGGTCAGAAGGCCAATAGAAAATTTGAGTTGGATCAACCTGATTTGCGGCTTTAGCAGAAGCGGGTTCTCTATCCGCTTTCAAGTAAGCAGGACCAGGTGCTTGAGGAAATCTACCTTCACCATGTCCGGTTTTTGGACGGACGATGATTTGGTATTGAATTTTCCCGCTGTTCGTTCCTCCGTTTAATTCCACTACGTCAAAACCAGTGGTAGTTTGATTAATGATTGCCGCTCCGTTGAAATAGAGTAAATCTTGTGGAGTGAAGAATGCACGAATTGGATTTCCAGCGTCCACTACTATGATGTCAGCCAAAATTGGATCTAATTCGACATGTGCATGGCCATTCACTAATTCTACCGTTCCATAATCTTGGTACCAGTATTCTGGAGATTCTGGAGCTGTAAGCGTAACACGTCCATGATTTGCAGTAGGGACGATCTCACTCACAGAGTTTGTCCCAATAATTTTACGGGCAATACCACCCACAGTAGTGCCAACATAAGCATACGCCTGACTGGTACCCGCATAGTTGAGGGAACGAAAATATCCGCCGGCACGTGTTGTTGAGTTGGTATAAGCTAGGCCCACCACGGCATATGCATCTTGTGTTTGAGTATTAGATGTGAATTGTCCACCGACTGTATATCCGGGATTACCAGCCGTAGTTCCACGATCGCTATATCCGCGAACCGCACTCTGAAAACCACCTAAGGTTGCATTTGTTACGTTCAGCTGGCTATAGCCTGAGGATGGGTTGTATACAGCCGATCCGTTTTGGACTAAATTGTAATTCGCCATCCAGACATCCGAATACGCAATGCTCGCAGCTACCGTTGCAGAACCCGTTGACTGCCCATATATACTTGTGTATCCAGCTGCAGGGTTATTGGCAAATACGCCCGATCCATTTAAATTCTGAACAGGAACCCCAAAACTGATATTTGTTTCACGTCCCAATACACCACCTACGTTGTTGCTCCGTCCGAAAACAGCGTCTCCTAAACCACTAGCGACCTCTAGTTGCACTGTAGGTGTCGTTGTGCCGATTCCAACCCAACCGGTATTCAAAACGCGCATGCGCTCAGTGTTGTTCGTGCGCACTACAAAACTTTGGTTGTCTGTTGTGCCAATAAAATTGGTGACAGGCGTTGTTCCTGCATTTCCAAGAATGGTCCAATTGGTAGCACCAGCTTGCAGTCTAAGCCAATTGGTTCCGCTCCAGTAGTAGTAACCTGTTCCACTCGCACCTACTCCAGTTATCGCTGCATTTGTATTGTATACTAGGACACTAACAGTTGGCGTCGGCACGGTAACTACATCTGTCGTGCTCGTAAGTCCAAGTCGAGGGATCAGTAGACCAGAATTGGTACTCGTAATATCTAATTTGGCGCTCGATGCGGGGTTAGCCGTTCCAACCCCAACGTTTTGTGAGAAAGCCAAGAATCCGAAGCAGATCGCAAATGCAGACGGAATTAAGTTAATTATCTTCATGTTCTTATTTTTTTATAAACTTTTTATTGACTTGTTCACCTGTTGTTGCATCCACTAACTTCACATGATATACACCGTTTGCCCATTCGTTCGAATTGACATTCAATACTGTGTTTCCTTGTTGGAGTTGAGTTGTACGTTCTTGAATGAGTTGTCCAATTGAATTGTAAACAGTCATCGACAATTCACGAGATTCATCAGAGTAGATTGAAATTGAGAAATCTTCAGTTGATGGATTTGGATAGATCGAAACCATTTCTTCGCTAAATCCACCAGTTGAATTTTTAATGTTTGCCATTACGATGGGCGTGTACATAGCACTTCCGTCGTTATCAACTGATTTTACTCGGTAATAATAATCTTGGAAATGGCGAACATCAAAATCAGAATAAGTATACGTCTGAAGTTGAGTTGTTGTTCCAACGGCCTGTTGACTAGCAATAAATTGGAAATAAAAACCAGTTTCTGAGCGTTCAAGCTCATAGTGACTGACGTTAAACTCCGAAGCAACTCTCCATTCAACATCAATATGATCAACTACTCCAGTCGCCTTGATATCGAGCAATTCAATAGGAAGAAGAAGCATGGAGGAAACAACGTCAAATTCACTAGGGCCCGAGAAACCATTAAATCCGGCTCTTGAAAGTCCAACCGGGGAAGGGCCGCAATCGTTCGCCGTACCTTGAAGAGCATTGTCTTTTGAAATAGCCCAAAGAAATCCTGCAGCGTAATTGTCATCTTGGGGCCAAACCCACATCTGATAAGCTCCAGCTCCAGCGCCAGTATAGTCTGAGAACATCCACTCACCGTGATCGGCTCCGCCAAAGTAGTTCATCCAAGTCCCCGAGCATTCACTCATACTTGGAAAGGCATTTGAACTAGCTGTCTGAAAGTAGCTCGTTAAGACGTCATAATTGTTGGTGGCAAGGTCGACGCGTGAATATTGCATTCCTCGCTGTGCACCAGCTCCTGCCGGCTCTAGTCCAACTAGATAACCGTATTGTCCTCCAGCTCCAGCGATTGCGCGTCTAAATTTCCCTTGGATGTAACCGTTATCCTCTCCTGACATAGTGCCTGCTAGTGAAACGGTATTGTTAATTAGATTGTCAATTCCTGCGGTTGTATTCATTAGTCCAAAGACGCCGGTATATCCAGATCCATTGGCTGGTGGGACAACTGCTCCAACCATTCCAACATTATGGGTTAAAATCCGATTTGGAACTCCACCCAATGGATTAAAGTTTACGCTATTTCGAACATCGGCAATGTTTCCAGCGCCAACCAAGTAAACAATCCCTTGATCATTGGCTAACTCAAGATTGTAAAATGATCCGTCATCTACACCAGTTGCAGCTTGTCCTCCACGAACTGCGTAGCTTCCTGAAATGAATTGTCGCTCTCCGAGATTGACATTGGAGTTTTGAATGCGGTACGTGCCGGTGCCTCGTTGTTGGAATAAGGCATCAGAATAAGAATTCCCTTGTACTTTTATCAAACCATAATTTTGTAAACTTCCAGATGCTTGAATATTGTGCACGTCACCCCAAACGTGAACCTCAGCTCCAGCTTGTACATGAACCAAGGCCCCATTATTGTAGAATTCGTTGCTGTGCTGCTGCGAAAATGCTGTGCAGGCCGTTAAAACGGCAATAATAAGTAGGATAGTTTTTTTCATGACAAAAGGTAATATGTGTATGTGCTTCTCATCCTTCTAGATCTTTCGATGCAATGATATTGCACAAAGTTACAATATTTACTAATTTATGCAATAGTGCATTTTTTTTGTAGGGTATCTGTCAAAATCTGAAATTATACGCATTCACAGGTTCTGAGTAAAACCTTGGTTAGTTGCAAGTGCTTGCACTCATTTTTCTCTATTGAATTACCCACTTCATTCCCCAAAACGTAAATACTTTACGATGGTCAATGATATCTTTGAAAAAAGAGATCGATTATGTTTAGAGGAATCAGTATTTATGAGTTCAGAAAGATGTTCAAAAGCAATGAAGATTGTTTAGAATATGTATATTCAATGAAGTGGAACAAGGATTTTTGTTGTAGAAAATGTGAAAACTCTAAGTTCTATCCAGTTCGCACGAAATGGTACAGAAAATGCACTAAATGTGGATTCGATGAATCCGCTACTTCCAACACACTTTTCCACGGAATGAAAGTCCCAATATTGAAAGCTTTTGAGATTATTTTTCAGTTGTCATTGCGGAAGAAAGGAATGTCCGCATTAGAAATATCGAGAACATTCGATGTAAATAAAGATACGGCAGCCCTGTTAAAACGTAAAATTCAATACGGAATGTTTAGCAGTGGAAAGAACAAACTTAAAGGCAACGTTTGTGTGGATGAATTTGCCGTTGGTGGCAAAGAAAAGGGTAAACAGGGAAGAAGTTCAACGAGTAAGAAAACTAAAGTAGTGCTTGGCTGTGAAGTGGTGAGACACAAAGGAAAGTTAACTTTAGGAAGCGCTTATGCTCAAGTAATAGAGAACTATAGCGCTTCGGAACTCAAGCCGTTTTTTGACCAGAAAATTGATGAAAAAGCTAAAATAAGAACGGATAAATGGTCAGGATACAAACCTATTTCGGCATTTTACGACATTGAACAAATCATATCCGAAGGAGGTAAGAATTTCAAAGAATTAAACAACTTAACACTGCTTTTTAAAGGTTGGCTTAGAGGAATCCATCATCATGTATCTAAGGAACAAATGCAACATTACATTAATGAGTTCATTTTTCGATTTAACAGAAAAGCCCACCCGAAAGGGAGTTTCAATAGGCTAATTGAGAACTTAATGTGCTCGAAACCTCTATTTATACAGTAAAGGGAAGTAAATGGGTAATTCAATAAAAAAACACAATTCTTTTTAAGAGCTAATTCGTTTAGAATTAGCTCTTTTC
>CALFOS010000043.1 GCA_937919725.1 uncultured Fluviicola sp. | reverse complement strand
TTGAAAATTGGAGTTAAACGGCATCAACTATTGATTAATGCGTTTCAATAGTTCGCAAATCTTGGGGAATTTGTCCGTTAAACGGGAGTTTTAACAAGTCAAGCAGCCTCAAAGTAGCCTCTTTTGCAGAGTACAAACTATTCGACTTTTTTAATTCCTGAAAATTTTCAACGGATGAAAAGTTCGCTTTTTCAGTGGATCGGATTTGAACTTGCATATCTGTATCTATTACGCCAGGAGAAACGGCATATACAGTCGGATGATTTCCCTTTTCTAATTCCTCGAGATAAAATGTTTCTGTTAACATATTCAAAGCTGCCTTTGAAGCACAGTAACCTGCCCAAGAGGGAATAGATCGATTCGCGGCTCCTGAACTAATATTAACTAAAGCGAAGTCCTTTTTAGATTGAACTTTTGCATATACAACTTGCGACAAGCACATAGGTGAAACGACATTTACCATCATGATTTTGTCCAAATCAAAAACTGTTTGATCACTCAATCGTTTAATCTCGCCCAAAATACCCGCGTTATTAATCAATGTTACACTTCCATATAGAACAGGAAAGTCAAGTTCGTTGATTTTTTCTGGATGGGATAGATCACATTCTAAAAATGAAAAATTGGAATGGTCAAAGTTATGTGACCTTCCAACTCCAATTACTTTTTCATTTCTTTCGAGCAATTCTTCAACAATCGCCTTGCCTAATCCTCTAGAAACTCCAGTTACAATATACATTTACAAAGATTCGTTGATTTCTATAAATCGTTCAACACTTTTTGCGGCTCCAAAAATCACTAAAGTATCTTTTTCTTTGATCTCAATATCGCTTTTTGGTACACCAATAATATGTGTTTCTATAAAGTCTTCCCCATTTCGAGTGATTTCGTACTCTCTCTTTATGGTAATTAAGGTAATCTCGTATTTATTTCTAAATCCAACGGCATCTAGCGTTCTTCCAACAACCCCTTTTGGTGCACGGATTTCTGCAATCTCATGATCGTCTGGCAATTGAAGAAAAGACACAATGTTCGGGTTGAATAATTTTTCGCGGACAACATAAGCGACCTCATCTTCCGGAGTAAGTATTTCTTGCACTCCAATTTTTTCCAAAATCAATCGTTGGTGAGCACCACTAGCTCTTGCAATTACTCTCTTTACACCTATATCCAAAAGGTGAACACAGGTCAAAATTGTTGCTTCAAAATTTTCACCAATTGCAACAACAGCTGCATCCATTTCGTGCAAATTCTGCGTGTGCAAAGCACGTAAATCAGTTGCATCTAACGTTACCGCGAATGCAACATCGTCTTTAATCCCTTCAATTTTTTCTTCATTTGGATCAAAAGCAAAAACTTGTGCTCCTTTGTCTGCCAATCTACGTGCAATTGAAGCACCGTATCGACCTACTCCAATAACTGCGAACTTACTGTAAATCATCTTTTATAAAAATTAAGCAAACGCCTGTGTTAAATCTTCAATTATATCCTCAATATCTTCCGTACCAACACTTAAGCGCAATAAATTATCTACTACACCCACTTCCTCTCTGATTTTCTTTGGAATAGATCCGTGCGTCATCGTTGCCGGGTGATTAATTAACGATTCAACTCCACCTAAGGATTCTGCCAAGGCAAAAACTTTAAATGAAGAAGCTATTTTATGTGTATTCTCAATGGTTTTATCCTCCAAAACAATGGAAATCATTCCTCCGAAATCGCGCATTTGTTTTTTTGCTATGTGGTGATTTGGATGCTCAGGAAAACCAGGCCAATACACCTTTTCTATTTTCGGGTGATTTTTTAAAAACTCTGCAACCAATCTTCCATTGTAACAATGTCTTTCCATTCTCAGGTGCAAGGTCTTTATTCCACGCAATACTAAAAATGAATCCATTGGGCCTGGATTAGCACCAGAAGTATTCAAAATGAAATACAACTTCTCATGTAAATCATCACTATTAGTAATCAAAGCTCCCATCACAACATCTGAGTGACCTCCAATGTACTTTGTTACAGAATGCATTACTATGTCGGCTCCCAAATCCAATGGGTTCTGCAAGTATGGTGATGCAAATGTATTGTCCGCAACCATAATTATATTGTGCTTCTTTGCAATGGACGACAACTCCTGAATGTCGGCAATTTGCATCGTTGGATTCGTTGGTGTTTCAACCCAAATTAGTTTTGTGTTCGAGTTGATATACGCTTCAATATTTGAAGCATTTCCTATATCCACAAAGTGAAATTTGATTCCAAACTTCTCGTAGATTTCAGTAAATAAACGGTAAGATCCTCCGTATAAATTCTCGCCAGCAATCACTTCATCACCAGGCCTCAACAACTTCAATACAGCATCGGTTGCGGCAACTCCACTGCTAAAACAAACACAGTGTTTTCCGTTTTCCAGTGCGGCAATACTTCCTTGAAGTGCTTCACGAGTAGGGTTCTTACCACGAGCATAACCAAAACCTTTGTTCACTCCAGGTGCTTCCTGCACATACGTTGACGTTTGATAAATTGGTGTCATGATAGCCCCAGTCGTTGGGTCTGGACGAACGCCTGCGTGAATTGCTTTTGTTCCGAATTTCATATTAATCTCGCTGCTATTAATTTATGTGCAAAGCAAATGTACTAAACAAATTGTGAGATTTTGTTTTATTGGGCTCCAAATCTTACGCACGAATTATTGAACCTAGCTTCATTCCCTTCGCTTTTCTTGCTAAATTTATCCTCTTGATCAACGATTTAAAAAATATCCTTCAAAACCTACGCATTGAAAGCACTCAATTCAATGCCAATGATGTATTGGTGAACATTGACCCAACAAATCCAAACTTGGTTTTTGTAGAGGGCATTTTTGTGTTTTCTCGTGTAGATTTTCCACAACGAATTCTTTCTGAAACAATCAAGATGCAGAAAGAATCAGGCGTCAATGCCTTGTGTTCTGTCAGTGAAGTGGTTGAAATTAAACTGGGTGAAAAGAAAGTGCTTACACCAGTTACACTTTTCCCGCTTGAATATAAAATCAACAAGCAAAAACAGCAAATTACTTTTTCAAAAATTGAGGAAGAACAATTTATCAATCCATTTTTGATCTTTCACATAGAGCAAAACTTGGGGATTACTCTTCCAAGTGAGCTTACTGAGCTTTCTGCTTTTCTACTTCAAAACGACTTTGACGTTCAACAGCTAAAAAAAGAAGTGATTGGTAATTTTCATCATCACCGCTATCAAATTATTAAAGAACTAGATGAAATCCTTGAATTAAATGAACCTTCGTCGACTTTAAAGAACCTTTTGGGATTTGGCAGCGCGGATTTGACAGCTAAACTCAAGCTTATTCCAGACAACTTATTCTTTGCAGACATTGATCACGAAAAAGTATTTGATTCGATCAAGACAGCTGATATTGTAGTTCAAGGTCCTCCAGGAACAGGCAAGTCGCAAGTACTCTCGAATATTCTTGGGAAATTAGTCGCACAAAATAAAACTACGATTGTAGTATCAGAAAAGAAATCAGCACTCGATGTAATTAAGAAAAAATTGGGTGATTTTAAGTTGGACCAACTTTGTTTTATTGCTACATCCGACCATTTAAGTCACACGTTTTTTTCGGAGTTAAAGACTTCTTGGAATTATTTCGAAGATTTCACCACAACGCATTCTACAAACATTCGATTGTCCGAACAGTACATTGCTAAACTACAAATGACATTGGACCTAGTTGGACAAAAAGACTTAATTGGAGGTGTTTCATTTTCTGAGTTTTTTGAAACGACTAAATCGATGAAACTTGATAAAAGTGCCTACAATAGTCATGTAGATTCCATTGCCGATTTCAAGGAAATGAAGTCAATAATTGAATCCGTTTATTCCGAAAAACTACATACCGTTTTAGGAAATATGAAACATTCAACGTTGAACAGTTCGTCGTTCAATGAGCTGGATCAAAAGATTGACAATTGGATAGAAAGTTTACACTTGTTGCAAGAACGATTTGAAATAACAGAATGGATTGATTTGCAAAAATTGACCAAAGAAGCCATTCAATGTCAGATTTTTGAGAACGAATATTACAAGAAATACAGCGCTCTTTTTCAACCCAATTCAAAAAAACAAAAGAAGTTTATTCAACTTCGGAAAAAGTATACACGCGCCAAAATAGAGCTCGAACAAATTCAAAAAGAAAATACGCATTGGAAAATTGTTCCATCTGAGGTAGAGACAAAAGCTTTGATTGGTTTACTCAAAAACGCTACTTTTTTCTCGCGCATAAAAACGAAAAAACGTTGGAATGAAATCACGCATTTACCCTTTGAAAAGGCGCAAGAAGAACTCCAATCACATTTAGATAAAATTCAACAAATAAACAACTTAACGCATTTAACAATTGAATTTTGCGAATTAGATGTTGATAGCCCGGAAATAGACGTTGAACAAATTTTCAATACAATCAATTCCATTTCTGCAAATGAATGGGAAGAACTGGCAGAAATTCCACTAGAAAAACGATCTAAAATCACTGCGTCTCATCATCTACTAGAAAGTCTTCAGCGCGATTTGAACACTTACTTTAATATAGATAGAACGTCAAATGTCACTGCTTATTTGATTCAATTAAAAGCTGTTTTCGGGCACCTCGTAGCAAACAACAATCTGTATAGAATGCTTTCTCAAAATGCGTTATCGGGAATGAAACACAATGCAGATTTCAATTCCTTCGAACGAGAAATCTATGCAAGTCATCTTTCACAATTTAAAAATCGATTTACAAATTTAGCGGAATTCGCCATGTCCGATTTAACGTCAAAAATAGATGGAATTATTGCACTTCAAGAAAATGAGGCGCGACTTTTTTCTAAAATG
>CALFOS010000042.1 GCA_937919725.1 uncultured Fluviicola sp. | reverse complement strand
GCTATGGCGTAAGCCTTGAATAGATCTAAGAAAAAACGCTCGACAATAGTCGGGCGTTTTTTCTTAGATATTATCTCCAAATTAATTATTTATTAAATTGACCGCAAGTTTTTCAATCCCATGACCACTAAACTGAACTAAAGTAATAATTCAACTCTATGAAACTATCTCCTGCAGCACTCATACTGCCGTTTTGTGCCTTGCTTCTCTCCTCAAATGCGAATGCTCAGACCTTCAACGGTTACGCACTCTACAATCTCCAAAATCAAAATACAACGTATCTAATTGACAAGGACGGTAGCATCGCTCATTCGTGGTCGCTTCCAACATCGTGTAATTATACTGTGAAGTTGAAGCCAAACGGAAATATCATGCGCGGCGCTGTAAACACTGGAAACTCACTCAATGGCGCCGCGATAGGCGGGAAGGTTCAGGAATTTAATTCAACGGGTGGGCTCGTTTGGGAATACGTATATTCGAATTCTCAGCATTGCTCGCACCACGATTTAGAAATTCTTCCAAACGGAAACGTGATTCTCACAGCGTGGGAAGTGAAAACTACTACTGAATTGACCGCTGCTGGTCGCACCAACGCAACAACGAGTTTGTGGCCCGATCACTTTATCGAATTGCAACAAAATGGAACTTCGGCAACCATCGTGTGGGAATGGCACTACTGGGATCATTTGATTCAAGATACCGACCCAAGTAAACCAAATTATGGTGTGGTGGCAAATAATCCACAATTGTTGGACATCAACGCAGTAACAGCAAGTGGTGGTGGTCCTGGCGGAAGTAGTGGAGATTGGTTCCACACAAACGGAATTGGCTACAACGAAGCACTTGATCAGTTGGTGTTCACGTCGCGCTACGCAAGTGAAGTATTCATCATCGATCACTCCACGACAACCGCCGAAGCGGCTTCTCATTCTGGCGGAAATTCTGGAAAAGGAGGCGATTTTTTGTACCGTTGGGGAAAACCTTCCAACTACGATTCAAATGCTGCACAAACGATAGCTGCCGCATGTCATGATCCTCGATGGATCGAAGACGATGGTCGCCCAAATGCTGGTAAAATTCAATTTTTTAACAACTCAGGTGGTTCTGGAAGTTCTTCGGTGATCGACGTGATCGATGCGCCAGAATCTGGTTTCATGTACACTTACGGTGGTTCGTCGTATGCTCCATCAACCTACGATTGGCGTCACAACTGCTTGGCAAGTAATTCGGGTCAAGGAGCGAGCAAAACAATGTCGAATGGAAATATTTTTGTCAACGTCTCGCAACAATATATGTACGAAGTGAATCCAACAACTGGAGCTACGGTTTGGCAATACAACGCTAGTCCTACAAAAGCATTCCGCTACGAGTGCGATGATCCTGGAATTATCGCTTTGCTTGGTGCTGATCCGTGCGGTTTGCTATCTATTTCAGAAGAAACAATTTCTCAAGTTGAATTATTCCCAAATCCATCGAATGGAATCTTTAAAGTAGATGGATTCCAATTGGGACAAAATGAATTGACAATGACAGTAGTAGACATGTTCGGTAAAGAAATCCTGTCGGTTTCAAATGTGTTAGAGCTCGATTTGACAAATTTCCCAGAAGGTGTGTACTTTGTACAACTCAATTTTAACAACGAGAAAGTGATCACCAAAAAAATCACTTCGATCCGATAAATCACTTTGAAAAATAGCATTCAATTCACCATCTTGATCGCCCTATTTGTGGGCGGGTTTAAAAATCTGGCTGCTCAGTCGGATTTTTATGCTATTGATAGCGTACAAGAAATTCGAATTTATTTTTCGGTTCCCAATTGGGACGAAGCACTCGACAATTTATACATCGCACACGAAGGTGGTCGACTTCTTGCCGACGTGGAAGTGAATGGAACCATGTTTTATGGAGCTGGGATTCGGTACAAAGGTTTCAGCTCCTATAGCTCAACGCGCATCAAAAATCCATTCAACATCGCATTGGATTATACCTATTCCGATCAAGCATATCAAGGTCACAATAAAATCAAACTCAGTAACGTAATCCAAGATCCGTCCTTTGTGCGCGAAGTGTTGTCCTACGAGATTGCACGAAAATACATGCCAGCATCCCGCGCGAATTATGCGAATGTGTATGTAAATGATACGCTTCGAGGAGTCTACACCAACGTGGAAGCCGTCAATAAGGATTTTTTGGAACTTCACTACGGGATTCGCATCACGCCTTTCTTTAAAGGAAATCCAGAAAGTTTGGACCTCAACGGTGAAAATGCCAACCTCAGCGATTCACCCGGAACGGACATTGCGAACTATTTTCCCTTGTACAGTTTGAAATCGGACGACGAAAATGATTGGACCCAATTAGTAACCTTCATCGATACGCTCAATCAAAGTCCGAGCAATATTTCGGAGCAACTCAACATCGACCGCACTCTTTGGATGCATGCGCTCAATTATTCTGTCATCAATTTTGATAGTTACGTCGGATACGCTCAAAATTATTATTTGGTGAAAGACATCGCAGGAAAATTCAATCCCGTTTTGTGGGACATGAACATGTCGTTTGCCAGTTATCGACTCACCGACGCCTCCGACAATTGGGATGGATTCACCATCAATGAAGCGAAAACAATCGATCCACTTCAGCACTTCAACAGCGTTTCGGTACAACCGCGTCCGCTCATTCGTAATTTATTGAGCAACGATACCCAAAAACGGATGTATCTCGCGCACATGCGGACCATCGTGGAAGAAAATTTCGCGAACAACGATTATTTTGTCCGCGCCCAAGGATTTCAAGCAACAATCCAAGACGATGTGATCGCTGATACCAATAAGTTTTATTCCAACGGGGCATTTTCGACAAATCTCACATCAACTGTTTCGGATTTGGTGGATTATCCCGGAATCACTGAACTCATGGATGCACGAACGACCTATTTGATGAGCCAACCTGGTTTTTCGGGAGCGCCGACCATTTCAAATCTGACGACGAATCCTGTTTCCACAGTTGCTGGCGACGATGTTTGGATCAATGCGGAAGTGCTTGAAGCTTCACTCAACGTCTTTCTATCTTACCGTTTTTCGGAAAGTGAAAGCTTTCAAACGCTCGTCATGTTTGATGATGGCACGCATTCGGACGGTTCGGCGGGCGACAATATCTATGGAGCACAAATTCCCGATATTGCCAACGTAATTCAGTATTACATCTACGCCGAAAACGACTCCGCAGGACGATTTTCTCCCGAACGCGCGGCCTACGAATTCCACGAAATAGTGTCCAATGTCGCTTTCCAAGATCTGGCGATCAATGAACTCATGGCGAAAAATTCCTTCACACACGCCGATCAAAATGGGGAATACGACGATTGGATCGAGCTTTTCAATAACACGAATTACAAAATTTCAACAGCGGGAATGTACCTTTCGGATGATGCGTCGAATCCTACAAAATGGGCGATGCCCAACGTGGTGATCGAACCGGGGAAATATACGATCATTTGGGCAGATGGCGACATTACGCAAAGCGGTTACCATGCCAACTTCAGCATCAACAGTCTAGGCGATTCCCTCTGGCTGTCGTATGCCGATGGAACTGTCATCGATTCGGTGTACTTCGGAGAACAATACAGCGTAGTCAGCTATGGCCGATATCCGAATGGAGTAGGAGCGTTCCAAGAGTTGTACCCGACCTTCAAGGATAAAAACGCACTTTCGAACGAGGCAATCGTATCCGAGGTAATGTTCATCTTCCCAAATCCTGCGCGAAACGTGGTGAACATCAAATTGAACCAAAAAGATGCATCTGAAATCAGAATTTACAGCATGGACGGACGACTCATGCACGCACCCAATTCAACAAACGGCGAAGGAATGATCACATTGGATGTCAGCGAATTTTCGGATGGAGTCTACCACATCCAACTCACATCGGAAACACTCGAAATCACGAAAAAATTAATTATTGCAAACAATTAGACTATGAAAATTTCAATTATCACGGCAGTTGCTCTTCTACTTGGAGGAACGGTTCAAGCACAAACAATCACCAATTATACCACCGCAAACGGACTTTTGGCAAACAACGCGCTCTGCGTAGACGTGGACGCGAGCGACAATATTTGGTTCGGAACGCAAGACGGTGTTTCTGTTTTTGACGGAGCCACATGGACGAACCACACGACCGCAGACGGAATCGTGGACAACACCATTCAAGCGATTTATGTCACTGCAGCTGGCGACGTTTGGGTAGGAACGGATTTTGGCGTAAGTGTGTTCAATGGCACAAGTTGGTCCAGTTATACGACCGCTGGAGGATTGGGCAGCAACCAAATCAAGTGTATCACCGAAAACGCAGCAGGATATATTTGGTTTGGAACATCCAACGGGGCATCGCGTTACGATGGCGTTTCATTCACCAACTTTGGAACAGCCGAAGGATTGCCCTTTGGTGGAGTCAACGAAATTGAAGTACTCGCCAACGGAGACGTGTGGATGGGAACAGGATTATCGGGCGTTTCGATCTACAACGGCTCAACGTTTTCTACGATCAACGCAGCAAACAATGGATTGATCGATAACCGAATTCGGGCGATCGCTGTAGATGCTACCTCCACCAAATGGATTGGAACCTCCGAAGGAATTTCGGTGTTCAATTCATCGAACAGCATTTTCATGAATCACACAACCATGTTCTCACTCCCAGCTCCTGATACACTCAATCCAATTGAGGACATCGAAATGGATTCACAAGGAAATTTCTGGGTGGGCGTTTACGTCGATTATTTGGTGACAGAAGGAGGAGTATGTGCCTACAACGGCAACAACTGGAACGAGTACAAAGTGGCAGATGGACTCGTTGGACCTGTGGTTCGCGCGTTGGCGATCGACGGAAACGACGATGTGTGGGTAGCAACGAGCACGGGCGTCAGTAAAATTTCAGATCCATCCGTAGGAATTCACAAGTTGGAAGCGGCGACGTTTAGCATCTATCCAAACCCAGCAAGCGATCTACTTTCTATTCGTGTTCCGAATGATTTGGTGAATAGCGAAATCGTCATCTACGACGCAAGCATGAAAATCGTGAAAGAAGAAGTGCTTACATCCGAACTCACGCAGTTTTCCGTAGCCGATCTCAGCACAGGAATCTACTTCGTGAAAATTGGAAGTGCTGTGGAGCGATTGGTAATTCGTTAAGTTTTTAGCTTGCCCAACTTCAGTTTTTTTACTGAAGGCGGGGGCGTTTTTACGGGCTGTTCGCTCTATCTCGTTCGTGAAAAACAAACGAGGATGCCGCTGCTATCCCGAACGCGCTTGCGCAAATGAGTCCACTCTCAGAAACGATTGTTCAATTTCATGAACTTCGTCGCGTCAAAAGGTCACCACTCTTCCACAGCTCCTTTAAATGTGTACTCAGAAAATTGTGCGCTCATTTGTGTAGCAATTACCTGAAGATCATCAACCTCCACCTCGTTCACAAAGTCAAACATTTCTTCGTCCTCACCAGGGTCGCCGCCATGGTAATATTCGCTCAGCGGAACAGAAGCCTCACGTCCATCGCTGGAAAGTTCCAAGTCGCCTGAAAACGGATCGCCCAATGTACTTGTAAACTCATTTTCGGCGAGAATTTTTTCCAACGCTGCACTCAATTCTCGAACTTCGGCATGCGAAAACTGATCGCCATTTTTCTTCGACACCGTTAGAAATGATCCAAAATCGCTCATACTATCACTAGTTATTTTTAGGGGATGAAATTGAAAAGCATAAAAAAACCGTCCTGATTTTGACATCAGAACGGTCGTTTCTCCTTAGAGAATAGATTAGTAAGTTGGAATCTTAAACGATACACCGAATTGAAGCAACGCTCCACCGAAAGCACCAAGCTCCATATTGATGCCAATGTTTTCAGTAAAGTAAATACGTGCTCCAACAGCCAATCTAAAGGCTACAGGAATCAATGCTTCACCAGTTGTCGGCTGAAAACCAGGATCATTAGAAGCCGTTGAGCGGTTCACACCTTTGTAACCACCTGCGAAAGCTGTGTAGGCATCCACACGCTCATTTTGAACGAAATGGTAGGTTAAACGCAGCATAGCACGGATTTTTTTCGCCTTGTAATCATAGTTGTATTTACTCGTAGAGTACGTGTTTGAAGCAGGATCATACGTTGAGTCAGTATAGTTGAAATTGAACCCAGATACTTCATAGTTCACGTCAATTCCAATACCGAAATCATCCGCTACTAAGTATTCAGCGCGTCCACCATAGCTTAGCATTCCACCATTGGTCTTGTAATCAGTTACGCCTGTTTCTTGAGTGTCGGGATCAAGTTCATTGTACAAAATACTGTTCGCCCAGTTCGGAACACCGATATACGGATCAATAATAATACTTCCCTTTTGCACCTGTGTCTGTGCCATGGCAGTAGAGCTTAGTGCTACAACTCCCATAAATAATAAAATTTTCTTCATAATATATAAGTTTGTTAATGTGTGTTTTGCGTAATTGTCAAAACATGTGCCAAAGATGCAAAAAAATGTTAATCTAACCGAAAAAGAAACTTTTACGAAGTTAAGTCATTACGACTATATGTCCTCTAGCTCCTAAATAGCCACATTATGTTCTCTCAAGGCTTCGTTCAATGATGTCTTCAAATCCGTAGAAGCTTTTCGTTGACCGATAATGAGCGCACACGGAACTTGAAACTCGCCAGCTGGAAATTTCTTGGTGTACGATCCCGGAATTACTACGCTCCGTTCGGGAACATATCCGCGAATTTCTTTTGGTTCGTCGCCCGTCACATCAATAATTTTCGTCGAGTTCGTTAGTACAACATTGGCACCTAGCACGGCTTCTTTACCCACGCGCACGCCTTCTACTACAATGCAGCGTGATCCAATAAATGCTCCGTCTTCAATAATCACAGGAGCCGCTTGCAAGGGTTCGAGCACGCCGCCAATTCCAACGCCACCACTCAAGTGAACGTCTTTTCCAATCTGCGCGCAAGATCCTACGGTTGCCCAGGTGTCCACCATCGTTCCCGAATCGACGTACGCACCGATATTTATGTAGGAAGGCATCATAATTACGCCTGAAGCGATAAATGCACCATAGCGCGCAACCGCGTGCGGAACCACACGAACACCGAGTTCCTTGTAGTTTTTCTTCAAAGCCATCTTGTCGTGAAACTCGAACGGTCCCACTTCAATCGTTTCCATTTTTCGGATCGGAAAGTACATCACCACTGCTTTTTTCACCCATTCGTTCACTTGCCATTCGCCATTTCCTATCGGTTCTGCAACGCGCAAAAGTCCTTTGTCCAAGGATTCTATCACGTGATTGATCGCTTCGATGGTTTCTGGTTCACTCAACAATTCTCTATTCTCCCAAGCTGCTTCTATTTTTGCTCTCATCCTTTTTATTTTCTAGTACAAAAATAAGCAACCAAGTCGGCTTCCCGTTTCTCAAATCGAAATCTTTCACCGATCTTTGTAACAATGGGAAAAGTAATCAGCATCGATTTCGGATTGAAACGCACGGGAATTGCCATTTCCGACGACAGTAGAATCTTCGCTTTTGGCATGGACACCGTGGAATCCTCCAAACTGATGACCTTCCTCATCGACCTCGAAAAAAAGGAGCACTTCACAACGATTGCGCTCGGAATGCCCAAACGACTCAATAACGAGGATAGCCACGTATCAGAAAACGTTCGCATGTTGAAAACCGCGATCGAAACGCAATTTCCTCAAATGGAAGTGGTCCTCGTGGACGAGCGCTTCACCTCCAAAATGGCATCTGCATCTATGTACAGCGCAGGAGCCACCAAAAAACAACAAAAAGAGAAAGGATTGATCGATAAGGTAAGCGCTACAATCATTCTCCAATCCTTCCTCGATCAGTAAGAGCTGTATAAATCGGCATGGAATTCCATTGAAATCATAGGAATTTGCTTGGAAAGCAGTAATTTTGTGGAACAATAGTTGAATAATGATATTACCAATTGTAGCATACGGAGATCCTGTCCTAAAACGGGAAGCAGCCGAAATCGAGCGCGACCATGAAGGGTTGAATGAGCTCATCGACGACATGTTCGAAAGCATGTACGAAGCGTCTGGCGTTGGATTAGCTGCACCACAAGTTGGTCACTCCATTCGTTTATTCGTGGTAGATGGAACGCCTTTCGCGGAAGATGCAGAAGACGAGCCAGATCCACGTGCTGAGGGCCTGGACGGATTCAAAAAAGTGTTCATCAATCCCATTATCGAAGAAGAATCGGGCGAAGAATGGTCGTTTAATGAAGGCTGTTTGTCCATTCCGGATATCCGAGAAGAAGTGTACCGAAAAGAGCGAATCGTGATCACGTACTACGATCAAAATTGGGAACTCCAAGAAGAAACATACGAAGGATTTGCTGCACGTATCATCCAACACGAATACGATCACATAGAAGGAATTCTATTCACTGATCGCATTTCACCGCTAAAAAAACGCTTGCTTTCGAAACGTCTTTCTAACATTTCTAAAGGAGATATAAAAGTGCTCTATCGAATGAAATTCCCATTGCGTAAAAAACAACGCTCCTAATTAACTAGCATGAAAAAATATATTATTGGAATGATCGCACTTTTGGCACTACTCTGGAGTTGTGGCGGTGGCGAAGCAGAAGGAAAAGCTGAAAAAGATAAATTTTACACCACCGAAGTGCCCGAAGCGGGAGTGCTTCGAGTTGGAATCAAGCAGTTGGAAGATTCGCTGAATAAAATTTCTCTGAATCGGAAAATCGATGACAAAATAACGAACTTGGTACAACAAGCCTATATCGAGAAATTGAAACTGATGTATCAAGCCTATCCGAAGGATAAAGATGCGGCACTATCGCTTAGAAAAGTATACATGATGTACTCGGCCATGGGTGTGCCCGATCTTTCTGTGAAATATGCGGACACCTTAATCGAGCGTTATCCTAAATACGAAGAACGGTGGTTGGCACTTCAAAGCAACGCCATCTACTACGACATGGAAGTAGTTCCGCGCAACAAAGAAAAAGTACGCTACTATTTGGAGAAGTTAATCAAGGAATATCCCAACATCGATCCGGAAATACTCCAGCAGGCAAAATCGCGTCTCGAAACCATCGACCTTAGCTTCGATGAGCTTATTAAACAGCAGAATAAGTAAATCTGTATGCGCTGTTAACGATGTGTTAAAAAGATGGGAAGCCGAGAAACTTGCATTATATTTGCTTTATCACCTATTAGAAATCTTAAAACACGCATAAAATGAAAAAGGTATTATTCTCTTTGATGATGATTTTCGTAGCAGGATCAATGTCAGCTTTAATCGCTCAAGAAACTGGAGCGAAAATCGAATTTGAAAAAGAAACACACGACTACGGTGAAGTGAAAAACGGAGGTAACGGACAAAGTACATTCGACTTCAAAAACACAGGAAACGAGCCTTTGATCATTCAAAACGCCAAAGGATCTTGCGGATGTACAGTTCCATCGTGGCCAAAAGAGCCAATCGCACCAGGTGCAACGGCTTCCATCACTGTGAAATACGACACAAAGCGTCCTGGAGCGATCAACAAAACGATCACCATTACTTCAAACGCAGTGAACACGCCGTCAAAAGTACTTCGCATCAAAGGGAACGTACTTCCAGTACCTACGTCTGGAGCACCGGTAGATAATTCTGGAGCACCAGCAAATAACTAAATGCGGCTATTTTCCGCGATCATATTGTTAGCATTGAGTTCCGCCCTTGGCTTCGGTCAGGTGGCGGAATTTAGTATCGATAAATCAACGCACAAGTTTCCACAAACCAAACAAGGTGAGGTGATTGTGCACGATTTTAAAGTCACCAATACGGGCAAAACGCCACTCATTATTTCGCAATATGAAGTGGGATGCAGTTGCACAAGCGTTGACTTTTCAAATGACCCAATCGCGCCGGGGGAATCGAGTTTAATCCGTGTCACCTTCGATTCTAAAGGTAAATATGGATTTCAAGATCGAATGATCAAACTCTACACGAACGCGAAAAAGGAGGAATTAGACCTTCGAATTAAAGTGAAAGTAGTGCCAAATGAATAAAAGGAATGATTATCTTTGCGTAGAAAATTGTAAAATTTGGAATCATTTTTGTAAACTTGAATTATTAATTAGAATATACATACATACCATGAAAAAATCAATCTTATCCATTTTAATGCTCATCATTACTGGAATTACTACAACTGCAATGGCTCAAGAAATTGTACAAGGTGCTGCCATCGTATTTGACGAAGACATCCACGATTATGGCGATGTTCCTCACGGAGGAAACGGAACGTTCGCGTTTGTTTTCAAAAACACAGGTTCGGAACCGCTTCTTATTTCGAACGCAAAAGGATCGTGTGGCTGTACCGTTCCAACTTGGCCAAAAGAGCCAATCGCTCCAGGTGCATCCGCAAGCATCGATGTAACGTACGATACGCAGCGCGTGGGTGCAATCAATAAGAGTGTAACGATCATGTCCAATGCCGTGAACGATCCAGTTAAGGTGATCCAAATTGCAGGAACAGTTCTTGCTCCACTAGCAGTGGATGGAGTAGAAACAATCCAAGAAGAGGTGAAGCCTATGATTCAGCCAGTGAAAGTGGAGCCAATTGTTGAGAAGGTGATCATTGAGCCTGTTCCGATGACGAAAGAAGAAACTAAGGCGGCAGCTAAAGCAGCTAAGGCAGCAGCCAAAGCAGATAAAGCAGCAGCAAAAGCGAAAGCAAAAGCCGATAAAATAGCTGTAAAAGCAGTAGAAGTGAAAGCGTAATAGCGTAAATTCGCTCCAAAATATCGAATCCATGTTGACAATCGTCAGCATGGATTTTTTGGTTTTACAGAAATGGATTTTCCGCCGAATTCCAATTTAACTTAATTTTCTGTTACAACTTAGTTAACACCTTGTTAAGCGTGTTAAAGCCCTGTTAACGTGCTTTCAGATTCAATTTTTCGCTTGTAGATTGGCTGTATTAATAAACTAAATACACACATATGAAAAATTTTATCTCTTACGCCATCGCTTCTATTCTTATCGGCGCATCAGCATTCTCAGCAAAGGCTCAAGGCGAGCCAATTGAAAAAGGTCCAAAAATTACCTTCGAAAAAGAAATACACGACTACGGTGAAGTGAAGTACGATGGAGATGAATATTACACCTTCATCCTTCAAAACATAGGAAACGAACCACTCGTACTCGGTGAAGTAAGAGGATCGTGCAGCTGTACCGTTCCTGAATGGTCAAAATCACCGATCGCGCCAGGAGAAAAAGGCGAAATTCGTGTGAAATACGACACGAGAAAACCAGGTGCCATCAATAAAACAGTCACCGTGATGTCGAACGCCATCAACACGCCAACGATGGTGCTTCGCATCAAAGGAAACGTACTGCCAATGCCCACATCTGGATCGCCCGTGAACAATTCTGGAGCACCAGTCGAGTAATTCAATTCTTCATTTTTTACCAAAAGCGTGTTCGTTCAGAATGCGCTTTTTTTTGTCGCGCTATAAGATCGCTTGGATTTCCAGCGTTGCTTCGCCAGGGTGGAATGCGATGGCTGTGTGAACCAAAATGCGCAGCTCCGCTTGCTTTTTTTTTGCGAGCCACATCGATAATATGGTATGCAAACTCCTCAAATATTTTACAATTTCGTTTTTCATTTGCCTTTGCAAGATTACTTCTGGTGACACTTTTTCTAAATCCTAGACGATCTGTTTTTTGACTGTGGGCATCAATGGCGACAATCAGATCACGAAGACTCTCTCGATTAGTTAACTAACCGAAAATCATACAAATAAGCTAATTTCAGCAAGTAAAGTGTCTTACATATTTATTGCCCGAGTACGATAAAACAAGACGGTCAAACACTCGTTTTGGATAAATTCGGTTAACTGTGCGAAAACATATTTGCCTTTATTCATAGCAGTAGAAAATTTACCGCTGAACTTAGGTGTTTCAAATCGACACGCAGCTAAAATCTCCTGCAATAGATAGCAGCAAAGGATTTTAACGAATTGTTTGCGTCATTTAGTGGACACTAGTGTTAGACTTTCTCAAATATATAGTGACGATGATTCATGCAGAATTAAATTCAGTGAATGACCAAAATTCTTAGTGAATGGATAGAAAGACCAAGTAAACAAAAAAGCTTAATTAATTCGTTTACAACTTGTTCATATTTTCTTCCAATCCTCCATTCTCATCGGACATTAATTCTGTACCTTTAATCTCTCGAATTGACAGCCCATGTACATTATTTTTGATACTGAAACAACTGGTTTACCTCGCAAATGGAAGGCTCCCGTCACCGACACGGACAACTGGCCGCGCGTCATTCAAATTGCTTGGCAGTTGCACGATGACATGGGAGAGCTGCTCGAGCACAAAGATTTTCTTATTCGTCCTGATGGTTTTGATATCCCTTATGATGCCCAACAAATTCACGGGATTTCAACCGAACTAGCGCGCGAGCAGGGAATTGATTTAGTGGATGCGCTCAACGAATTTAACGAAGCACTCGCTAAAGCGAAATTCGTTGTTGGACAAAATATTGTCTTCGACCTCAATGTGTGGGGATGTGAATTTCACCGAATGGGAATCGAAACGACCATGGGGAATGCCCCGATTTTGGATACGTGCACCGAAGTGACCGCAAGTTTATGTCAAATTCCAGGAGGACGTGGTGGAAAGTTCAAGCTGCCAACGCTCACCGAGCTCCACGATCATTTATTTCAACAGCCATTTTCTGAAGCGCATAATGCAACAGCCGATGTAGAGGCAACCACGCGCTGTTTTTTCGAGTTGCTGCGCAGAGGAGTTTTTCTTCCTGAAGAATTGCAACAGGAAGAACGGTATATCGTCGATTTTCAAGGATTTAATCCAACGCCAATTGGTTCGGTAGGAATCGATCACCTCAACCTAAAAGAAGAAAGTGCGCGTATTCGTGCTACATTGCCGGAGGAAGAGAGCGTCATTCCAACGATCGATAAAAGTGAAGCTCAAAAACGATTGGACGCGTGTACCTTCGCGCACTTGCACAACCATTCGCAGTTCACAATTCTCCAATCTACTACGCAAATCGAGGACCTCGTATCGCAATCGGTGAAATTTGGAATGCGTGCAGTGGCGCTCACCGATACGGGAAATATGATGGCGGCATTTCACTTCGAAAAAGCTGTTTCTCGCTACAACAAAGGTCTTGTTTCTCGAAAAAAAGAGGCAGAAGAGAAGGGTGAGGTGTTCGACGAACAAGAATTATTGCCAATTATTGGTTGCGAATTCAATGTGTGTAGAAATTTAACGGATAAAACACAAAAAGACAACGGATACCAGTTTGTTCTGCTCGCGAAAAATAAAGCGGGCTATCACAATTTGATCAAATTGGCTTCGATCGCATACACGGAAGGGATGTACTACGTTCCCCGAATCGACAAAGCGACCATTGAAAAATACAAGGAAGACTTGATTGCACTCACTGGAAATTTATACGGTGAAGTTCCGAGTATGATTCTCAACATTGGGGAAAATCAGGCGGAAGAAGCATTGTTGTGGTGGAAAAATCAGTTCGGGAGTGATTTGTACATCGAACTCATGCGTCACGGTCAAGAAAATGAGGATAGGGTGAACGAAACCTTGATTCGCTTTTCGCAAACACACGACATTAAACTCGTGGCGACCAACAATACCTATTATATCAACGAAAATGATGCTTCGGCACACGATGTATTGCTCTGTGTAAAGGACAATGAATTGGTGTCAACTCCGAAAGGCCGTGGTCGTGGTTTTCGCTATGGATTGGACAACAGCGAGTACTATTTCAAATCGCAAGAGGAGATGAAGGAATTATTCGTGGACATTCCCGAAGCGATCGAATCGATTGATGAAATTATTGATAAATGTGAGCATTATCCGCTCGCGCGCGAGGTGTTGTTGCCAGCCTTCGATATTCCAAAGGAATTTATTTCTCCTGAGGATGAGGTAGATGGAGGTAAACGAGGCGAGAATAACTATTTAAGACACATCACCTACGAAGGTGCAAGAAAACGCTACCCAGAAATCACTCCGGAAATTGATGAGCGCCTTGATTTCGAATTAAAAGTAATCGAGAAGACAGGCTACCCCGGATATTTTCTAATTGTAGAAGATTTCATTCGTGCGGCGAGAGGAATGGGTGTTTCTGTTGGTCCTGGTCGTGGATCAGCTGCTGGATCTGCCGTAGCGTATTGCTTGTGGATCACGAACCTCGATCCAATCAAATACGATTTGCTGTTTGAGCGTTTCCTAAATCCTGACCGTGTTTCCATGCCCGATATCGACATCGACTTTGACGATGAAGGACGTGCAAGTGTCATTCAATGGGTGATCGATAAATACGGATCGAGTCAAGTGGCGCAAATTATCACCTACGGTACGATGGCCGCTAAATCTTCCATTCGAGATACATCGCGTGTGATGGATTTACCGCTTGGTGAGGCAGATCGATTGGCGAAACTCATCCCCGATATTTCACTAAGTAAATTATTTTCACTTTCTGACAGCGATTTGCGCGATAAACTCAAAAACAACACCGAGGATATCAACAAAGCAAATGAACTCAAAACCATCGCCAAGGGAAATGATCTTTCAGCTCAAGTGCTCAACCGTGCGCGCGAGTTGGAAGGTTCGGTGCGAAATACGGGAATTCACGCGTGTGGTGTAATTATCACGCCGGGAGATATTACGAATTTCGTTCCCGTTGCACTGGCGAAGGATTCCGAGATGTATTGTACGCAATACGACAACTCCGTGGCCGAAGAAGCGGGACTGTTGAAGATGGATTTCCTCGGATTGAAAACACTTACGCTCATCAAGCATGCGGTGAACAATGTACGCGAACGACATGGCGTTGAACTCGATCCTGATACTTTCCCAATCGACGACGAAAAAACCTACGAGCTCTTTCAAAAGGGAGAAACCGTTGGGATTTTCCAGTACGAGTCGGCGGGAATGCAAAAGTACATGCGCGAACTCAAACCGACTGTTTTTGCCGATTTGATCGCCATGAATGCCTTGTATCGACCAGGTCCCTTGGAGTATATTCCGTCTTTTATCCGTAGAAAACACGGAGATGAGGAAATTGTGTATGACCTCGATGCCTGCGAAGAATATTTGAAGGAAACCTACGGAATTACAGTCTACCAAGAGCAAGTAATGTTGCTCTCGCAAAAATTGGCTGGATTTACAAAAGGTGAGGCCGATACACTTCGAAAAGCGATGGGTAAGAAGATGAAGGACGTGCTCGACAAGATGCGCCCAGCTTTCATCGAGCGGGGTGCGGCAAATGGTCATGCAGTGGAACCATTGGAGAAAATCTGGAAGGATTGGGAAGCATTTGCATCCTACGCCTTCAACAAATCGCACTCGACGTGTTATGCGTGGATCGCTTATCAAACGGCATATCTCAAAGCAAATTATCCTGCGGAATACATGGCTTCGGTGCTCAGCAACAACATGAGCGACATCAAGCAAGTGTCGTTTTTTATGGAGGAATGCCGACGGATGGGAGTGCCCGTTCTAGGACCTGACATCAACGAATCGAATTACCATTTCACGGTGAACAAAGATGGAGCGGTTCGCTTCGGATTAGGCGCGATCAAGGGCTTGGGTTCTGCTCCAGTGAATGCAATTATCGATGAACGAATAGCAAAAGGACCATTTTTATCAGTATTTGATTTAGCGAAACGGATCAATTTGCGTGTTTGTACCAAAAAAGCCTTCGAAAGTATGGTTTATGGCGGTGGATTCGATTCGTTCAAAAGCGTTCACCGTGCACAGTATTTCCAAGAGGATTCGAACGGCAGAACGTTTTTGGAAAACTTGATGCGCTTTGGCTCCGGTTTTCAGGACAGTGAAAATTCGTCGCAAGCATCGTTATTTGGAGGCGATTCTGGAGCGAAATTGCCCGAACCTGTTATTCCCGATTCGCAAGAATGGGGGAACATCTTCGCGCTCAACAAAGAGAAGGAAGTGATAGGGATTTTTATTTCGGGGCATCCGCTCGATGATTACAAAATGGAAATCGAAGCGTTTTGTTCGGGAAATTTGGCCATGCTCAATAGCCTCGAACTGAATGCAGGGAAAGATATTTTAATCGCCTCAATTATTTCGGATGCAGAACACCGATTTACACGAAAAGGCGATCCGTTTGGAACAATCACGCTCGAAGATTACAACGATTCGTACAAAGTGTTCCTCTGGAGAGAAAATTACTTGAAATACAAGCATTTCTTGAATCCTGGGACGTTTGTTGCCGTAAAAGGTAGAATTGAAACCCCGCCGCGACGATCGGAACTAGAGTTCACGATTCATTCCATCGACTTGCTTTCAACCTTGAAGGAATCGAAGGCGAATAGTTTGAATTTGAAGGTTTCCACGAAATCCTTGGATCAAATAATGATCACGGACTTGACGAAAATTTTCGATCAAAATGTAGGAAGCATTCCTGTGCGATTTACCGTTTTCGATCCGCTCGACAATGTAGAAGTGCACTTGCCCTCGAAATCCTTGAAGGTGGAACTGACCAATGAATTGTTTAATGAGTTAAAAAAATTCGACCTAGACGTCCAAATCAAATAACTCACGCAAGGTAAGCAGTTCGTTTACTTTTTCGATATTTCCAACTTGCTGAAGCGAATTGATAAGGTTGGTGAGCATACGTATCACGATGGCAGAATTGGAGCACGGTTCGAAATATTCGCGCAGCTCTGGCTTGTTGAGTCCTTTCAAAAAGGTGCGAATCTCTTCAGCTTCAAACATTCCTCCTTTCGAAAAAGCATTAATGTAGAAGAGATTGCCAAATTTATTTTCTGGATCGATGAAGGAAATCATTTGATCTTCATCCAAGTAAGTCAAAATAAAGTGATTCGGAAGGTTCACACCGTAAATTGGCATATCGAGCGAACGAGCAATGATTGAGTAGAGCACACACAAACTCAGTGGATTCCCTTTTTTCGTTTGAATGACTTTGTTGATGCACGAATTCAGGGGCGAATGGTAATCTTTTGAGTTCCCAGTAAATTGATATTTCCCGTAAAAAATCTTATTGAAAACACGCACTTTTTCATATGCCGTTTGGTCATCGGACATCTCCAACCAAATATCTTTGCGGATCGCTTGAATTTCTCGGTGGAGCTCATCTTCCAACAAATTGGGATACTGATACCGCGAAATGATGAGTGCACCAGTCAATAAATCCTTCGCTGGAGAGGCTATCCACATCTCCAAATCCTTTTTTATTTCTGAAAATTGAATTTCTTGAATCAACGTTTCTATGCGCGATTGAAACATCAATCCATAGTCGTCTATTTCCCAAGACGATTCCAGAATGGGAATCACACTGCTCCCACAATTCATCAGTTCATCCCGCACGTGACCGTAGATGGTCTCATCAGGATCTTCGATTAATCGTACAAGTGCTTCTATCGATTTTGAATCTCTCACTTCTCAAAAGTACGGTGAATGTGAACGCGTTTCCAAGTAGAGGCAAATACTTTTGAATGCCTAATTGTTAATTTTTATATGCACACATAAAAAAAGTGAAACCTTTTGGCATGATTATCGTTTACAACAATACGGATCAATTATTAACACTTACAGGTTAAAACGGAAAGGTCTCGATTTCGGTCGGGACCTTTTTGGTGGTGATAAATTGGACTATTTTTTTGGATTGTTGGAACGCTTCGCGTTTGGATTAGTGGATTTAGCAATTTCGCTGAACGAAACTAAATCCAATAATCCAACCAATCCAAAAATCCAAAAATCCAACTAACACATACTGGCACGATATTCGATAATTTCAAACCAAATAAAATTTCAACTAAGATGAAGAAAATAATCCTAGGAATAATGGTCACGAGTGCAGGTATTACTTTTGCACAAGCCAGTGGTGGGTCGAATGCGTTAAAAGATCGGATTCATGCCCAAAAGGATTTGAAAGCAGAGCGTGAAGCGGAACTAGTGACGACGAAACTGACGTTTGAAACTGCTTCGCGCACTTCAGAGCGATCTGATTTTGTGAGAGGTGTGGTTCGAATCAAAAATGGAACGCCATTTATTGCGCTTCAAGGAACGAATTCGGAACGACAAATGATTCCAACGAATTTGCACAAAGCGATGGCAAAAGATGGTCAAGAACTAATGTTCAGTTACACCGTTTCTGAAGTTCCGTTTGCAAGAAATAATCCAAACGTGCAGTCGATTACCCTTTTCGATGTGTCTACACCAGCTAAGAAATAAGGATTAAAAATTTCCTGCGGCTCAACTTAAACCTTAAAGCAAGCGTTTCAAGTGCTCAAATGCATTCGTGTTGAGCGTACTTTGGAACGCTTTTTTTATTTTCTCTTTTTCGTTTTTCGTTAAATGCCATGAGAGCGAAATGCGGTCTTCTTTTTTCTCGCGGAGGTTGAAGGAAATTTGATCTACTGGAAAATTAAATCCTTCTGAACCAATGCGAATCAACTCTTCTTGATCAAAATCCTGCGTGCGTGGAAAATTCTTATACATATTTCCAAACGGCATCGTGAGCTTATCGATAAACGAAAAGTGAGTGTAAGTCATGTTTTTCAGAATCTTCTTCGTGTCGCGAATTTGTAGAATGATGACTCCTGAAGTATTCGCTTCGATCCAATCGCTCATCACATCCAAAAACTCCATGGTCGTTTTGCCACCGTAGTTGTCGCGAATGCCGGCATCCATCAACTGAATTTGAGGTTGAGTTGGCATAGTAACCATGGGCATCACGAATGGAAACGTAGCGCTTGCCCGCATCACACTCGAAAAGCGCACGTCCTCGGCGCGTTGTTGATCGAAAAAAGTTAAAAAATCGATGTTTTCATTCGATAAATTCATCTCGGCGGTGGCGTTGTAGTTACCCGTGAGGAAATTGAGCGGTTGCGACGCAATGAGGAGTCGACGCCCATCGTTGATGATAGTAGGAGAGAAAACCATGGTTGGAATCGCGCCACTTTCCTCATATTCACGGTAATATCCGAGGGAGTGATCCATGGCATGATCGGTGTTCTGGTGCAACTGAGATTCAAAAGCAAAACCTCGATCTTTACTGTAGCTATGATCGTTGTAATGGCATTGTTGGTAACGAATAAATATATCGTTGGTGGTTGCCATAAACGACAAACGGTTCAGCATATCTTTGCCGATATTTTCCTGAAAACGAACATCACCCGCCGATTTTATTTCGCCTTTTTGTTGACGCAATACTAGCTCACGGTAATATGCAGCGCCTACCATTCCACCTGATGCACCAGTAATCAATTGTACATGCTTCAACAATTTACCGTTCGTTCCCTTGTCGCATTCAGCCAACACGGTCATCGTCCAAAGCGCGCTTCTTGATCCACCACCTGAGGAGTTCACAATGATCAATTTTGGCTTTGTTTCGCCAGTGCGTTTTTTCCAATTTTCAAGGGTTTTTAAATACGCATTTCGCGTTGCTTTATTCAGGGAATCGTTCGACGAAACGGCGCGAATGTGCTCAACTGTGTAGGGTTCAGCCACCGAGGTATCGTAATTCATTCCGTAGGCATAATTCGTATAATTGAACAGATCGGTGTATTTGCTCAAAAAATCCATCGACACAATGATCACCAACAGCACAGGAATGGCCCAGTTGTGCAACCACGATTTCAACGCGCTATATAACATCATAGTAATGGTAATCAGAAGCACGATGCTCATACCAGCAGGTACTTCCATGAAATTATATCCGTTGAGAAATCCTAGGAAAAAAAAGGCGCAAATGGTAATGATTTCGAACACCGAAGCACTGATTCTGTTTTTTGCGAAAGTGCGCAAGATCAAAGCCCGGTTGAAATGTTTGATACTTCTACTTCTGTTCAGACTCATCCGCTTTCCAATGTAGATGTACCGTTTTTCGGTTTCACGGGTGTATTGTAGGTACCATGATTCTTCTCTGTGCGTGATGGAAGTAATCAACTCTTTTTCATTTTCGCGCGTGCGCTCGTGTCGGCGTGTAATAGGGAAAAAGTAGAAAAAGGATAGGATGAAAAAGCCAAGTATTCCACCAAGACATGCCAAATTATACCAAATAATTTCAATGACACTCGCCAACTCCTCGCCAAATTGAAAGGAAGACATTTTGATGATGTAGAAAGTGATAAAGAATGCTGGAATAAGTGAATTGTTATAGCAAAATTTGAGAAAGGGCTTCGCGAGGGTCATCAAAAATGGAAAACGAGGTCCTAGGGTGATGTAAGAATAGGTGTTGAATGCCATAATGAAGCCACCAAATGAAAATCCGAGGAAGAAAAAAGACATCGGACTCACGTTTCCTAAATATTCGGGTGACAAAAACAGGAAGGGCACGCCAAATGCCGATCCTGCATTATCACTAACGATAAGGCAAAGTATTACCCAGAAGAGTAAGGCGAACATATTGTGCTTCAGATGAGCAGCAAATAAATGGAACGGAAAGAAGCTTAGGAGAAACTCCTTTAGGGTCCATTTTTGATCGTTACTCGTCATAGGCATATAATATAATACGAAATATAACACTATAAGGTAAGTTCCGCGACTTATTTTGTTGTCTTCTTGATAAAATCGCTGACGAGATATGCCAAGGTCTTTCCTGCGATCTTTTTGTCGTATCCAGAAAGTGGCGCCGCCTCTGGCAAATGCAAGTAGATGGGATGATGAATGGCGAGTGCTCGAAGTGCTGTTCGAATACTATTCACCGAAAATCCACTGGGTGTGAATGCGGAGCTTGGCATGCGTTCGAAGGCGTCCATGTCGATCTCCAATCCGAAGTGTTGTCCTTTTTCAGAAATGAACGTTGAAAGATCTTCCATGAGCGATCGTCCGTCGAGGTAATCCTCAAAAAAAGTATAGAAACACTTATTTTCTTCCAAAAAATCGTAGATCGCTTCGCTGTTGTATTGCTGATGAAGACCAAAAACGGTGTAGGAGTTGATGAGATGTTCGTGTAACGCTGCAGAAAATGGATTCCCGCTGTGTCTGCCTTCCAAGGTGCGACAATCAGCATGTGGATCGATGTTGAGGATATTTAGAGTGGAATGTTGCGCACTCAGTGATTTGATGATCGGGTAGGCGTTGTTGTGCCCACCACCAATCACGATCAATTGCTTGTTCGATAAGTCGAGCGCGGAAAGGGTTTCTAACACCAGGGAATCGAGTTGTTTCACTTGCGTGCGCAAAGCTCCAAGATCCTTTAAGTTTGATTCTGCTTGAACGCTCCCTACGATGGAAATACTCTCTCCGTGTAAAAAACGATTGGATTGCATATTCAAAAAACGCGACAAAAAACAGTCGAAGGCATTCTGAGCCCCTGAATTACCATGATTAGCTCGCGGTCCAATGTCCTCAGAAATTCCAAGAATCACCACGCGTGTGGATTCGTTGATGTTCGTCTGAACTACTTCGCCGAGTTTTGTTTCGCCCATGCGCACGTTGGTGTGAGCCATAAGTTGTGCTTTGCTCAAGGCGTGGAATTCAAATTTATCAGTGTTGTTCATACGGTTTCAGTAATTCGATGAATGAAGTTGGGGGGGAGCTTGGGCGCATGGTTTCTTTTTTTACGAATACGAGCGTAACGGTAGCAGTGGCAATAAGTTGCTTTTGCTCATTGGTGACAATATAATCGAAATGTAGCCGCGCGCCTTCCAGTTCAGAAATTTTCGTAGAAATGGTCAGGGCATCGTCATATTTCGCAGGAAATTTATAGTGGATCGCAAGATTCATTACGGGCAGCATCACGCCTTGTTCCTCCATTTTTTTATAACTCACGCCGAGTTCTCGAAGCGCTTCGACACGTCCAACTTCAAAATATTGGGCATAATTGCCATGATAACAATATCCCATTTGATCTGTTTCGCTATATCGAACTCTCAAAATGGTATCGTGCATAAAATCAATTTTCATTGTTCATAACTATGGTTGAAGAAAAAGATACGTTCATTCGTTCGAAAGTAGCATATAATTATGTACTTTCATAACATATTGAGAAGTGTATAGGTCTTACGGGTTGTTATTATCTTGTTTTCGAATTGATTACCCAAATCTCCTTAATGGAGAAGTTGAAAGGTGGCAAGCAATGTTAAATTTTTTAGATGTAAAACTTTTTTAAGAATCAACCCCTATTCGATTTTTTTTTAAACTTTTTTATGTGAATATTTGTCATCGACGAAAACAAACGACCAAACTGTCTCTCTCAGTGCTGTTTTTCATCGACAATAGCAGTAAACGAAACGAAATAATTAACTATTAACATGAGTAGAAATCACGAAAGTGTCTGGGGATCGTGTCTCAAAGTGATCAAGGATAATGTGTCATTACAAGCATACAAAACTTGGTTCGAACCGATCTTATCTGTGAAACTTGAAGATGATGTCTTGACTATCCAGGTTCCATCTCATTTCTTTTACGAATGGTTGGAAGAAAATTACATTACGCTACTACGCAAGGTAATTAAAAAAGAACTCGGAACAGAAGGTCGTTTGGAGTACAGTATCATCATGGAAAACAACATGACGAACTCTACGCCCTACACGGTGAAACTTCCTGCTTTGAACAGAAAGGCTTTGAAAAATGCTCCTGTTTCTATGCCGCTCAACATTAATGAGAGGCAAATTCGCAACCCATTCATTATTCCTGGTCTCAAGAAGGTGAATGTCGATTCGAACTTGAATCCTTCTTATGCTTTTGATAACTTCGTAGAAGGAGATTGCAATCGTTTGGCGCGCGCGTCAGGTTATGCAGTCGCTAACAAACCTGGGGGAACGGCCTTCAACCCACTATTGGTTTATGGTGGAGTTGGACTTGGAAAAACGCACCTTGCTCACGCAATCGGTATTTCCATCAAAAACCAATTTCCGAATAAAACGGTTTTGTATGTAGGATCTGAAAAGTTTGCGCATCAGTTCATCGACGCAATTAAAAATCAAACAACCAACGATTTTATCCATTTCTATCAAATGATAGATGTGCTGATTATCGACGATGTACAGTTTTTCTCCGGAAAGGAAAAAACACAAGATGTGTTCTTCCATATCTTCAATCATTTACACCAAAATGGTAAGCAAATTATTCTTACGAGTGATAAGCCACCAGTGGAAATGCAAGGAATGGAACAACGCTTACTTTCCCGATTCAAATGGGGATTGTCGGCAGATCTTAGTGCTCCAGACTTGGAAACGCGCATGGCAATTTTAGAAAAGAAAATGTACGGAAACGGCATCGATCTTCCGAAAGATGTGGTAGAATACCTCGCATATTCGATCAATACAAACGTTCGGGAAATGGAAGGTGCGTTAAATACGCTTCTAGCTCAGGCTTCATTGAACAAAAAGGCTATTACGCTTGAATTAGCGAAGCAGATGGTAGACAAGTTCGTGAAAAATACAGCCCGCGAGGTGTCCATCGAGTACATTCAAAAAGTAGTGTGTGATTATTTTGATCTTGCTTTGGAAATCTTAAAATCTAAAACGCGTAAGCGTGAAGTGGTTCAAGCCCGACAGATTTCCATGTACTTCTCCAAAAAAATGACGAAATCATCGTTAGCGAATATTGGAGCTCATTGCGGTGGAAAGGATCACGCGACTGTTTTGCACGCATGTAGAACGGTAACGAATCTCTCCGAAACAGATAAGCAGTTTAGAGCTTACCTAGAAGATCTCGAAAAGAAATTGACGATACAATAAAATAAACAGTACATATTTTAAAATCCTAGCTTCGCAGCTGGGATTTTTTTTGCTTGAACATATTCGAGAGTTAAAGTCGAGGGCGCCCAGTAAAATTCAACAAAAGTGAGACATTGTGGAATCGCAAATCGGAAACGGACGAACTTTCTGTGATGTTCACCAAGCCTATGGAGTAGCGCAACTCAGGCGAAACCCGAACTTTTCCGAGCGTGACATCATAGCCAATTCCCAGATCGAGGGCGACGTCTTGCCGTGTGGGAAGCGTGTTGACTTTATCGGAATCGAGTGGAATTTTCACATTTGGTCCGAGCACAAAAAAGAAACTTTGTGGACAGGGCTTGAGCCGAATTTTGAAATGCGAGATGAATTCCAAATCGATGGGATTGACTACCATTTCTTGCGTACCAGATCGAAATTTAATGTTGTTGAACGAAAGCTCGGCTTTTGGTTGGATCGAAAAACGTTTTGTGAATGCGAAATCACTGACAAGTCCGAGACGGAAGCCGATTCCGTTTTCTACCGATCCGTGTGCAATTTCGCTCGCGAGGAGGTTCGCGTGGTTTACGCCGAGGTTGAATCCGGTGGAAAAGCGTTTTTTCTGAACTTTTTGCGCGACGCAAGTCGAAGAGAGTAGCGCCAGGAAAGCAAGGGAAATGATCTGTTTCATACTGTTCGATTTTGGATGAGGTAGAAATTAGATCATATCGCGTGTTTTTTTTAGAACGGGTGAAGCATGCATTCGTTACGGAAGATTAATTGATTGCAATTTTTGCCCGCGTGAGGGATAGAAGCGGCATCCTCCTTTTTGCTTCAGCGGAAAGGAGATAAAGCGGAAAGCACGACCCCGGCAGACCGAACTAAAAAATGATTTCGAAGGATGGAAGGACAGGATTTCGGACTCGTCGGGGTAACGCCCAAAAAGAATCAAGCATCATAAAAATTTCGTTCATCGAGATCTTCTGATAAATACTGCACAAATTCGTATTCATTTCCATCGGCATCCGCGAAATAGTCGCGAATTCGATACTTCTCGACTTGTTTTGGATAATCACGCTTGAAGCCCGCTGTAAGTATACGATCGGCAATTGCTTCCACATCATTCACGACAAATCCAAGGTGATTGATGCCGTTTTTGAGGTAATCTTTTTCGTGATGTTGGATTTCGATCGCTTCGTTGAGCGCCAAGTATGTCTGTTCGTTTCCAAGGTGAATCCATTTTCTACCGTTGGATTCGCCGCCACCGCGCACGGCAAAATCGGGAAATGCTGCTTGAAAAAATCGGATGGATTCGTTTAAATTATTCACGCTGATGTTTGCGTGTTCGAGGTACATTGTTTGCGTTTTCATAGGCTCGTGTTTTGCTGTATTCAAAGTTGCGGTATTTCATTTATAATAATAATTGATTAATTTTATTTAATCATAGATATTACTTATGTTATTTTCTCTAAAATTGGGAATCACGGATGCAGCGAATGATTAATTTCAAGGAAATAAACTAAAAACAAATTAAATGGACGGTCAACTTCCTATTATTCCGATTGTGCTGGGTGCACTCGGTCTCTTATTAATTTTCAAAGCGATAATCATGGTTACGGAGCAGACTGCGTATATCATTGAGCGATTTGGAAAATTTCAGCGTGTTGCGCATTCGGGTTTGGGTTTTATAATCCCTTTTATCGATAGAAAAGCCGCGGTAATGAATTTGCGCGTTCAGCAATTGGACGTGACGATTGAAACGAAAACGAAAGATGATGTATTTGTGAACTTGCAGGTTTCTGTTCAGTACAGCGTTGGGCGAGGTATGGTTAAGGAAGCCTATTATTCGATGGATAATGCGAAAAACCAAATTGCATCATATGTGTTTGATGATGTGCGTGCCGAGGTTCCGAAATTGATTTTGGATGATGTCTTTGCAAGGAAAGATGATATCGCGATTGCAGTGCAACAAAATATTGCGACGAGCATGGATCAATATGGATACAATATTATTCGTGCGTTGATCACAGACATCGATCCAGATCACAAGGTGAAGGAATCGATGAACAGAATTAATGCGGCGAAACGTGAGCGAGAAGTGGCATTGGAAGAGGCTGAAGGAAAGAAAATTCGCATTGTAAAAGAAGCAGAAGCGGAAGCAGAGTCAAAACGCTTGTCTGGTGCAGGGATCGCGCAGCAACGCTTAGAAATCGTTCGTGGGTTCAAAGAGTCTGTCCAAGATTTTAAGGAGTCTATGGAAAATGTAACGCACGAGGAAATCATGCAATTTGTACTGATGACTCAGTATTTTGACACGATTAAAGACATTGGAGCAAACTCGAAAAACACGTCTATTTTAATGCCGCATTCGCCGGGAGGAATGAAAGACATCCAAGATCAGATTATTCTCGGAACCTATGTTGGAAATCAAATCGACAACGATGTGAATGGTCCTGACAAAAACACGGGTGAAGCAGCGGAATAAATTTCAATATGATTAAAAGGAGAAAGGGAAGGCGGGGGTCTTCCTTTTTTGGTCTAAATCGGGATCGCCTGCATTTCTTCGTGCTCTAAAAAAACCTAAAATAACCACTAAGACACAAAGTGAACAAAGAAGTTTGGAGTCGGATTCACACCACAGAACACTACCCGCATTACTTTGTGTTCTTCGTGCCTTTGTTGGTAAAACAGCAACACGATTCAATGCCAGCTTAAAACGGATAATATCACTAAAAAGTTTTGGACTATTATTCTCGTCTAACTGACTGCTTACATAGTGCTAATTATGGCAGGAGTTGCAAGGGCCGCGGTAAGAATAGTCTGCGACGATTCTAGTCAAACAAAGGAGAAATCACACGTCCGCACGATGTAGGCATGTCGAAGTGCAAAATTTTGGCGATCGTTTGTGATATATCGATTTGTTCGTACTCGTCTGTAATCACACGATTTGGCTTGAAATCAGGCCCTAACGCCAACATGTAGATCTTTCGGCAGCCTTCGCAACCATCGCCGTGTTCTTTAAATCCGTCTTTGTGCCCGTCTGGGTGTCGACCGTGATCGTTGGTGATAATCAGCGTTGTATTGTCCTTATAGTAGTCATTCGATTGAATAAACTCCCACAATTGCATCGCGTAATTATCCGTACGTTTGATGGCTTCTAGATAATTTGGCCAGTCATTCGAATGCCCGCGGGTATCGACTTCTAGCAGATTGATCAACATCAAATTCGGCTGATCAACCCTTAACTTTTCTAGAACGACTTTCCACGTATGGATATCTGGTGAATATTCATCGCCATTACCGTTTGGACCGCAATAATCGGAGGGCATGAAGCTGTTGAACCAATCTTTTTTACGCGCATTGGCTAAAACGTTTAGTTTTCCTTTGCTCGCAACGATCCACGCTTTTTGCTTCGGTAATTTACTTGTTTTCAGATAGTATTGAAACATCGAAGGGTGTTTTGGGAGCTCCGATCCATCGTTTTTGATGTTTTCGTACACGCCCGTCGTAATTGCAGCGTGTCCCGATGCCGTGTTCGTTTTACCGTTGTTTCTGAAATTGGTGAACAGCACTCCCTGAGGAGCCAAATCTTTCGCTAAATGAGGGATGTACTGACAAGTGGTATCGCCGAACGTTTCCGAAAAGCGAGGGCCGTCAATCACGAGCACAATCACGTGTTTGGTTTTGTATTCTTTTTGGTCTTCATCGCTGACCTCGCAACCTTCGGTAGTAACCGCCGAAGTCGATAAAAGGGCAAACAAACCAACTAATGCAATCAATTTCATAGGTTCAATTATGGGAATTTCGGGAATTTACCAAAATTCGGTTTTCTTTTTTCTAAAAATGCGTCGCGTCCTTCTTCCGCTTCGTCGGTGGCATAAGCCAAGCGTGTAGCTTCGCCTGCGTAAACTTGTTGTCCCACGAGTCCGTCGTCAATCAGGTTGAAACCAAATTTCAACATTTTTATAGCCGTAGGACTTTTGCTCATGATACGTTGCGCCCAGTCGTAGCCCGTTTGATCGAGTTCGTCATGTGGTACAACTTTGTTTACCATTCCCATCTCAAATGCCTCTTGCGCCGAGTATTGGAGCTCCAAG
>CALFOS010000041.1 GCA_937919725.1 uncultured Fluviicola sp. | reverse complement strand
TTTAATTGCCACTCGATTCACTTTTGTACTTAAATCAGATCCTGCTTTGAAGCGAGGTCTTCTTCGTGTTTTAAGTATAATCTCTGTTTCCGATTTTTTGCATTTATTCTCTGCCATGCCCTTTGTTTTAGTCTTCGCAACTTGACTCTTCAGCACATGCTTCAGAAGTCAATCGAAGTTTTAATTCAACACTCTCTGAAGTCTCATCGATTTCCTCATTGAAATCAACCGACACCAGGTTTACTTTTCCTGACAACTCAGATCCCGCTTTGAAGCGAGAAATTCGTTTTGATTTTACCTCTAGGATGAGGTCTGATTTTTTACACTTTTCCATTTTTACTTTGGAATTGTGTTGTGGTCCTCTCCCGAAAATTCGGAAGAGGGTACAACTGATTTTACACTGGACGATTAGTTTCCGAGCTTTCCCTCGTCCTCACAATCGTCTTCACCATCTTTTGCAATTGCTGCTTGGCTCATTGCCGTTGCAATTGCTCCTCCAACTACTAAGTAACCTCCTATTGCAATTACTGCTGCTGGTAGCGCTATTGGCGCGGCCAACAAAGTTGTTCCTGCTGCAGCAATTATTAATCCTGCAGTTCGTAACTTCTTGAAGAAGGGTGGAGTATCTTGTCCACATCGTTTGAAATAAGCTTGAAGCTTATCCATGAACTTTCCATCTTTTTCTGATGCTTTTTTCATATCAATTCAAATTATTGGACTTCGATAATACTCAGGGCGTTGAATGCTCCATTTTTCAAAGAGTATTGGTTTCCGTTTACTTCCTGAAAGAACTCAATCATTAAAAAATAAAGATCGGTTCCTGTTCCTTGAGGAGTTGCTACCGGAGTCAATACAACGTTTGTAGATGTAACATCAATTGGAAGGTTGATTGTGTTGGTTTCTTGCACATCTGTTTCTCCAGTTGCGAAGTCAACTTTTGCCCAGGCACCGCGAATCGAAATATGCGTTGCTCCAGGGGTAGAACTTACATCATTGATCGGAACTAAATCCGCTAATGTAATTTCACCTGTGTTGACATCTACTGCAAATGGGTTGTAGAGAATAGAACCTAAAACTGCTTTGTTATTGAAGTTGAATCCTTTCAACAAGGCTTTTGCCGAAGGAATTGAAATTCCAACACCAACGTTTCGTTGTCCACGTGCACTCGTTCCATCTAAGTTTTTGATTTGCGTCATTAACTTTGTTAAACGAGATACCACTCTTGGATCTGAAGCACTTGCCATCATCGTTCGAACGGAGTCTCGCAACAATTTTCCAGAACTTGCAGATGAACCAAACTCAGCTCCGTTTTCTCGTGTACGTGCAAACGCAGGATCATTTTTGATTCTGTCTGCTTCCACACCACCTTTTTCACGTGCTAAAAAACCGTCTTTTGACTTATAGAAAGAAAGGTCTCCAATCTTTCCAGTCAATTTGATAATTCCTTTTTGTCTTGCCATGATACATGTCGTTATCCATTAAAAGCCACTTACGTAGGTAGGCCATTTCACCTGTCGACATGACAAATGTTTGACTTTGATTTCTTGAAACAAAATTTGGACTTCCGCTTAATAAACTATGTGCCGTTTTGTACTGAAATAGCCTATTGAGGTATGGAGTAGGGTGCTTAACTTTGGTGTATAGACCAAGTATAGCAAGTGTATAGATAAAGTATGAAAAGAGTAGTTATTTACCCAAAAGACATCATGATAATCACTGGTAAAAGTGAACGATATTCACGTTACCTCATCCAGCGCATTAAACAACACTTGGGGAAGGAAAATCATCAGGTAGTTTC
>CALFOS010000040.1 GCA_937919725.1 uncultured Fluviicola sp. | reverse complement strand
CCTTAGAAGAAACGCCTATTCGTCGATTTCGTTGTCTTTAAACGCCGACGGCAACATATCGGGAAGAATTTTCATCATCATGGGCAGGAGAAATGATCCGCCAGGGATGAGAAATATCGCGAATGCAGGCATCGATTTGAGAATATCTTTGAGCTGAACTTTCACCTTGCGTTTTTCTTCGGCTGTAAGATCTTCGGTCATTGATTTTTTCATCAACTGAACCAATTCTTTGCTTTGTGACAATTCTGCTGCTAATTTATCCTTGTTGCGTAGGAGAATTTTTTTCCAGCGATTAGTGAAGCTTCCTACCACCATTTCAAATGCTGCCGAATCGTTTAGCAAATCCGATTTACTTCTATTGGTGATGATAAAGCTTTCGATGAACATCATCGTTTCTTCCATTTCATCCTCTGGTATTTCCAGTGCCTTTCTCAATTCTTCAATAAATGCCCGTTCATTATAGTCGACATCGATGTTGGAAAACACCGTCAACACACAAATATCAATCATAAACCTTTTCAAGAGCCAGTGCAAGTGAACAGATGGGCTAAAATCGTCCACCGTAGCGCCTTTCTCAAACTTGTTCTCGGCTATTTCTCGCTGCTCATCAGAGAGGTTTGCCGAAGCTAAAAACACATTGAACAAGTCGCGTTCCGTATTCGACACAACGCCATCGGCATACGTTCCAAGCGTGATGGCTGTTAATGCGTCTTGCGCAAATTCACTGTAGTGTCCAAGCGCGTCTTCTTCACCTTTGGTGCAATAATCGTAAAAGAGAATCACGTCCAAGTACACGAATACGTTGTCGAGCCCGTTCACCCACCACTTATTGTCGAGGTATTTCCGCTTGATGTCTACGCGTTTGGCGAGAAGTTTTTCCAGTTTTTCCTCTTGATTTTCTTTTTTAAAAAAGAGAAGGGTACCCATGATCGACCAAGCATTGTGACCTGTGTAGAATCCTGCGAGTCGACCAATAAATTCATCTTTGTTGAGTTCGCCACCGGTTTTGAGGTGAACAAACAAGAGCGCTTCGAAGAGCAAAATTTTCAATTTTTCCTCGCTCGTCCAGTTTTTTGTGTTCAGTTTGTGTCCAAAGATGGCTCGGGTTGGCAAACCAAAAACGATTCCGCTGCGCGAACATTTTAGGTGGATGTGCTGGAGGTCCGTAAGATCATCGAATGTGCGAATGGAAATCCATAGTTCTCCCTTCTCGATCAAATCGAAGTACTTGGAAATCCAACCACTAGACCCCGGAGCCAAATTGCTTTTCTTGCCACTCATAACTGAGTACAAAATTACATGAGGTTTTCCAATAAACGTTCAATTTCGGCAGATAATCGACTAAAATACAAGCCAAATCGCTCAAACTACCTTCTTCGAAACGCGTATCGGATGGACAGTCCGATTAATGGTCCGATTTCCACATACGGATACATGCGAATGGTTGGTCCTGCATCAAGTGCAATATTGATCGGAAACGACTGAAACGTGTACTCGATTCCCATATTGGCGTCAATTCCTGTCCAAATTCCTGCGTTTTCTTTGTCGTCACGCACGTAGTCGTAATCTTGATTCCAATATCCGATATCGCCGCCCACGCCCCAATACCATTCGAATCCTTTAGACAAGGAAAAGTTGCGTTCATACATTCCTTGGAACCATACATGTCGGCGACCGAAACCAAAGGTCGCTTCAAATGCATTGGATGATCCATTGATGAAATGTTTCAGGCTGAAATCGGAATAGGCCACGTCGAGATTCGACCAATCCCCTCGCACGCCAATTGCGGTGGTGTACTGTTGAGCATAGCTCGGGGTGAATGCTGTTGCATACACCAATGAAAGAAGGAGATTTTTCATGGAGATAGGTGTTGCTGTTACTCATACAACGTCCTACTCTTCAGTTTATTGAGTGATGTTCGAAGAAACTAAAAAAATCGTCTAAATTTTTCCTGCTACCACAAATGCTTTTTGTTGTGTGAAAACGATACCTCCCGTAAGTTGAAATGCCTCAAAAACGCCAACGTATGTTCCAATAGAAGCTTTGGCGTTTTCATCGCTAACGCCGTCCCAAGTAAAGGTTCCCGATGCAGCCAACAATTCCGATTCTACTACGCGCGCAATCAAGCGACCGCGATCGTCGTAGATGGTGAAATGACCCACAAATCCCGGTTCGAGCATTTGATAATTGATCTGAAGCACATCTTGATATCCGTCGCTATCGGGAGATACAACTTCGCTTGTGTAGTTAAACTCGCCGTTCGAAATCGCAGGATAAAATTGCGAATTCACGCGACCTGGAGTTGCAAAGCCGATTGCCTCCGCAGCCGAATGCCAGTTGTTCCCATCGTTTGAAGGTCCTGTTGGATCGATTCGCTCAAACGAAACGCCATCTGTATTGTCGAGTAGACGGAAATGCCAATCGCTGGAGTACGAAACGCGGTCCATTACGAGATTGTTGTATAACAAAAATACGGTTCCCGAATCGTTGTTGTAGGTCGGTAAATCCATTTCGTAGAGCTTCGCTGGAACTGCAACTGGATAATAGGCACCGATTTGAATAATGTCTTCGCCGAGCACCACGAAATCTCCTGCCTGAATGAAAAGGTGTTCCGGGATTGTTTGTAAATTAGCCAAGGTATCGCCTGCAATGTTTCCAATTGAATAGTTGATTAGGTCGATAAGTTTATCGGAATTGTTGTAAATCTCGATCCAATCTTTACCATTTGTAACGGGGTCCGATAAAATTTCATTGATCACCAAATCTCCGACCACCGCATTTTCTGGCAACGCAAAAGTTCCCGTCACATTGGTTATGTTCAACCAGCAATCGCCCACATTTTGAATTTGAATGGTGTACACTTGAGAGCCCGACACGTTTTCTGCGAATTCCAAAATATGCATCGAAGTGGGGTCGTTAAGTACGTAATTCGCTTGCACAGTGAGGGGTGGAGTGAAGCTAAAGGTGGCGTTGGCAAGCGCGGTTGAATCCATTCCTTCGGAGTAATGAATCTCCAAATAGTTCGGGGCCAATGCCAGTAGAAATGACAATTGCGGAATGCTGGTGTCGGGAGTTGGATCGAACACTGAATTCTCTGCGCCCGGCGTTCCACCCGAAGCGTCCGTGCTTGCTGTCCAATCACTAGCGTCCGTACATGGATCGTTTGGGTTGATGCGCTCAATGGAAACTCCGCCCGTGATGCTTGTACTATTCCACCAACTGTCGAGGTAAGAAATACTGTCGATGGTAATGCCTGTATCGGAGCGAAGAAGCACATTATCGCCTGTGTTGTTCAAACTTGGAAAGCTCGTAACTCCTATAGCAAGAGGAAAGGAATCGACGCCCGAAGTTTTTACGAGAATTATGTATTCGTCGGGCAAGAGCCACCCATCTAGAATGGTTCCATTGGTTGCGGCATCGCCCAATTTCCAGCTGAGAACGTTGAATATCTTTGTGCTTTTGTTGTAGATTTCGACATATTCCACCAAAGGCTGACCGATGGATGGCGTTTCGTCGAACATCACTTCATTGATCACCACATCTCCTGGAGCAGGAACTTCGGCTATCAAATAAGAAAAGTTAACTATTTGCAAGCCCGATACATTTCCCACAACATCCGATATATTATTGGATGTAAGTGCATAACCCTGTCCATTTACCATTGGCGCAGACAACACAATGTGCACCAAGCCGAGGTTCGTTCCATCCTGCGTAGCGCTTGAAATTGATAAGGTTGGACTGAATGAATAATTCAGGTTGTTTTGTGCAGAAGCTTGATTGAGTGCTTCGTCGAAAAGTACATCTACTTGGATCGAAGAAATGGCTGTCGCACTAATCAAAACAGGAGGAGCTAGATCAACTATTTCATCGCCAACATAAATATCATCATAATAGAAAGCCGTGGCATTGCTCGCTGTGTACACGTTCAACATTCCTGTGTGCGTTCCCAATAAATTTGCCGCATCCGTTGCCGTACCAACAAGTCCGAAGTTGGTTCCTCCCGCAGGATCGATGTACAAAGACCACAACCCAGTATTGTCTCGCACCACACGGATTCCGACGATGAAACTCGCTGCGATTTGTCCAACAGGACCAGCTGCCAATTCGGTATCCACTCCACTCACTACTTTAAATAACCGGACCGCATCTGTAGCTCCGGCCTCTCCCAACTGGAGGTAAAATCCATCCGGATCGGTGGTCAAATCCGCACTCGCAGACGTGAGGTAAATGCGTCCGTAATTACTCGACGATGGAGCAAAAGATTGACGGGTCCAAAATTTCCACTCTTTCGTGTCGAGCGCAGAAAGATTGTGTGGTGTACTTAAATAAGACGAAGCTGCCATTCCAGCATTATTTAACTGAAGCTGATTTGATGCGTTAATAATATAAGTACTGCCCGTTCCTGACCAAGTTGGATTGGATGTGAAGTCACCATCTGAAAAATTATCAGAAATTTGTCCGAAGCAAGCGAGTTGCGTTAAAATTAACACACCAATTAAAAAGTGTCGCATAGTTGATTATCTGTGAGAGTAAATATACTAATTTTGAACTGGATTATTGACTAATTGAATCTGAGCAAATTATGAAGGTAGCGGTAGTAGGTGCAACAGGCATGGTTGGGAACATCATGCTTCAAGTTTTAAAGGAGCGAAATTTTCCGATTTCGGAATTAATTCCTGTGGCTTCGGAGCGTTCTGTTGGAACTTCCATTTCTTATGATGGAGTAGATTACGAAGTTGTTGGACTGGAAACTGCCGTTGCGATGCGGCCCGATCTTGCGCTGTTTTCGGCTGGTGGAGAGACTTCTTTGGAGTGGGCGCCAAAATTTGCAGCCGTGGGAACTACCGTAATCGACAACAGTTCAGCGTGGCGAATGGACGCAGATAAAAAATTAATCGTTCCAGAAATCAACGGAGAATTGTTGACGGCAGAGGATAAAATAATCGCGAATCCCAACTGTAGCACGATTCAATTGGTCCTCGCGTTGAAACCCTTGCACGAAAAATACACCGTGAAGCGCGTGGTTGTTTCAACGTATCAATCGATTACCGGAACAGGCGTGAAAGCCACCACTCAACTCGAAAATGAGCGCAACAATCGCACGGGAGAGATGGCATATCCCTACCAAATCGACAAAAACTGTTTGCCTCACTGCGACTCGTTTGAAGAAAACGGCTACACGAAAGAAGAGATGAAATTGACCAAGGAAACGAAGAAAATTTTGGATCCGAACATCAACGTTACGGCAACTGCAGTGCGCGTCCCTGTGGTTGGCGGTCACTCCGAAGCGGTGAATGTTGAGTTTGAAAACGACTTCGATTTAGCGACCGTTCGTTCTTTACTGCACAATCAAGATGGCATCACATTGAAAGATGATCCAACGACGAATACCTACCCGATGCCGCTTTATGCTGAGGGAAAAGATGATGTGTTTGTTGGGCGAATTCGTCGCGACGAAAGTCAAGCGAACACCTTAAATATGTGGGTTGTTTCGGACAATTTACGCAAAGGAGCAGCGACAAATGCTATCCAAATCGCGGAAATATTGATTAAAAAAGGCTTGCTGAATTCAGTTCTATCGGCTTAGTCGCCAGCTGCGCTTTAGCACTGTACTCCTAAAATCATCGAGTTGTTCGGTCACGCCTTTGTTGCTAAATTTTTGCATCAATTTAAACGTCCCTTTTCCTTGTTTGTAATCCATTTCGTCTGGGAAAATCGGGATGATTGCCAAGAAATGAACTTCCTTATCGCCTACTTTTATGGGTGCCAATTCATTTTCTAAGAGGATGGGATCCGAGAGAAAAAAGTGATTTTGCGTCATCGTTTCTGAAAGCGATTCCATGTTGACACCACACGGCATTGTGTGTCCGTGTCCGAACCAAGTTTCATTTTTCACTACGTGCTTTGCCAGTCGTTGAATCCAGGGAAACACCCAATTCGTTCGTGGGTTTTCCATGTCGTCCCACTCCCAATAACTCGGTAAACAGAAAAACAACTCGTTGTATTCGCGTCCTTCCACCTTTTCGGGAACAGGCATTTTGTAGTCGCTCAATCCGTTCGTCATCAGGATCGAAACCGGACTCCGGAGCTCCAGATCCAGCATAATTAGGGGTGTTTCGCCCTCGGCTGTTGGCACGTCCAGCACACGATGCGCACCAAAACGTAAGGCTAATTCTTCTTTCACAGTACAAAGATAGAATAGAAATTTTCATAAAAACTTGCACAACTCAACTAATGTTACTAAATTGTTACCAAATAGTTATCTAAAATTTAAAAATTGTTGGTTAAACGTATCCATATCTTCCTTATGTGCCTCGCGCTTTCTGGAGTTGCATATTCGCAATCGACGGAAGAATTTGTTCATTGGCAACGTTCTATCGGGGGTTCTGGTGAAGATGCGATGAGTGATATGGTGACAGATACCTCAGGAAACTTATTCGTAGTTGGAAGTGTTCAATCTTCGTCCAATCAATCAATGGATATTCTTGTTTCTGGATTTGCCGAATCTGGTCGTGAACTTTGGTCTGTTACATTAGGTGATTTAGGCGATGATCATGGAATTTCAATCGAACTACTGAACAATCAATTGTATATTTTAGCTTCATCCAATTCAAAAAGTGGACTCTTTTCTGAAAACTCAGGACGTGAGGATATCTACCTGTTTCGATTTACCTTGGATGGTGCACTAATTGGTCAGACACACTTTGCCGGAAACTATTCTGACATTCCCACAGAGATCACAAAAACGAAGAACGGTGAACTGTTGATTTCAGCTCATTCGCTTTCAGATAATGGGTTTTTTGACACGAACAAAGGTCAAACCGACATGTGGGTCATTCGCGTAAATGCAATTGGTGAACTCATTTGGAAGAAGAACCTTGGCGGAATGGAAGAAGATTTTTCCGTGAGTATTGAAGAAACAAAAAACGGTGAACTGATTATTTTTGGGCATTCATCATCGTATGATGGCGACATTGGAGTAAATTATGGTGATTTTGATCTTTCCTTGTTTAAGTTAAACAGTGCTGGAAATATTCTTTGGGAGCAAAACTATGGTGGTCTTCAGGCTGAAATTGGAGTTGATTTGATAATCAAGAATGATGGTCACCTATTCCTTGCTGGTAACACCTTATCGAGCTCGCTCGACATTCAAAAAAATGCAGGTTTTTCAGATGCTTGGGTACTTGAGGTGAACGATTTGAATGGTGAAATTATCTGGGAGCAAACGCACGGCGGTCCAGAAAGTGATTATGCAGCATCCCTTGCTTTTAATGCAAAAGGTGAGCTGTTTTTGATGGGGCTAACTAACGCTCCGGTATTCATGGGTGATGCAATTCGAGGAAAGCAGAACGTTTGGCTAGCCCAAATAAATTCGCCGAATACGATTGAACACATCGCTGTTTTTGGTGGAAACGAATACGATGCTGTATCCAAATTCATCATTCATGAGGGCGGCTCAATCACACTAATAGGAACGAGCAACTCCACGAACGACCTCTTTTCAGACAACAAAGGAAAAGGAGATGGATGGCTCATGAAGGTTGAATTAACACGTACCACTTCTGAGGCTGCTACTGTTTCTGCTCATCCTAACCCTAGCAATGGACTTGTTTACTTGAACAATATTTCTGCTACTGATGAAATTCGAGTGCACAATTCAATGGGACAATTGGTGTTGGCTCCTTACCAAGTAACAGGAATCTCTGAGAGAATTGATCTCACTTCGTTTTTACCAGGAGTTTATTTGATTCACATCCAGCGCGAATCTTCATCCGAGCTTATCCGACTCGTTCGCAACTAGTTCAATACTTTCTCCAAACTCAACCAAAAGGCTTCACTCGAATTGACGCAACCTTGCGTTAACATATCGTGGATTTCTTCCTCGCGGACTTTCGTGTATGCTTTTAGAGATTGAAAGATCATCACTTCTGATGGATGATCGACCAAGGCAGAATGAATTGATTCGGCAGTTGACAAATCCACTTTATCGCATTTCGCACTGAGTGAAATCAAGTCAATTTTATCTTCATTCAGCTTAAACACCAAACAAGAAGAAGGCGATCGATGCTCGATGAATGTTACTTTTTCGTAGACCTTTTGGAGCACCGTGTCTGAAAATAGCGCAACCAACTTCGTCGCCAATTCAACATTCGATGCATTCATCTCCAGCCATTCCTCATTCGAAACGCCATTCGCAATTGCAAAGTGCTTGAAGTCTTCATCAAAGATCTCCATTTCCTCAGCTGTCAACATTCTATATTTCATCGACGCAAAGATAAGCAATCGTGAAAAGAAACCTTAATTTTGTTGCATGCAGCAGAAAAAAGGAATTGCGATTTTAGGATCAACCGGCTCAATTGGAACACAAGCACTCGAAGTGATCGAAGCGTATCCCGAAAAATTCGACTTACAGGTTTTAACCGCGAATTTCAACGCTGATTTACTCATCGCGCAAGCTATTAAGTACACACCGAACATGGTGGTGATTGTGGACGAAACGCTCTATCAAAAAGTGAAGGGCGCGCTGTGGGATCACGACATCAAGGTCTTCGCAGGGTCGGATGCCCTCGCGCAAGTGTGTGAAACGCAGGAAGTCGATGTCGTTCTAACCGCATTGGTTGGTTACGCAGGACTGAAACCTACGTTAACGGCAATTCGCGCGGGAAAACACATTGCCCTCGCCAACAAAGAAACACTTGTCGTTGCTGGAGAAATCGTGACGAAAGAAGCAGCAGAACGCGGCGTGAATATTTATCCCGTCGATTCGGAACACTCTGCGATTTTCCAATGCTTGGTCGGTGAATTCCAAAATCCGATTGAGAAAATTTACCTAACGGCTTCAGGTGGACCTTTCCGAGGATGGAAACGCGATCAGTTAATTGACGTCAAAAAAGAGCAAGCACTCAAGCACCCGAATTGGGAAATGGGTGCTAAAATCACAATTGATTCTGCCAGCTTGATGAACAAAGGATTGGAAGTGATTGAAGCGAAGTGGTTGTTCAATTTGCGTCCAGATCAGATAGACGTGATCGTGCATCCGCAATCGATTGTGCATTCATTGGTACAGTTTGAAGACGGAAGTATGAAAGCCCAAATGGGTTTGCCCGACATGAAATTACCGATTCAGTTTGCGTTGACCTACCCAGGGCGATTCAAAACGGATTTCCCACGTTTCAACTTCATGGATTATCCGAACTTGACCTTCGAGCAACCCGATCGCGAAACTTTCAATAACCTCAACTTGGCGTTCCAAGCAATGGAAATGGGTGGAAATGCTGCCTGTGCACTCAACGCAGCAAATGAAGTGTCTGTTGCTGCCTTTTTGAAAGATCAAATTTCCTTTTTGGACATCGCGAAAATCAACGAGGCAACGATGTTGGCTACCTCAGTCGTGAAACTTCCGAGTTACGAAGATTATGTGTCTTCAGATGCTGAAGCACGACGATTGGCGATGGAGTTTATCGCTAAAAGATAGCTCCTGTTTATTCGCTAGTATCAGAATTCCCGTCAAACTTTTCCTTCATCGTTGGGTTTCCGTGTACCAATTTTTTGATCGTTAGATCCTCCGCTTTGTCGTTCGCTAAACGCAAGTTGTTTTCAGATGACAAGAGCGCTTCTTTGGTTTTTTGGAGGTGTAAAATCGTCTTATCGATTTCATCAATCGCCGTATGAAATTTGCGACTCGCCAAATCATAGTTGCGTGCAAACCCTTCCTTGAACTGGTTGATTTTCTCTTCAAAATTGGTGATGTCCACATTCTGATTGCGCATCAAGTTCAACTCCGCCTTATACTTCATCGAGTTCAATGCTGCATTACGAAGCAGCGTGATGATGGGAATGAAAAACTGCGGTCGTACCACGTACATTTTTTCGAATCGGTAGGAAACGTCGACAATTCCTGTGTTGTACAATTCACTGTCCGCTTCAATGAGCGAAACCAATACAGCGTATTCACATTTCTTTTCAGTTCGGTCTTTATCGAGTTCCTTGAAGAAATCCTCGTTGCGTTTTTTCGTCGCCGTTTCATCTCCCTCGTTCTTCATTTCGAACATGATGGAAATAATCTCATTCCCTGCCTCGTCGTTTTCGCGGTAGATAAAATCGCCTTTACTTCCACCTCTTGAATCGTTGTCCTTCTCGAAATATGCGTTTTGAAAACCTGTCGCGCGGAGCTTGTTGAATTCCGCTTCGCAATGTTGCTCCAGGGTCTCCCCGATCATCTTGGTCGACAATTTGAGTTTCATATCCTTGCGCATCGCAATTTCCTCTTCCTTCAATTTGATGATGTCGTCCTTCGTTTTTAGTTCGGAACTAAACTTTTCATTCAAGGATTTCTCTAACAATTGCTTTTCCGTTTCCTTGTTTTTCAAAGTATTTGCAAGATCGTCCCGTTCCTTTTCGATGACTTTGGTTGCCTCGATCACTTCCAACTTTTTCTGAACCTCTGCATTGAGAATTTTCGAGTTCATCGCCGCAATCTCCGCGTCCTTCTTCGCCAATTGCTCGGCCAATCTGAGTTCATTCTGAGATCTCAACTCACTAATTTCTTTGTCCTTTTTCGCCAAATCATCCTGCAGCGCATTTTTCATCTTCGCTTCGGCGAGTTGAATAGCATTTTGCTTTTCATTTTCGGCGAGGTCCAAGCGTTTTTTCAATTCTTCTTCGAATTGGTGATCACGCACTTGTTTGAGGATATCGGCAAAACCGGCTTCGTCTACTTTGAATGCTTTTTTACAGTTGGGACAGATTATTTCGTTCATGGGTGTTTATGCTATGGGTGGTAATTAAGATCAAACTTAAAGGTAATAAATCCTTTTTAGAAGAGGATGTTTGGATGCAAAGAACTAAGCTTTCTTCTGAAGAACGATCAATTTTGGAAATTACTATTTTATCCTAGGAAATGAAAGATTGCTATAAAAAGTATTCTCTCCACAAACGAAGCATATTGCGTCGTCGTTTCCGCAAGTTGGTTTTTATTTAAAGTAGTATCTTCACTCTCCTAGAAAAGAACCCACAATGAATGATTCAGAACTTACTGAGTACCTGAGTAGAATACACCTTGACGATTGTCACCCTAATTTTGATGGTCTTAAATCCCTGCAAGAGCACCAGATGGAACACATTCCATTTGAAAATTTAGACGTTGTTGTAGGTAGGAAAATTGTGCTTAGCCATAAGCATCTTTTTAGAAAAATCATTACCCAAAAACGCGGAGGCTATTGTTTTGAACTCAACATCTTGTACGCTGAGCTATTGTCATCCATCGGTTTTTCACTTAAGCCCGTTTTAGCAAGAGTTTGGCTGAGTAATCCCAAGAAAACACCCCCTAGAAATCATTTGGCGCATCTCGTTGAATTGGACGGAAAAACATTTATAACAGATGTAGGATTTGCAGGATTGGTGACGAGAGTCCCTTTGGACATCAATAACCCAACTCCTGTGAATGACACCGATGGAATGGTTCGAGTGATTCCCTTCGAAGATGATCAATTCATGATTCAACGACAAAACGAAACCGATTGGGTGAATTTGTACAGTTTTGAAAACGTAGCAATTAGCGAGGAGGACATTGAGATTTCGAATTATTATATGTCAACCCACCCAAACTCACATCTTATTCAGCACAAATGCATTGGGAAAAACACCCGTGAAGGGCGTGTTGGGGTGTTCAACAACAAACTAACGACCCGAAGCAAACTTAATTCCTTGCATTCGAGGCGCGTTGAATATGGCGACAGTTGGCTTGAAACGATCAAAAAAGAATTTTCGATCGAACTTGATTTTTCAGTGGAAGAACTGAATCGCTTGTTTGAGAGGGAGGGGTGAAATTGGTGTGGATAATTATTCTAAGATTGGGTGTATGGAAAGTCCGTGGTAAGACTGACGATGTGAAGGGTTCGATTTTGTTGATGCGATTGTTGGTGCTAACGCCTAGGGCTATGCCACGGCGCACTTCCAAAATCGTTTTCATGAAAATAAGACTTTTTTCTTATAAAAAACAGATTTACGAAGAGAGAGCTTAAGGCGCTGGGGTATAGCCCATGTTAGGGAGTAATCCTATTCAACATCCAGTTTAAGAATTTTTGATTAATGTTCTCGACCTGGATCGTCAAAATATCGCTGTAAATTTGGACCGTCTGACCATTTCAGCCAATGATCATCTCCTAAATTTTGATTGTTAACGTCTTCGTAAGAGATGAAAAGTTC
>CALFOS010000039.1 GCA_937919725.1 uncultured Fluviicola sp. | reverse complement strand
TTTGAAGCTATCAAACACGTAAATCTAAAAGTTGCATTTGTTACTTGAACTTAAGCAGTAAAAAAAGCTTTGTTGTCAATATTTACACCCTAATGGCTAAAAAAGAGATCAATTAAACCCGAAAGCAAAGAACAAATTTTGTTCCCGTGTGAGTCGAGTTGAACATGTTTTGTTAAATTTGTCGGCTCAAACATGAAACAAAATGATCGAAACGGATATCATTATCATCGGAGCAGGCCCAGTTGGCCTTTTCACAATTTTCGAAGCTGGATTGCTAAAATTGCGCTGTCATCTTATTGATTCGCTTCCACAACCGGGAGGACAATGTTCAGAAATTTATCCAAAAAAACCAATTTACGATATTCCGGGATTTCCTTCTATCCTTGCCGGAGAATTGATCGACAATTTGATGGAACAGGCAGCGCCGTTCAAACCAGGGTTTACGCTTGGCGAAGCTGCCGTTGATATTGAAAAATTGGATGACGGTTCATTCATCGTTACGACCATCAAAGGCACCAAACACCATGCACCCATTGTTATTATTGCTGGCGGATTGGGCGTGTTTGAACCACGTAAACCACCGATCGAAAATCTCGAAGCATACGAAGACAAAGGTGTGGAATACATCATCAAAGACCCAGAGTTTTACCGCGGAAAACGCTGCGTGATTGCGGGTGGTGGTGATTCGGCATTGGATTGGTCGATTTTCTTAGCAGACAATAACATTGCTTCAGAAGTGGCATTAGTTCACCGACGCTCTTCGTTCAGAGGTCACTTAGATTCTGTGCAAAAAGTGCTCGATTTGGCCGATACTGGAAAAATAAAATTGATCACCGAAGCTGAGGTAGTTGGCGTTGGTGGGAATGGGGAAATCGAAAATGTCCTTATCAAACACGAGACACAAGGCGATTTCATACTGGAAACAGATCATTTCATTCCACTTTTTGGTTTGAAACCAAGTTTAGGACCTATTGCTGACTGGGGATTTGAGATTGAGAAGAACGCCATAACAGTGAACACGCTCGATTATTCAACCAACATTCCCGGAATTTATGCCATCGGCGATGTGAATGTATACGAAAACAAACTAAAGTTGATCCTTTGTGGATTCCATGAAGGCACGTTGGCTGTTCAGTCGGCGTTTGCGCGCATTCATCCAGATAAGAAAAACGTATTGAAGTATACAACTGTGAACGGCGTGCAAGGATTTTAATGCGCTGTAGGTTTTTAAAAATTGATTAACTTTCATCTCAAATGACGCTAATCGATTAAATCCTTACATGCGCTTAAGACTTACATTTATTCTAGCCTTCGTACTTCCCTTCCAACCTCTGTTTGGGCAAAGTGATGCGTACCTGAATCGACTGGATTCAATTGCATTTTACGCGCTAGAGCACGGCGACAGTTCGGTAACGACGAAGGCAAATACCTTACTCGCAGCAAGTGCAAAACGCAAAGCTTCGTTTTATGGCATCAATGCTCAGACCATCTTGGGGATTGTGAACAAGGACAAAGGCTATTATATTACATCGCTGAACCATTACCTCAAAGCACTCAATCTTGCCGAAAAACTAAAGGATGCAGGTCGGATTTCTGCGTGCTACAATAACATAGGATGTGTTTATCTGCTCCAAGAGAATTACCAAAAGGCACGCGACTATTTCAATAAAAGTTTGAAAATTGAGGGAACACTCAAGCAGCCGCTTCAAAAATCCATTCGTTACTACAATCTCGGAGACACGTATTCGAAAATGGATAGTTTCAATTTGGCTCTATCCTACTACAATCGTTCGTGGCTCATAGAACAGGATTTAAACAACTCCGAAGGAATAATCTTCGCTCAGCTTGGAATTGCAGAAGTTTACATCAACATTGATCGCTTGGTCGATGCTGAAGAATTGTTGAAGGATTTAGCCATTCGCTTAAAACCATATCAAATCGAAGAGTCCATTCTGTATCACTTGCTCAATGGCAAAATTTACCTCAATAAAAAAACATTCGAACTCGCTATCGAAAGCTTTCAAAAGGCTGAAAAAATTTCGCTCCAAAATGATTTCCGTATTCACTTACTCGATATTTATTTACTCGAAATTGATGCGTACAAACAGTTGAAAAATTGGCAAAAGTCGAGTTCTACTTATGATTTATATGTACATCTGAATGACGAATTGAATACTGCAAAAGTGAAAAGTCAATTGGAAGACTTAAGTTTCCAGAATGAATTGAATAAAAAGGAGCTAGAAATAAAATTGATTCAAGAAGAAAAAGACCTTGCCGTTAAAAATCAGCAGCTTGAGAAGGAAACAGCCAATCACCGAACGAAAATTGTCTGGTTTTTAATTGTCTCTTTCGTTATCATAATTGGCTTGATTGTTATTGGTATTCGAAAATTAGCAAAGGAAAATTGAACTTAAACAGAAAACATAGCGTTCTGATTGCCTTCTTGTTCAGCCTCTACTGCACAGGGAGCGTTTTTTTTCTCCTTCCCTTCGTGTTTTTGGAGGAGCATTCGTCATTCATCTCCTATGTTTTCCTTTTTGTAGCGGTCGGCGCGCTTTCGTTCGGATTACTTCGAGTTACTTCGCATTCCTTGCTGGGAACGAGCAAACAGCTCTTAGTGGTCGCGGCGATCTACACCATTCCCTTAGTGAGTGGTTCGACACTCCTTCTGATCTATTCAGCTGCTGAAAATGAACTGTTCCTCTACCTTAGCACCTTTCTAATTCTTCCCATCCTGCCGGTGGCGATCTACATTTTGTGGTTGATCTATTCCGACCTTCAAGCCCGCGTGCTCATCACCACCGAAAACCGAGAAAATAGTGACCTTTCCGTCGAAAAACTCTTTCGGATCAACAACGATAAAAATCAAGTAGTGCTCGAAATTCCGATTAAGCGTATCTTAAGCTGTGAGGCAAACGACAATTATGTGATCACCTATTACATGAACGAGGTTAACAAAGTTGATAAAGCGATGCACCGCATTTCACTCAAAAAAATAACTGAATTATTGACTAAAATGGATGTTGAGTTTATGCGCGTTCACAAGTCTTTTTTGGTGAATCCAGATTTCATCGTCGCCCTGCACGGCAAGGCACAATCTTATCGGGTTGAGGTGCAACATCTCTCGAAGACCGTTCCTGTTTCGCGCTCCTTCGATGTTGTCCAAATAAAAAATTATCGCTCATAAACATTAAGGAAAAGGACTGTTTTTTCGTAACCATTCACCACAAAAACTAACGTTTTACGTAGTTTTATATCCAATTACCACTATTGAGACCCTCCCACTCTTGTAGAGGGCTCAAATTGAAATTCAATCTACTATCTTTATGTTCATTCATCAGCTAATCGAAGATAAGTATGTTTCAACTGATCAGAATAACTCCCCTATTATTGCTCTTTATTCATTTCCACGGACAAGCGACGAACTACTATGTAAATGACAACGCATTGACTGGGGATGTCTTCACCACGGCGGTGGGTAATAATGCGAATTCAGGAACATCGCCCAACACACCGAAAGCTACACTCAGCAACGTACTTAGTACGTATAGTGCTAGCCTAACATCTGGTGATGTTATCTATGTAGATGCAGGAATGTACCTCACCTCTGATGCCAACATTTCACTTCCCGCTTCCCTAAATGGGATTTCCATAATTGGAGCAGGAAGCACGCTTACCTTTTTCGACAACAACAATACCAGCACAGATGCAAATCGTTGGGCAAATATTACGGGAAGTAATATCACCATTCAAGGCATTTATCTTAAAGGTTACAATTACGGTTTGAGTGCAGCGAGCACTTTGACTATTTCAGGTGCCACGAATATCACGATCACCGATGTTCAAGTCAACGAAAATTCATCGGGCGGTGGAGCTTCAGCAATTGTAATAAACGGTGGATCGAGCGTCAATTTTGTGGGAGGAGGATCGAAGTGCAATCCAATTGGACCAAGCGTGGCTGGCGGCGGAGTGAACATCGAAGGAAATGGAAACAATGTGAGCTTTAGCAATTATAGTATAACGGGAAATACGAAAGCACTCCAAGGTGGATCGGGCATGTACATTTCTGGAGATAATACCACGTTTGTGACCGTGACCAACTCCACCATATCGAACAATGTGAACACATCGAGTGAAGGCGGTGCCGGAATATACATTTCAGGGGCAAATCTCTCACTTTCAGGTTCATGTATTTCAGATAATTCAACAAACAGCGGGAGTGGACCAAAATATGGTGGTGGAATCACCATTGCAAGAGGCGCAACCGTGACAGCTGTAAATTGCAGTTTTTCTAATAACAGCGTGACAAACACTGGCCGAGGTGGCGCTGTGTCAATCAATACAAGTTTTGCTGGATCTGGGAGTGCAGCTTCAGCAAGTTTTACTTCGTGCTCTTTCACAAATAACACGGCCAGCAGTCTTGGAAACCACATTTATTTGCGCGTTGGGTCAAGTAATCCTGCCAGTGTTGCGATCGATGAATGTACATTTTCTGCGAGTGCACAAGTACTTCGACAAGATAATACCGGAACCGTTAGCATTCAAAACTCAGGCAATCCATCGCTTTCGGGAACGGGAATTACGGTCATCAATACAACCCCTCCAGTAACTAGTCCAGCAAGCTTTTGTCCAAGCGCTGATATCACGTGTTTTTCGCTTTTACCTATCGAGCTGATCCAATTTGAAGCAAAATGCTCGGGAGAAGCAACCGAAATTTCCTGGACTACAGCATCCGAGCGGAACAATGACTATTTCATTTTAGAGAAAATGAGCACAGATGGAAGCTTCCAAAATATTGCTAAAATAGACGGGAGTGGTCAATCACAAGAAGCAATTCACTACTCATTTAGGGACGCATCGAGCGCGCGCGAACAAAATTACTACCGCTTAAAACAAGTTGATTTTGATGGGCAATCGGAAACGTTTGAGGTGATTTCATCCGAAAATTGCAGTGAATCCGACAAAAGTAGCGTCCATTACGACTCGAATTTCGGTATTCTCACTCTTTTCTTAAACGATCGGGACAAGCTACAAACGATCGAGATCATTTCCATGCTTGGTGCTCAAATCAATCTCATTGAAAGCATTCATTCTAGCGCTACCACTTTAAAATTCCAATTAGAACATGCATTAAAAAGTGGCAACTTCATCATTCGGCTACAGTTTACTCACTCCGAAGAGCGCATAAAATTTGTTGTGTTTTAATCTCCCAAACGTTAATCATTTGCTAATGATGATATCTTGAATCGTTCTGTCTGTTAGATTTCGTACTTTTAATGTATGAACAGACTCACCATCAAAGCAGTTATCGTACTCGGCATTATCTCGTTGTTGAGTATCATGACTATTCAGGGCGTTTGGATTCAAAAAACCGTTGCCACACAAGCTGCATCTTTGGCTATTCAAGAGCGCGAAGACAGCCTTAATTTTGTTCGATTTACTGAAAACACTCACATTGCATTGCGGAATGTATTAGAAGACATCGCTGCCCAAAGTGCCGATAGTTCCGATTTATACGGCGCGGTGAAACAAATCGAACCTAATTATTTTTCAGTAGATATCAACGAAGAGCTGCAGCCCTATTACCTTGAAACGCTACTCAAACGAGAGTTCTACGCCCAACAAGTTCGGCGCGATTTCCAATATGGCATCTACGATTGCTTCACCGATTCGATTGTATTCGGAAATTTGATCGAATACATCGGAGATTCTACTTTTGCCGCTGACAAAAGCAAAACGACCAGCTCACCGATGAGTGAATTGAAGTGGAACAAGGACGGACATTATTTCACCGTGTTTTTCCCAGATGTGCAAAGTGATTCGATCAATTCTAAGCTCGATACTTCCTATTCACCGTATTTCTACCTCATCTTTATCGTTTTGGTTGTGCTCTTTTTCTTTGGGTTTACGGTGAATGTGATGGTGCGTCAAAAACGACTCTCGGAGGTGAAAACAGATTTCATCAACAACATGACGCACGAGCTCAAAACGCCCATTTCTACCATTGGTTTATCGGCTGAAATGATCATGCGCAGCGATTTCAAAGACAATGAAAAGCTGCAACAATATGCCGGAATCATCTTCAAGGAAAATAAACGCTTGGAACATCAAGTGGAGCGTGTTCTCAACGTAGCAAAAATGGACAAGGATAAACTATCCCTGAAAAAAGAGCGCTTCGATATGCACGAATTGTTGGACGAGGTGAAGGACAACTTCGAATTCAACCAAATGGAAACGGGAGGGCAGATCACCCTCGAATTGAAGGCGTCTCCCTTCGAACTTTATGTGGATCCTGTTCACCTATCCAATGTAGTGTACAACTTAATGGACAATGCGGTGAAGTACTGCGAGAAAACACCGGAAATCGTTATTAAAACATCGACTGACAAGCGTTGGTTTGTGCTCGAAGTGACGGATAATGGCATCGGAATGCGCCGAGATGATATCAAGATGATCTTTGATAAATTCTATCGTGTTCCAACAGGAAACAGGCACGATGTGAAAGGATTTGGCCTGGGACTTTACTACGTAAAACTCATTATTCAAGAGCACGGTGGACAAATTTTTGTGAAAAGTGCCATTGGAAAAGGAACTACATTCACCGTTCGACTTCCCTCTAGTTGAAAAATCATTACTTTTGAACCATGGATGAAATCGTAAATCGTGTAAAAGAAAGTGGGCTCATTTCGATGGATTTGGCTGATTTCAAACCACGATTGGCGATAACTGAAGTGGACATTTCCGACCAATTGTGGCAAGGACTTGTGCTGAAGGAAAAAGACTTTCGAGCTTGGGTGAAAGATCACGATTGGTCATCCTATGAAGGAAAAGCCGTGTTCGTTCGCTGCTCGGCTGATGCCATTGTGCCAACCTGGGCCTACATGCTCGTTGGATCTTCACTCCTAAGTTACACATCAAATTTTGTGATAGGCAGCAAAAGCGACCTTGAAAAGCAATTGATCTTAAATCGGATTTTAGCTGAGCCGCTTGATGCATATTTGGACGGGAGAATCATCATCAAAGGGTGTGCAGATGTTGCCGATCCAGCGTTTGCGATGACGGAGTTGGTGAAACATTTGCAGCCTGTTGCCAAGAGCATCATGTATGGCGAGCCGTGTTCAACTGTTCCTGTTTTCAAGCGGAAATAACATCGAATTCGACGCCTATTTCTCGATTGATTTTAATGAGCTTTGGAAGTAATTCTTGAATGCGATGTTTTACTTTTTCCTGATTTTCGTCAATTGTACAGCCAAAATTGTGTTTTGAAAAA
>CALFOS010000038.1 GCA_937919725.1 uncultured Fluviicola sp. | reverse complement strand
GTCCAGCTTCGGTTTGTAATAATTCCTCCAATTTCAGTTGCTCCGTCAAGGTATTGTTCCACGACGCATTCACTGCTTTTTTGGTTAATCCCAATCCTCGTGTCGGCATTTTGGCTAGTTTTTCAGCGAATTCTGTTACCTCGTCCTGAAATGTATCATCACTCACGGCTTTGTAAATCATGTTCATCGCCTCGGCATCTTTTGCGGATACTTTATCACCTGTAAACATCAATGCGAGTGCTTTTTGCATGCCGACAATTCTCGGAAGAAAAAACGTTCCCCCCGAATCAGGAATCAATCCAATTTTTGAAAAGGCTTGAATAAAACTGGCGCTTTCTGCTGCAATTGTAACGTCACACGCTAAGGCAATATTTGCTCCCGCACCAGCAGCCACTCCATTTACGGCAGCGATGACTGGTTTTTCGATGGTGCGAATTCGTTCGATGATTGGGTTGTAGTGTTCGCGCACGATGGAATCCATGGCGGGTCCGTTTGGATCGGTTACTTCTGCCAAATCTTGTCCGGCACAAAACGCTCTCCCTTCCCCCGTGAGGACGATTGCACGTACTTCATCATTCGTGGCGCATTCGTCCAGTGTTCGTTGTAGATCCAGCGCCATGGCTTGATTAAACGAATTAAAAACCTGTGGCCGGTTGAATTTTATAGTGCAAACTCCGTTGCTGTGCGTGATGATGAGATCCATTGTGTGTTTTTTACGAAGATAAGGAAGTGAGTTGAAATCATGATCGATCAAGTAAGAAATGCGCAAATAATTCGGAATGATGAACAAAAAAATCCCCTACTCGAAGAGCAGAGGATTGAATTCTATCGTATTATCAGATGTGATTTACGTCAAAAATTAAAAAGTATAGCGCGCCGCGAACGCTAAGCCGAAGCCCAAACCACGATTACCGCCTAAAAAGCCCCACATCGGTCGTGAATCAATACTCAACAGGATTGGAACTCCCAGTTCGTTGAAATCATATTCCAGTCCAATCTGACCTCCCAAATTCACGGTAATACCGTCGTCGTATTTATCATTGTATTTGTAATTATAGAATCCAACCTGACCTCCAGGGCCGATGTACCAGTTTAATCCTCCATCCAAATTCCATACCCAGTGGTAGATTACTGATAATGCGGTGTGATGGTACCCATTATTTCCATTGTTACCACGCCACCCGAGATCTAACTCCAAGCGGTTCAAAGAACCAAAACCGTGTTGGTATGTGAGTTCACCCCCACTACCAAAATTCCCATACCCGCCTCGAAGACCAAGTGCATGCGGATTTACCTGTGCCCCAACTGATATTGATAAAGTCAAGCCAATAATAAGGGATAATAATTGCTTTTTCATCCTTAACAATATACGTTAAATTAAGACAAATATAAGTCAATCTCTACTATTCTGTATTACACAATTCTTAGAATCTCTTACATTATTCACAGAATACGCGTTGGAAAAGTAGTTGGCCGCCCACATTCTCCATGCTTTAGTTGGCTGTCAAAAAGCGAGTATCACAGCTCACTTGCCAGCTTCCAGGGTCGCAGCCAATTGCTTGCTCCACTGTGCATTTCGCCGCGCCAAGCTATGGCACTTCGCCCTGGCGGAGGTCCTCGGATTATTGTCTACTTTCAATACGTAAAAAAAAGTATTCTAAGATCGCTCAAGATCCTACCCCTTCAAAATAGCCGTAGCTCGTCGATTTATTTCGTCCAAAAGCGATTTCGGTTCCAAAACCTTCAGTTCGCCTCCATAACTTAGTATGGAACGAATTAATTCTTCCGATACGTTTACTTTCAGTGAAAAAACGACTTCATCCTTCGTTTCACTTAGTAATTTTTGCGAACCATGAAATGGCTGCGATGCAATGTATTTTGCTGCAATAGAATTCGCTCGAAACCGAATTTCTGAAGGATCTGTATTTCCACTCGTGATTCCAACCGCGTATTTGAAGTAATTCTCTGGCTTAAAATTGGTGGGTTTATCGGCTGTTTCGCTCAAAATTTCGAGGTCCTTCATTCGATCCAAACCGTAGGTAATAAAATCCTGCTTGTCGCCGTCAAACGAAATGAGGTACCACCGATTCCGATATTCTTTTAGCAACAGCGGAATTACTTTTCGCACTTTCGATTGCCCCGAAATAAAACTAGTATAGTCAAAACGCACCCACAACGATTGTTTGATCGCTTCCAAAATAGGTGACAAAAACTCGCTTCCATTGTCGGAAAGTGATTGCTCGAACTGGATAAATTGTTCTCCTCCATCTTGACTGACCTCTACCCGACCCACAATCTTGTCAATCGCACTTCCAAATTGTTTGAATAAATCAACGTCACGAAACTGCAACAAGGTTTTGGCAGCAAAAGCAATGGCACCCAAATCGGCTTCGGTAAGAGGAATATCGTTGATGGAGAAATCGGGTTCGGTGTAGTAATATCCGCCATTTAATCGACTGTATTTGATCGGGGCATCGTGTTCAATTTTCATAGCGAACATGTCCTTTTCAATCGTTGAATCGCAAATGTGCGCGCCGTCCAAGCTTCCAAAAAGCGATTCTTCGCAGGCCTCACGCAAGTCGTGTTTACTAGGATATCGCTTGTAATTGTTCCGCAAACACTTGTCGATGATTCTGTACCGAATTAAGGCATTTTTGATGTGCGGCATGACTTTTTTTTAGTGAGGAACGTTCACCTCATCTTTTTTCGTATACCCGAAAAGTTCGTAGAATTTGATGGCTTTCACGACTTCCATTGGAACGTCATCTTCCCACATCGAGGCGTCAGCTTTTATTTTGGACAATACATCGTCCGACAAAATGTGCAACAATTTTTCATTATAATCTTTAATTGCATCAATCTTGTCATTATCCTTCATGTACTGCAAAATTCCACGTAACTTCGATTGAATTTCGAGGTTTCCAAGGTGATACAACTCGCCCGTTTCCACATTATTGGCAGGATAGACGAACATTTTCACCTTTCGCCCAAATCCGCGACCAAAGGCTTCCAAAATTCCACCCGGTAGGTTTTCGTAGTAACGTTCATCAAAAATTGCTTGAAGGTTGTAGATTCCCACAATGGCTCCCAAACGGTAACCTCTGGCTATCGACGACAAGTAATCGACCATTTTGTAATGTTTCAGATAATTCGAAATCATTACTGTATAGCCAAGTGTTCCAAGTAATTCGGCGCGATCTACAAAGTCTTTGTCAGAAATTTTACCATCTGCTGTCAAATCTTTGAGCGTTAACTCAACGACAACGCGCAATTTCTCTTCCGTAACACCTTCTTCGAGCAAAAACTGCTCTTTCCCTCTCTCCAACATGTCGATGTGGACCTTCGTAACCGGCCGAAACCGACCGCGCATCAACAAAATGTTTTTCTTGTACAAAGCCGTTGCTGGCTGAAGAACGTGCCCCGACAAATCGAACATCGTTGCATCAGTAATTCCACGCTTCACCAGGTTGAGTGCAATGATTCGGTTATCCAAGTCTTCGAAATCTGGTCCAGAGACACGCAACATATCAATTTCCATGCGATCGCGTGGCAAGCGATGCACAAGACTCGATAAAAAGTCGCCTAAATTCTTACAGTGAAAATAGCACGCATGAATCAAGTTGACACCTAAAATTCCAAGTGCTTCTTGTTGTGCTTTGTGACTGTTGTCGTGCATTTTGACGTGCAAAATCACATCGTTCGGTTCATGTTCTAATCCAAGTTGAAATCGGAGTCCAACCCAACCATGACCTTGATTCGTTTTGTGATAATTCAATGATTCAACCGTGTTTGCGAAGGCAAAGAACCGAGATTCCTGGTATTTAGCTGGCAAGCTTTTCTTCAATTTCGCATATTCGGTTGCCAACATTGTCTCCAAACGTTCCTCGCACACATAGCGTTCCGCTTCGCCGTACAACGAATCCGAAACTTTCATGTCATACGCCGAGTGCGTGTAGGCAATTGTTCCCGAACTTCCACCCGCTTTAAAAAAGTTAGCGGCCACTTCCTGACCAGCACCAATCTCCGCAAAACAACCGTAAATGTTCCTCGTAAGGTTCACTTTCAGTGCTTTTTCTTCCGTTGTTAATCTTCTCTCGTCTATCATTATTTTCTCAATTCGGCTCTTGAAAAGCCGGGTTATTTATGAACGATTCGTCCGATAATGTCATCAAAAACGCTTTTACCAAATTTCGTTCAGTGAAGTCTAGTCCCACACCGCCTTGACTGGCGTACTCTATCAGCGGATCGATCGTTGGACTCATCACCACTCCCGAAGAATAATGATTGATCACTTCGTCCAAGGTTGTAAACCGTCCATCATGCATGTACGGAGCAGAATACGCAATGTTTCGCAAAGTAGGCACTTTGAACTTTCCGTTGTCATTCGGGTTGCCCGTAATTGCCCCTCGACCCAAGTCGGAAAACGTGGCGTCGAGTCCGTTGTTCGAAAACTTTTTCACTTGCATCAGCGGTCCGTTGTGACAATGGAAACAATCTGCACCGTTCAAACTCTTGAACAAATCGTAGCCGCCCCACTCGTTTAGTGTAATGCTCGAATAAATTGACTGTTCGCTAGAACTAAGTGGTAATCCATTTTCATACTTGTACATTACATCGTATTTTGACGATCCTGATATCATAGTACGCAAAAACTGTGCAATTGCCTTCGCCCCTCTAGTAGAGTCGATTCCAGCAGAGCCGAACGCCTTGAAAAACATGTTCTTATACTCAAGAGAAGCGTTCAATTCGCTCACCACATTTTTCCACGTATCGTGCATTTCGATCGGATCTTCGACAGGTCGCAAAATTTGTTCTTCCAGCGAGTGTGATCTTCCGTCCCAAAAGAAGGAATCGTTCCAGCCCAAATTGATGAGTGCCATCGAATTCCGTGCACCTTGAATTCCGTCTATTCCAGTGGAAAATTGATTCGGATCTGAAAAAGCACTCGCCGGAGCATGACATGCTGCACAGGAAATCGTATTGTCTCCACTCAATTTCTTTTCGTAGAATAATTTCCGTCCAAGCTCCACCCCTTCTACCGTCATAGGATTATCTTCGGGAATGATCATTTGCGGAAAATGGGAGGGGATCTCTAATTCATATGGTGTTGGCTCATACATCACTTTGTCCTTCTTACACGAAAGTATAACGACGATAACAACAAAGGATACTAGGAGGTACTTCATTAAAATTCGGTGAGTGCGGCTTTAAAATTTTGAATTACTTTGAGCGAGAGGACTTCCTGCCCAGGTGCCGTATGTGATGTATATTCGTTCCTTAGGTTGATGGTTTGCTGTCCGTTTTGCAAGAATTTTTGCAGGTCCAATTTCAGCGGAAAATGATAACTCAAATTCCCTGTTTGCTGCCAATTGATGTTCGAGAAATTGATTGTTTGTAGATTTACATCTTGCCCGATATGAAACACAATTAGGTGATCAAACAAGGCATTTCCATCTGGGATGGTATCAACTTTCGCTTCTACTTTCATGAAAATATAGCCAGGATTCCAACCCCAGTGCATGCCTCCGCTGTTGGAGATATTGAGAACACTTTCGTTTGGAAAAGCAGATGGATCGCTGTGATTAATCGATGATTGAACACCCAAATTCCACGCGAACGTCGTAAAGTCTTCGGGTCTGCCGGGCCCTGTGAAAAGCGCTGTTCCGGTTACGCGGTAATCAAACAATGCCACATCTTTGAGTTGTCCACTAGCCGAGGTAACATTTTCGGCAATAAATAGAAGATCTGTGAACTGGACTGCGTATCCTTCCGCTGTAGTGTAGGTAGAATCTAAATGGAGCGTTTGTCCTCCAAAAACTGGTTGAACAGAAACACGCAACTCCGATAATTCCGGATCGCAGGGTTCACCTTCCACTTTATCTTTGCACGAAGCAAGGAGAAGACAAAAGCACAACGCGGAGAAACTGATTGTTGATTTTAATGTCATACCTAACAAATTTACGCAATTTTTCCCATCTAATAAAACGAAAAATTCCTTATTGATTGAACGGTTGTTCGGTTGATTTGGTTGGATTATGTACTTTAGTCACGATGTCGATGATACAAAGAGAAAATAGCAAACCCTTCAAAATTTTTAACGCCTCAGCAGGAAGTGGAAAAACCTACCATTTGGTGAAAGAATACATCGAATTGTTGATTGGGAATGAACACCGACCAGATGCATTTTCGGGCATCATCGCTATGACGTTTACCAACAAAGCGGCGCTAGAAATGAAGGAACGCATCGTTTCGGCTCTCGATCAAATTGGCTCGCCCGAACATTTCGATAGCAAAGCGGCTGGATTGACGAAGGACATCGCGTCGACCTTAACTATTTCAGAAGAATCCGTTGTTCGTCGCTGTGCGAAATCGCTCAAGTTGATTTTGCATGCCTACGAAGATTTCCATGTGATGACGATCGATAAATTCAACCTGAGACTCATTAAATCCTTCGGTCGAGATTTGGATTTGCCAGCGGAATTTGAAGTCGTGCTCGACGAATCGGAATTGATCGAGTTAATTGTCGACGACATCATCAACCAATTAGGGAATCCGGGCAATGAAGTGCTCAATAAATTAATTTTTGAATATGCAAAATCGAATCTAGACGATGGAAACACCTGGAATTTTAGACGGGAACTCGTCGCCTTCGGTGCTATTCTCAACAGCGAAAAAAACAACGCGATCGTTGAACGACTGCTCGAAATGAATTTTTCTGAAGAGCAACGCGGACGTTTGTATCAGCGACGAAAAAAATTAGACGGTGAGTTTGCGAGTCGAACGAGTGCTGTAAAGTCCGTGTTTGAAGCCAATCAATACGATGCATCACTCATTCACGACGGAAGCAGATCCATCAACAGAATGCTGAAAATTGGTGGATTCACCTCCTTCGAACTCACTCCGATCATCAATGAAGCCTTTGAGAAGCTGCTCGAAAAACCGGCTACCGCTAAGAAATTTTTTCCAGAAGAATGGGAACGAGAAGTGAGATCTCTCCACGATTTTCAGTCGCGCCACCTCGAAGAGTACGCCGCACTTTCGCTCTTCCTTCAAAATTTCTTCAACATGGCCTTGCTTCAATACATGGCAGGAGCACTCGATCGTGTGAAGAAAGACGAACAAATGATTCGCATTTCGGAATTCAACACCTTGATTTCTCAACTCATCAAAAACGAAAATGCACCGTTCATCTATGAACGATTGGGCACACGTTTTCAGCATTTTTTATTGGACGAATTTCAGGACACATCGCGTTTGCAGTTTCTCAACCTCGT
>CALFOS010000037.1 GCA_937919725.1 uncultured Fluviicola sp. | reverse complement strand
CCACCGCAAGCCGCTATTTTGGGAATGCATAACATTGTAGAACGTCCGGTTGCAATTAATGGTCAAGTAGTTATTCGACCAATTATGTACTTGGCTTTGTCCTATGATCACCGCATCATCGACGGAAAAGAGTCGGTTGGCTTTTTGGTAAAAGTGAAAGAAATGTTGGAGAATCCAGAACGAATGATTTTCGGGGCGAAAGATCCTGCAGAGGTTTTGTTGGGATTGTAAAATCGGTACCATATATAGTACAAACGTCATCTTCGGGTGGCGTTTTTTTTGAATCAAATTATGATAGACACATTTATCATTTCGCAAAAAAAAATGCAACTTAACTTCTTCAACACGAAGCACATAAAAAAAACATTTCATCGCTCAGCGTTATTTGCGCAGTATTGGTACTTGGATCGTGCCAACCACCAGTTGAAGAAAATGCAATCGATAGGACGTTCTGATCGTGCAACAGTCTTCAGTTCGAAATAAAAGGTGAAATCGCGACCGAAACCGATCCAAAAGAACCAGGAATTCTTCAGGCAGAACTAGAGATCTCGGAAAAAGAATGCGGTGATTTCTTCCTTCAGAAAGGAGCAACCCCGAAGAAGTCACAGCACACTTACGCAAAAAAGGAGAAAATTGTCATTGATCAACCGATACTCAAACCGATTACTCAAACGTATTTCTTGCATCGAATTCGATAAAAAAGCGTCGATATTAGGCGAAATCGGCCTATTTCACAAAAATTATGTTAAAAAACGACTCCAAGATGTAATTTTTTGAAGAGTTGAACGTATTACGTATAACAATACAATTGGTGTCTGTTATTTTTAGAGCCAGTTTCGTAGAAGTTAGTTTTCATAAGTAGTAGTAGTTTAGGTATTGAAAGGAGAAGACACCCGTTTTCTCCTTTCATGTTTTAGTGACACCAATAAACGTTAAAAAATCACTCATCCCACGGACAATTTCAACATTTGGCACGGCATTTGAAACATAGTAAATAACTAAGTAGAAGTTAGTTTTCATAAGTAGTAGTTTAGGTATTGAAAGGAGAAAACACCCGTTTTCTCCTTTCATGTTTTAATACCGCCAACAAACGTTAAAATAATATGCTTGCACAGGACTTTTCTAATACTTGGCACGGCATTTGAAATAAGATTTAATAACTAAGTAGAAGTTAGTTTTCATAAGTAGTAGTAGTTTAGGTATTGAGGGGGGCAAACGCTAGTTTACCCCCCTCATGTTTTCTACCAAGCTCATCAGAAAGCTCATCCCCGCACTTTTCACACTCACAATAAGGCTTGTTCAATCTTTTGCTGTACCTTTGCGCGCGCTACAAATTAGGCGGCCAACAGTTTTATGGAACACATTCGAAATTTCTGCATTATCGCTCACATCGACCACGGTAAGAGTACACTCGCCGATCGTCTCTTGCAAATTACCGGAACTATTTCCGATCGTGATATGCAAGCCCAAGCCTTGGATGATATGGACATCGAACGCGAACGTGGAATTACCATAAAGAGTCATGCGATTCAAATGGATTACGAGCGCGATGGCATAAAGTACACCCTCAACTTGATCGACACACCGGGACACGTAGATTTTTCCTACGAAGTGTCGCGCTCAATTGCGGCGTGTGAAGGTGCTTTGCTGATTGTGGATGCGTCTCAAGGGATTGAAGCACAAACAATTTCAAACCTCTATTTGGCGCTCGAACACGATTTGGAAATTATTCCAATCCTCAATAAAATGGACTTGCCTGGTGCGATGCCAGAGGAGGTAACAGACCAAATTGTAGACCTCATTGGTTGCGATCCAGCGGATGTGATTCCCGCTTCGGGTAAAACTGGATTGGGCGTTGAGGCCATTTTGGATGCCATCATTCATCGAATTCCTGCTCCGAAAGGCGATCCAAATGCTCCCCTTCAAGCGATGATTTTCGATTCGGTGTTCAACCCGTTTCGTGGAATTATTGCGTACTACCGAGTTCTCAACGGAAAAATTAGCAAAGGCGAAAAAATTCGCTTCCTCAATACTGGAAATGACTACAACGCGGAGGAAGTTGGCATACTAAAGATGTCAATTAGTCCGAGAAAGGAAGTTTTGACAGGCGACGTTGGATACATCATCTCTGGAATTAAAAAAGCATCCGAAGTAAAAGTAGGCGATACAATCACGTCTCATGCGCGTCCGTGCGAAAACGCAGTAAGGGGATTTGAAGATGTGAAACCAATGGTGTTTGCTGGAATTTATCCGGTAGACACAGAAGATTACGAGGAATTGCGCTACTCGATGGAGAAATTGCAACTCAACGACTCGTCGTTGGTGTTTGAGCCAGAATCGTCGGCGGCTCTCGGTTTCGGTTTCCGATGTGGATTCTTAGGAATGCTGCACATGGAAATTATCCAAGAACGCTTGGAGCGCGAATTCAACATGACGGTGATTACAACGGTTCCCAACGTTTCGTACCATGCTTTTTTGAACAGCAACCCTGATGCGATGATGATTGTGAACAACCCTTCGGAATTGCCCGAACCATCGAGCTTAAACCGGATTGAGGAACCGTATATCAAAGCACAAGTGATCACGAAATCGGAGTACGTTGGTCAAATCATGACCTTATGCGTAACAAAACGAGGCGAACTGAAAAATCAAGTATACCTGACGCAAGACAGAGTTGAAATTACTTTCGAAATGCCCTTGGGCGAGATTGTCTTTGATTTCTACGATCGTTTGAAAACCGTTTCACGCGGTTATGCTTCGTTCGATTATCACCCACTGGAGTACCGGAAATCCGATTTAATCAAATTGGACCTCATGCTGAACGCCGAGCAAATTGATGCATTATCTGCACTTGTGCACAGAAGCAATGCCTACGATCTTGGTAAACGCATCTGCGTCAAATTGAAAGAATTGATTCCAAGACAGCAATTCGAGATTCCAATTCAAGCGGCGATTGGGGCAAAAATCATCGCGCGCGAAACCATTAAGGCTTTGCGTAAGGATGTGACAGCAAAATGTTACGGTGGAGATATTTCCCGTAAACGAAAACTCCTTGAAAAGCAGAAAGCTGGTAAGAAACGCATGCGTCAAATTGGCCGCGTAGAGATTCCACAGGAAGCCTTTTTGGCAGTTTTGAAGTTGAACGATTGATTCAAAAACTCTTCAATTCCAATTCATTTGACGAGCGCTTATGATTGATTTATATCATGGTTCAACTCAAATTCGTTGTGTCGAGAATTTTCAAGACTTACTTACCACTCCTTTTCAGGGAGAAGTGAATGCGCTCTGCTGGCCGCGCGAGCTAATGGGTGATTTTTCAGAAATTGTTTCGAAACTAGATCTACGTGATCCTATCTTGGAGCTCGATCCAGAGGAACTTCGTGAACTCGAGTTAAGTGAACAAGGGCAACTCGCGCGTGAGACACTTCTAAATGATTTGAAAATTTTGAAAGCGCACGGCGCATCTCCTGTCCTAAATTTGATCCAATACTACGAAAGAGATGATAGCTACCCGTTTTTTCCAACAGATGTGTATTCGTTTCATGTAGATCGCTCTCCCATTCCAACAAACACCTTTTTATGTACATACCACGGGGCGACGAGTGAACTCATTCCTAATTCACAAGCCGAACAAAAAGTGCTCGTTCCTAAGATTCGTGCCGAACTCAGAAAGCTTTACACTGGAACAGATGACGGTTTTGAATTATTTTTAAGTGAGTATTTCTTTGATCTCCACTATCAAGCGAAGCCCACCGCACGTCCGATCAGTTTTGGTCTAGGTCACATTTGGCGCTTGGCGGTCGATCATCCTGGAATCCCAGTTCCGCCGTGTGTGCACCGAGCGCCTATCGAAAAAACGGATGAGACTCGTTTGATGTTGATTTGCTGAAAACCCCTTGTTTGCGTTCGCGATGAGAGCGGCGTACTACTGCTTCCGTCATCCCGATAGATTCTGTGTTAAATTCCTAGTCATTTTGTTTCTTATTTTATAAAGTGATGAATCTCCCTTCGTTTTTTCTCCTAGTTGGATATTCTGGATATATCGCAATGCAATATTCCTTACATTCTGTTCAAACTCTAAGAAATAAAAAGGAATAAGGTCATATCT
>CALFOS010000036.1 GCA_937919725.1 uncultured Fluviicola sp. | reverse complement strand
TGTATTTTAGAGCGTTGATACATCGTTTCCATCGCGCCAAGTACTCCTCCTCGTTCAGTAATTCTATCGAATTCCATCAAAACGGCCTTCTCTACCAAGTCTGTTAATTCTTCGATAATGAATGCCCCTTGAAGTGGATTCTCGTTCTTCGCTAATCCTAACTCACGGTTGATGATCAACTGAATGGCCATGGCGCGACGAACAGACTCTTCCGTTGGAGTTGTAATCGCCTCATCGTAGGCATTCGTGTGCAGCGAGTTGCAGTTGTCGTAAATTGCATACAAAGCTTGAAGCGTTGTTCGGATATCGTTGAAGTCAATCTCTTGAGCGTGGAGCGATCGTCCGGAAGTTTGAATGTGGTACTTCAACATTTGCGCACGACTATTTGCTCCGTATTTCTTAGCGAGTGCTTTTGCCCAAATTCTTCGAGCCACACGACCAATCACTGCGTATTCAGGATCAATTCCGTTGGAGAAGAAGAAGGATAAATTTGGACCGAAATCGTTGATATCCATTCCTCGACTCAAATAATACTCAACGTATGTGAATCCATTGGAGAGCGTAAACGCTAACTGCGTAATTGGGTTTGCCCCAGCTTCTGCGATGTGATAACCTGAAATCGAAACAGAATAAAAATTTCGAACGCCGTTTTTGATAAAGTATTCCTGTACATCTCCCATCAATCGCAAGGCGAATTCAGTCGAGAAAATACACGTGTTCTGCGCTTGATCTTCTTTCAAAATATCGGCCTGAACGGTTCCACGAACTTGCGTCAGTGTGACAGCTTTGATCTTCGCATAAACATCTGCAGGCAGAACTTGATCGCCCGTAACTCCAAGCAGCATCAATCCCAAACCATCATTCCCTTCGGGAAGATCGCCTTGATAGGAAGGACGTGTGGTGTCTTTCGCCTTATAAATAGCGGTGATTTTTGCTTCTACTTCTTTTTCAATCCCATTTTCTTTGACGTATTTCTCACAATTCTGATCGATTGCAGCATTCATGAAAAATCCGAGTAACATTGGTGCTGGACCGTTGATCGTCATCGAAACCGACGTTTTTGGATCCGACAAATCGAAGCCCGAGTACAATTTCTTGGCATCATCCAAACAGCAGATCGATACGCCGGCATTTCCTATTTTTCCGTAGATGTCTGGGCGCAAATCTGGATCGTTTCCGTATAAAGTCACCGAATCGAACGCAGTAGACAAGCGTTTAGCCGGCATTCCTAGGCTCACATAATGAAAACGTTTGTTCGTTCGTTCTGGACCACCTTCACCCGCAAACATTCGTGTCGGATCTTCACCCTCACGTTTGAACGGGAACAATCCGGCAGTATATGGGAATTCGCCTGGAACATTTTCTTGCAAAGTCCATTTCAAAATATCACCCCACCCAGAATATTTAGGCATGGCTATTTTGGGGATTTGAGAATGAGAAAGTGACTCCGTATGTGTTTCAATAGACAGTTCTTTATCCCTCACTTTGAATTTGAAAACAGGCTCGGTGTACAATTTCTTTTTCTCCTCCCACTCTTCAATGACTAACAAATTCTTTGGGTCGAAATTCAATTTTTCGAGTTCGAATGCCTCTTGAAGTCCTTTAATCAATCGATCTTTGTCTTCAATCGTAGAAGTTTGGAGTGTTTCAATGGAAGAATTCAACCCGAATAATTTATCGGCCACTATAACTTGCTGATTCACCCACGAATCATAGTGACGGTTATTCTCTGAAATCTCAGAAAGATAGCGTGTTCGATCCGGCGGTATAACGAATATTTTCTCCGACATCTCATCGCTAATCTCAAAGGTCGATTTAAGGTCAATTCCCGTTTTTTCAACCAACTTATCCATGATCACCTTATACAAAGTATTCATCCCAGGATCATTAAATTGAGAAGCAATCGTACCAAAGACAGGCATCGTGTCTGTATTTTGATCCCATAAATTGTGATTGCGTTGATATTGTTTACGCACATCTCGAATCGCATCGAGTGCTCCGCGTTTGTCAAATTTGTTGAGCGCAATCACATCCGCAAAGTCGAGCATGTCAATTTTCTCGAGCTGCGTTGCTGCACCGTATTCGGGCGTCATAACATAGAGCGACATGTTCGAGTGATCTAAAATTTCAGTGTCAGACTGACCAATTCCCGATGTTTCGAGGATGATCAAATCAAATTCGGCTGCTTTCAAAATCGCGATTGCTTCAGCAACGTGCTTCGACAAAGCTAGATTCGATTGTCGCGTAGCCAATGATCGCATGTACACACGTTCATTTTTGATCGAATTCATTCGAATTCTATCTCCCAGGAGTGCACCGCCTGTTTTTCGTTTGGATGGATCAACAGAGACAACTGCGATTGTTTTGTCTTTGAAGTCGATTAAAAAGCGGCGAACCAATTCATCTACGAGCGACGATTTTCCTGATCCACCTGTTCCAGTGATCCCCAAAACTGGTACAGCAACTGTTTTCGCGAGTTCGTTCACTTCGAGCAGCGCATCCTTCGCTTCGTCCGCGAAATTTTCTGCTGCGGAGATAAATCGTGCAATCTTCGCATCGTTTTTCTCCTTTAGTTCACTTGGCTTCACTGTCAAATTTCGTCCAACAGGAAAATCGCATCGTTCTACCAAATCGTTGATCATTCCTTGCAATCCCATCGTACGACCATCGTCTGGATGATAGATTTTCTCGATGCCATACGCCTGTAATTCAGCAATTTCAGAAGGAAGAATTGTTCCTCCACCTCCACCAAAAATCTTGATGTGCGCCGCGCCCTTCTCATTGAGAAGATCACGCATGTATTTGAAGTACTCGTTGTGTCCTCCTTGGTAAGACGTCATTGCAATCGCTTGCACATCTTCCTGAATGGCACAATTAACAACCTCCTCCACTGAGCGATCGTGCCCGAGATGAATCACTTCACAACCAGTTGATTGAATGATTCTACGCATAATGTTAATCGCCGCATCGTGACCATCAAACAGCGAAGCTGCAGTAACGATTCGAACTTTGTATGTTGGGATATAAGGTGCAATTGGTTCCATAAGAAGTCGTGTTTCTCGCCTTTAAAAAAGGGCATGCAAAAGTAGGAATTTTAAGGGAAAATAAAAACTGTGCACGCCGAGTGTATTTGTCCTCCAAAGTGAATCACATTGAAAATAATTTTCTGGATTTACTCCGATAATCCCATAAGCTGAACGTACAATGTGATTCACAGCGTAAACTTACAGCAGCGAATGAAGTGCTTACATCGATTCGCGAGAATGGATAAACTGACTAAAAAAGCATAAAACCAACTTCCAACTCCTCGAATCGTAGAGAATCCGTAATTTCGCGCCAGCAAAAATCAAGTTATGATCTCAGTAAATGGCATTGGCGTAGAATTTAGCGGTGAAACATTGTTTAGCGATGTAAACTTCGTGATCAACGAAAATGACAAAAT
>CALFOS010000035.1 GCA_937919725.1 uncultured Fluviicola sp. | reverse complement strand
AACGGTATACCGCCTCGATTTGATTCCCAGCGTCCTCATTCGCCTCACCGATCAACACTTGATCAGGATTTTGTTGGTCAGCCATGATTGTTCCTTGAGCAATGAATTCGGGATTGTACGAGATGGAATATCCGTGTGGACTCATTCGCGCATGAAGCGCATCGCAATAGCCAGGCATAACCGTCGAATTAATCACTAAATGCATTTCCCTTTTAGGTTGATCGAAGGTTAGCAATTCATCGCAGACCATGTCTATCGCGGAATGATCAAATGAACCTTCAGGGTTCGATGGAGTTGGGACGCAAATAAAAACAATCTCGGCATTCTGTTCAACGATTGATTTCAAATCGTTCGAAACAGACAAATATTCGGACTCTTTGAGAAACGCCTCAACAAGCGGTTCATTCGATTTCAAGGTCTTGGATTGGATCGTATCAATGTAATCAGGATTCGCATCTACGCCAAATACATCAAATCCCGCTCGTTCCAGATTCAATGCAAAGCATAAACCCAGTCTTCCAATTCCAACAACTCCAATATTAGCCATTTGTTTACACTACTATTTGTGGTGATGCTTACGCATCGACTCCACTAATTTCTCTCAATTCTACGTTTTTTAATCCCCAATCGGTTGAATTCATGCTAAAATTTGACTTATCCATCACAATTTGTCGTCCCGCAGCTTCCACAACCCACCAATCCAAGGATGGTCGCTTATTATAAAATTGCAATTGCTCCACTGCATTACCAGGTTCCCATCCTCCTTCGTGAGCGATATGATACGAACACATTTGTCTTGGATAAATCACCTGTTTTATACCTTGCGCAAGAGCTGCGTACAACGCCATTGTATCAATGTGAAGTGAATACATTTCGAGTTCTAAATAGCCGTCAATTTTCTCCCAATCTCTTTTGCTCATCAAGGTGAAATCACCGCAGGCATCAGAATCCATCGAGCGTAATTTCACCTCATCCGAAGAGATAGTTTTTGGTTTGAGCCATGTCAAAATTCGCAACAGTGGATTAAAAATAGGTGATTTGAAAAGCACGCCTTTTTCATCGTAAATGACTGCATATTCTGCAATTTTTCCAAGTCGTTTGATAATGTTCGTCTCACAAAACTTTAATTGATCTTCCACTGACTCGTTTTCATTGATTGTGGCTGGAATATCGCAGCGATTGGCACGATAAAACTTTCCGTATTCTAACTTTCGCTTGGCTAATTCCTCGAAAAGTGCATCCGAAAACAATAAGTCGATGTTGGTACAAAGCACAAAATCCGCATTTGCTCTACGAATACCAACGTTCTTCGCAATCATTTGAAATAATCCGATATTTTCTGAAAAACGGAGTTTACTGTGAATCTCCGGTGGCACAATTACATATCGAACTGACAAAAAATCGGATTCCGAAACTGGAGGAAGTACATTGTTGAGGAGTTCATTCTGATCGGGAGAATTCCAGTCCACCATAACTAACTCGCATGGAAGCTTGAATTTATTGCATTGATGAATGAGTCCTTTGTAGAAAATCATCATTCGTTTGCGCAAATCGCCACCGTGATCATCGTTTCTGGAAGTAACAACCAAGGAAATGTATGGAGTTTTGTCTTGCATTGAATTGTAATGGGAGTTAGTGCTTTTGATACAAGCTTTTCATTCCTGCGTTTTAAATTCTAGATCCTAAACCACTTTGTTGATGTTAAAACATGATCGAAATTAATTGCTGCAAACCTTCAATTTCACAACTTCCGCTTCGATCCATTGATAGGTTTTCAACAGACCTTCCGACAAACTCACCTTTGGTGCCCACCCGATTGACTTTGCCACGAGTGTATTCTCGGAATTTCGACCCATCACACCAATTGGACCGTCGATATGGTTTAGCGAAATAACTTTACCAGAATATTCAGTAATCATTTCAGCAAGGCGATTAATCGTTACCATTTCCTCCGACCCGATATTGAGCACCTGAGTACAATTTGATTCCATTAACTTTAAAATCCCATCTATGCAGTCATCAATGAAGAGGAAGGAACGTGTTTGTGTGCCGTCTCCCCAGATTTCTATTGAATCTTCTTGATTTGCCATCGCCACTTTTCGACACAGGGCAGCTGGTGCCTTTTCCTTTCCTGAATTCCAAGCTCCTTCAGGTCCATAAATATTGTGAAAACGCGCTATTCGGACGTTCAAACTGTAATTTCTTTGTGCCGCGTGATACAAACGCTCCGAAAATATCTTTTCCCAACCGTATTCGCTATCTGGATCTGCTGGATAGGCTGAACTCTCTTCACAATTTGGGTTGTTCGGGTCGGTTTGATTAACCTGCGGATAAATACATGCAGAAGACGAGAAAAATACTTTCTCAATTTTCGATTGAATGGCAAAATGAGCGACATTGAGATTAATGAGTGCCGAGTTGTGCATCACGTTGAAGTCATTTTCGCCAGTGAATAAATAGCCAGCCCCACCCATATCCGCGGCGAGTTGGTATATTTCATCCACCTCATCCTTAATAGCCGCTTCACACACGTTTGGATCGCGCAAGTCACCAATCACAAATTCATCTGCGTTGGATGGTGAAAATTCTGGGTGTTTTAAATCGACCCCAATGACGTGATGTCCACTATTTTTAAGCCGTGTAACGAGATGACTTCCGATAAAGCCACCCGCGCCGAGTACAAGAATGCGTTTCATTTAGCAGATGTTTCTAATGTAAAAATACAACTCTGATCTTACCTATCAATCTTTCGCGAAGGCAATTCGCCATTTCTCTTTGTTTTCGAAATCAAGTTGCGCCTTTTTTGTGAAGACGTAATTCTCAATCACGAGGTAATCCATTTCGGTACTCATGAAACAACGGAATGCATCATCGGGTGTGCACACGATTGGTTCGCCACGAACATTGAAGCTCGTGTTAACTAGCATTCCAATTCCCGATTTTTGTTTGAACGCAGTGATCAACTCCCAGTAACGTCGATTCGTTTTTTTACTCACCGATTGAATTCGTGCCGAGAAATCTACGTGCGTAATCGCTTGCAAAGTGCTTCGTTCTGCCTTGAGTTGCTCCATCATCGGCAAATTGTGATAATTCACTGGGAGATCAGTTCGGTATTCTTCAGAAACTGGAGCGACCAAAAGCATGTAAGGCGATTTCACCGACAGATCAAAATATGTCGAGATGTCTTCTTCCAAAACAGACGGCGCGAAGGGTCTAAAGCCTTCTCGGTATTTTATTTTTAGGTTGAGTTTCGACTGCATTTCGCAGTTCGTAGGATCGGCAATAATACTGCGATTTCCGAGTGCGCGCGGACCGAATTCCATTCTACCTTGGAACCAGCCAATCACATTTCCTTCGGAGAGTTTCGTTGCAATGACTTCGTTGAGTTTATTGAAATCGTCGTATTTCTCAAACACCGCTTTTCGCTTGCGCGCCATTTGCTC
>CALFOS010000034.1 GCA_937919725.1 uncultured Fluviicola sp. | reverse complement strand
AAGTGACAATGCCAAAATTTTGATTAATATTCCTGAACCAAATTCGTTGAATTGGGTACGGAAAAACAATCCAGAAAAGCTCCAAATAATTGATCAATCTCTATCGATGCAGGATCTCCTCAATAATACGTACCCACATGGATTTCAAGTGGAAAGTATTTATCCCTACTCGATTCATACAAATGTAAATAACTATTTAAGTATTGTACTTGTGAAGAATGGAGCCGTAGAGGAATATCATGTTAAATCAAAAATTCAACAACTCATCCAAAATTTAAAGGTCAAGTTTTTGTGATGCCAAAAAAACGATTGATCTATATCCATGTTGGGCTTTCCTCCTTCGTGAAAAAAGACATCGAAATCTTGCAAGAGACATTCGAACTTTCGATACACGAATTCGATTTGACACATAAAAAAAGATTGCCGTTCACCTTGATCAAACAAAAAGTGATGCTTTTGCGCCGCTTGCGAAAATCGGATGGAGTTGTTGTGCAATTTGCTGGATACCAGTCTTATCTCCCCACCCGACTCGCGCGATTGTTCAATAGAAAATGTATGCTCATCCTGGGTGGTACGGATACGGTTAGTTTTCCTTCGCTCCAGTATGGATCATTCAACAAGAAATATTTGGGCTATGCGACGCGAAAAAGTCTCGAACGTGCCAGCCTCTTGATTCCCGTTTCTGATACGCTCATTGAATATGATTACACATATTCGGATGATGACTTCCCGAAGCAAGGTTACAAATTTCATGCTCCATCTGTAAAAACACCTGTGCAAACGGTTTTCAACGGTTATTCTTCGGATAAATGGTTTATTGGAGCCTCAAAAGAACCGAATTCCTTTATTACAATAGCCGCTGATCTTGGAACGCGATTTGGCATGAAATTAAAAGGCATCGATTTGATTATCGAAATAGCAGAAAAGCTTCCCGCGTGCACATTTTATATCGTTGGTGGAAACAAACTCAACGTGAATCTACCTTCGAATGTATTTCCAATCGGAAACATGCCGCACGATCAATTGCCGAAATTTATTGCCGATAAGCAGTTTTATTTGCAGCTATCCATGAGCGAAGGATTTCCAAATGCACTCTGTGAAGGAATGCTTTCTGGATGTGTACCCATCGTTTCCAATGTTGGCGCTATGCCAATGATAGTTGGAGATACGGGCCATGTTCTGTTAAGAAAAAACAGTGAACTCTTGTTGTCCTTGATTGAATTTGCACAAAAATCCTATACGCCAGAAGACGCTCAAGCTCCTCGAAAACGGATTATTGCTGAGTATAGTTTAACACGAAGAACGAGCGAACTCACTGAACTGATCACTAAGCACATTTCCCTTTAGCGTCCGTTCGCTAGTCCTTCACGGCAATTTCCTCGTCTGTTTTTTTCTTCCTCCAATCCAAAATCAACATCCCTGCAACAAATAGAAGGATTAAGGTTGACCCTATCATCGACAAGGTTCCTGCGGTATGGTATTTCGGCAAGTCAAACTTGAATTCAATCTTGTGCTTTCCTCCATCCACTTCCAGTCCACGCAAGGC
>CALFOS010000033.1 GCA_937919725.1 uncultured Fluviicola sp. | reverse complement strand
GCTATTCGTTGTAAACGTTTCGATGATTTTCCCAGAAGCATTGTCTGTAATTTCAATGTTCGCCTCCACAGGTTTCCGCGAAATTGCGTCAATGGTGATTCCTTTAAATACAGTAAACGATTTTTTCTTCACGGTCACCGATTCTTCAATCGTATTGTCTGCAATAGGGTTCACGATCGACGCCAACAAATAATCCTCAGTCGCCATCACTGGCTCTTTCTCAGGACCCCAGAATGTTACTCTGTAGATATCGAAACCGCCACTTCCACCGGCACGGTTGGACGCGATGTACGCATATTTTCCGTTCGCCGTTCCTGAGAAAAAGAAATCGTCGTATTGCGTGTTGATCGGATAACCCATGTTTTGGGGTGGAGACCATGTTCCGTTCGTGTTTTTTGAGACGAAAATATCGTAACCGCCAAGCGAACCTGTTCCTTCGGAAGCAATGTACATCGTTTCGCCATCGAGGTGAACATAAACAGGGCCTTCGTTGAATTTACTGTTGATCGAAGAGATCATTTGCGCCGCCATGTAGTTTTTCTGGATCTTACTTTGCATGCTGCTGTACATGATTTCGTAGCCACTTTCGCGGGTCGCATTGTCTCGGTTGAAATAAATGCTCCAGCCATCTGCGCTGTATGACGCAAAACGTTCGTTCGCACGATTTGATGAGATAGAAGGAGGTAATTTTGTTGGGGCTGTCCAGTTTGCACCGACCAATTTACTTTCAAAAATATCACATTGTCCGTCTTCTACACGGTGTAATAACATGCTTGTTCCATCGTAGCTGAGGTTGTTCGATACGTCATCTACATCAGTATTCACTCCTCCTTTCAACGGTGCTGGTTTCGACCATTTTCCATTGTCGAGAGTGGAAGAGTAGATATCATCATCGAAACCACCTACCGCATTTGCCGTGTGACCATTCGGACGATTCGATGTTAAAATTATTTCGGCACCATCCGTAGAAACAGAAGGACCGTATTCGTTGAACTCCGTATTCAATTCCTTTACATTGTCCACCCAAGCACGCACAGGATTTGCAAATCCAGCAATTGCTTCTTGACATTCGCGTTTGCGTTTGGAGACAAATTTTGAGAAGTCATCGGCTTTTTTGTAGTCTGCTTCAAAAGCTTCGTAAGATTTTTTTGCTCCCGAGAAATCACCATCCAATTGCAACGCATATCCATAATAAAAATTCAAAAACGGATTGCAGGCAGGATCCAATTGATAGGCTTTTTTAAGATGCGGGATGCATTTCTCGATGTGCGTTCCGTTGGCATAACACACACCAATTTTGTAGTTCAACTCGGCATTGTTTGGGTTGAATTTTTGTGCTTTTTCATATTCCGCATGCGCCATTTCGAAGTTTAAACCAGGACTTTGAACGGCGAAAATCGCGTCGTTTCCGAGGGTGAAAAATTCATCTCCTTTTTTGATGGCGTCGGTTGCAATTTTGAATCCATCTTTGTCGTCTTTGAAGTTCGCCGATTTGAACTCCACATTTTGGGCTGACGCAAAAAGAGCGAAAACCAGAGTGAGCGATGTAACTATATATTTCATAATTTGATTCAATTAGTTTCCGCAGTTTTCTGCGTAGTATTTTTTTCCAGATTCCGATCCCAATTCCTTCGCCTTGAGCCAATCTGCGCATGCGCCGTTCATATCGCGGAGCATTTCCTTGCATTTCCACGGTTAACATAAGCGGCATCATTTTCCTTGTCCATTCCAACAGCTTTTTCAGCTTCATCGAGTGCTTTTTGATATTCTTTTTTCTTGAAGTAGATTGCACTCAAGTTGGATGCGGCAGGCGAATAATCGGGTTGAACAGAAAGTGCTTTTTTGAAATCTTTCTCAGCATCGTCCAATCGGTTTTGATTCATTTGCACCACACCACGGTTGTTGTAAGCGAGGTGAAAATTCGCATCTACCGAAATTGCACGGTTGAAAGCAGCGAGGGCTCCGGCGTAATCTTTCGTTTTAGTCTTGGTAGTTCCCAAATTGTTCAAAACAAACGCAAGATTTGGATTTTTAGCGATGGCTGCATCGTAATCGGCGATGGCTTGTGGATATTTACCGAGCATTCGATAAGATGAACCGCGATCGTTCAACGCATTTACGTTGTTTTTGTCCAGTTCGAGTGTTTTCGTGAAATACTTCAGCGCACCTTCGTAATCTTTTTGCAAAAATCGAAGCGTTCCGAAATTGTAATACGCTTTTGGATTGGTCGCATCTAGATTTAACGACTTTTCGTAATCCGCCTCTGCTTCTGAGTATTTATTCAATCCCTGATAACTCAATCCTCGCTGAAAATAGGCTTTCGAGTAATTGCTTTTCAGTTCAATCAATCGCGTTAACGTTTTTACGCCGTCGGCATATTTTTCGGATTTATTCTCTGCAACTCCCTTGTTATAGTATGCTGCGGTAAATCTCGGGTCAAATTCCAGTGATTTTCGAAATTCTTCGATAGCTGCACCATATTTTTCTTGATCGAAGAGTGCAATTCCGCGGTTGTACGCTTCTTGACTGCTCGCGATGGCGGCATTATCTTCGTTGAGTGCTTTGATGGAATCGCGGTAGGCAATTTCCTCTATGGTAAGTTCATCGAGCTGGGCGAGCGATGATGAGCTGATGGACAAAGCAAGTGCAGCAAACAATAATCGTGTATTCGGTCTCATTCTTTCGTTTTGGTTTACTAATTCGAGCATCCAATTTACAAACTTTGTGCCTAACTCGCCGGGATAGTTTTCAACAATCACAAATTTGTTAACTTTACCTTTCAATTAATTGACATGTCGAAACAAGTATATATTGTTGATGGAGTGCGCACTCCGATTGGAAATTTTGGAGGAACGCTTTCAACGGTGCGCACGGATGATTTGGCGGCCCTAACAATTAAGGCGCTGATGGAACGGAATGCATCGATTGATCCTCTGGAAATAGAAGATGTTTTGTTCGGTTGTGCCAACCAAGCTGGCGAGGACAATCGGAATGTAGCGCGTATGGCTGGATTGCTTGCTGGGTTGCCTTGGCAAGTTGGCGGTGAAACGATCAATCGCTTGTGCGCATCGGGAATGGCTTCAACGATTAATGCAGCGCGTTCGATAAAAGATGGAGCGGGAGAACTCTACATTTCGGGAGGTGTTGAAAACATGACACGTGGACCGTGGGTCATTTCAAAAGCGTCGCAGCCTTTTGGTCGGGATTCTGAAATGCACGATTCGTCGTTCGGATGGAGGTTCATTAATCCAAAGATGGAGGAACTCTACGGAACAGATGGAATGGGCAACACGGCTGAAAATTTGGTTGAGTTATATGGAATCGAGCGGGAGGCTCAAGATCAATTTGCATTGTGGTCGCAGCAAAAAGCGACGGCGGCTTTGCAATCTGGCCGGTTCGCGAAAGAAATAGTGGCAGTTTCCATTCCTCAAAGAAAAAAGGATCCACTCATTTTCGATACGGATGAATTTATCCGATCGAACTCAACACTCGATTCTTTAGCAGGCTTGCGCCCAGCGTTCAAGCGCGATGGATCGGTGACAGCAGGAAATTCCTCTGGACTCAATGATGGTTCTGCGGCTTTGTTAATTGCCTCGGAAGATGCTGTGAAGCGATACAATTTGAATCCAATAGCTAGAATTGTGGGTGGAGCTGTGGCTGGCGTTGAGCCGCGAATTATGGGAATCGGTCCGGTGTATGCTTCCCGAAAAATCTTGAAACGATCGGGCTTAACGCTCAATCAAATGGATGTTTTGGAGCTGAACGAAGCGTTTGCCGCGCAAGTATTAGCGTGTACGAGAAAGTTAGGGATCGCTGATAACGATCCGCGAATCAATCCAAACGGAGGAGCGATTGCGCTTGGACACCCACTTGGAATGACGGGAGCTCGCATATTAAACACGGCAGCAATACAATTACAAGAAACGAATACCAAGTATGCGCTGGTGAGCATGTGCATAGGTGTTGGTCAAGGATACGCGACCATCTTGGAGCGTGTTTAGACCAACCATTTAATAAATACCAACGTCTTCAGTACGATGCGAAATACATTTTTTACTCTTCTCACATTTGCTGTTCTACTCAGTAGTTGCAAAAAAGAAAATACTGTTTGGGAAACAGATTGGAGTGCACCGATCATCAACGATACCTTGTCGCTGAAAAATTGGGTGAACGACTCAACCTTGGCTAGTTCGGGCGGCTACTACGTAGTAGATTTTAACCGCACCTTGCTAAATGCTGGTGTGAATGATTTTTTCACGATTCCAGATACGATCATTAAAAAGAACTACGGGATTGCCTTTGCGTTCATTAATGTTCCACCCAATTATACCTTCTTCAACGAACAATCTGAGAACGATCTCGCGTTGAAAGGCGTTGAGTTAAAGCAAATCATTGCGAAGCAAGGATTTTTGGACATTACGGTTAAAAACCCGGTTTCTACGAAAGCATTTTTCAATGTCAAATTGATTGGAGCGACAAAAAATGGAGTGCCATTTAGTCAAGACATAGTTGCAGATGCAGGTACAATTGCTAACCCAGGTGTGGCAAATGTCACGCTCGATTTGAGCGGTTATTCCATAAACCTCACAGGAATTAATGGCGATAAACGTAATAGGTTGACTTCGAAAGTTACGGTAACATCGGATCCAAATGGACCAACGATCACGCTCACCAATTCCCATTTTATCAAGGTAGATGTTGGTATACGCGGAATTGAACTCGACTATGCTCGCGGTTATTTTGGAAATCAAATTGTTTCGGACACCACCGATTTTATGTTAGACCTGATGAATTTAGTCCAATCTGGAACGGTTGATTTTCCTGCATCGTCTATCAAATTCGTGATAGAAAATGGAATGAAAGTAGGAGGTCGAGGTTTGCTGAGTCTATTCAAAAGTGAAAATGCTTGGGCAAATGTTGTTGCACTGACGCATCCTCAAATCGGCACGCCGTTTATGTTAAATCCTGCCACGGGTGGTTGGGATGGAATCAATCCTGGAATGAAAGAACTCGTGTTCGATGGGACCAACAGCAACATGGAGGCGGTTTTGGAAAATCTTGGGAAAAAATATACCGCAGGCTATACAGTAGAGTTGAATCCATGGGGAAATATTTCCGCTGGGTCCGATGAAATTTATCCGAGCAGCCGATTCAAAGTGAAAGTGGTAGCCACAATGCCATTGAAAGCTGGATTAGATCAATTAACGATTCAAGATACTTTTCCGGTAGATTTGGCTCAAACATCGAGCAATGTGCGCGTCACCAAGGGCGAACTTTTCTTGAAAGCGAGTAATGCTTTTCCCATTTCTGCAAACGTGAAGTTGATGCTCCTCGATGCGAATAAAAATGTGCTGTATAGCATTAATAGTAGCGATATTATTCAATCGGCAGAGTACGGAGCAATTGATGCCGTGAGCGGATTAAAAGTGAATAGTTCGGATGTGAAATGGGTGCTTGGCACAACGGTCTTGGCCGATTTGGCCGCAATCAAATTTATCATCGTTCAATCGAAATTTAACACGCCAAATCCTAGTACAGGGGTTAATGAGCAATACCAAATCCCGGCAGGAGCATTTCTTAGCGTGAAATTGAAAACACGATTTACAACAGAAAACCAGTTTTAGTTTGAGAGAAAAAATCACATACGGAACGGCATTTATTTGCTTGATGTTCATGGGGCAATTTACACAAGCGCAGTTGCTTCCGATCCAATACGACACACTTCCACGTTCGCAGGAAATTATTTTTGCGGGTGGAGCAGATTACGCTGGATCTGCTATTCAATCGCAACTTTTTTCGAAGTTCATTTTTGGAGGAATGATTACATCTGATATCAAAGATGCTTCTGACGCGCGTCACAAAGGACTGAATCGTTTGGGTGGAGTGCTCTATTCGGATATCGAATACAGAAATTACAACATTAAACCATTCAAGAAACGCGATTGGGGCATGGTCTTCAAAACGGGCTACAACGCTTTTGGTGGAGGACTTTATTCCGATGATGCCTTCGGACTTGTGTTTTATGGAAACGAGCGATACATTGGCGATACCATGAGTATGTCGGGAATGGATCTTACATTCGTATCGGTTCAAAAAATTGGCGTTGGATGCATTGATAATATATCGAAGTCCAATGTGAGCATCAATTTGTATAATATGAACAACTTCACATCTGGGAGTTTTCGTGATTTTGAAATTTCCCGAAGTGCTGATGGACAAGATGTAACCGTAGTGATGGACGGTGAACTTCAAATGCCAAATTCAACGAAATTCAGTCAAGGGATTGGATTGGGGGTAGACATCGATTTCAAACTTCCTGTTGCTTGGGGAAATAAGAACGACCAAACGGCCTACATACAAATTCTCGCGAAAAATGTTGGAATGGCCTATCTTTTCGAAGGACAAAAATACTATCGCATCGACACGACGATTCACTTTTCAGGGTTGCAATTTTCAGATCTGATTGGAGATAATGCCATTTTAAACGATAGCATCGACATGCTCGCAACGCTTGGAGTTTCGTCCGAAATTCGCAAACGTGCGGTCTTGCTTCCAGGATTCATTCAAGTTGGGAAAATTGTAGATGTTCACCAATCAAAACGACTGCAATCTTTCTTTGGAATCCGCTTGTACCCGAGTATCATCTATAGTCCATACGCATACGCTGGCTTGCATTACAAAACAACCGATTGGTTAAGTTTTGGTGCAAATATTGGTTATGGCGGGTTCACTAATTTCCGTGGTGGACTTTATGCGAGCATGGATATCAAGAAAATTTCGCTCGGCTTGGCATCCGAAAACATTGTTGGTCTGATCTCCAAAAAGGGTAGTGGACAATCACTTTATATTCGATTCAAATGCGCATTTTAACTCTCATAATTGCATTATTTTTAACTTGTTTTACTTATGGTCAGATCGCTTTCTTCCATTTATACACTAATGGTGGCGACGATGATATTAAGGGAATTACACAACTGGAGGACAGTAGTTATGTGATCACGGGATCGTCGGATAGTTACCCTGGAGGAAGTGGATCTGAAGCATTCTTATTGAAAATGGACAGCACGGGTGTTCCAATTTGGTCGCATCATTACGGTGGACTTGAGATGGATGAGGGTAGGAGCGTTTCTTATCTTCCTGGAGTTGGATTTTATATTGCCGGAACCACTGCTTCTTATGGTGCTGGTGCCTACGATTTTTATCTGGTTAAAACGGATTTGAATGGAACGACGGAGTGGGAGAGGTCCTACGGAAAAGAAGGCTGGGAACGATTGTACGGCGGTGCACTTTGTCGTGATTCGGGCATGTTTTTGGTGGGAGAAACCTTATCGAATCCAACGAATAATTCGGATATTTACATGGTGCGCACCGATAAGAATGGTGATACGCTATGGACAAAAACCATGGGTGGATTGGGTTCGGATGGGCTTGAGGCAATTAGCGCTTTTGACGATTCAACCTTCTATGTGGTAGGTCATATCTTCGTAGACGATTCTTTATATGCAAAGGCGTACATCGCTAAATACCACGAAGATGGCACGCTAATATGGAGTGACACCATCGGTGCAGCTGGAAATTATTACTTGAAGGATGTCAGCGTTGTTTCGACTGAAGTGTTCGGTGGAGGGTATCGAAACGGACCTGGCGTGAACGGAAATGATGTTTATTATTTCCGTATAGCGCATGATGGTGTTGTTTTAGGAGAGATAACACAAGCAATTCCGGGCGATTATAAAATACAGCAAGTGTGCAGCTACAATGATGACTCGAAGCGGTATTCTGCTTACAGTTATTTCACGGCTACCTCTCAACCTGATGGTGATGATTTGGCAATTGCACGATGTAATTATGGGTTTACCTGGGAAGTGACGGCGCTTAATCTGTATTATTTGCAGCCAGATGTGGTCAACGAGATGGTGCGAACGAGTGACGGAGGTGCGATTGCTGTTGGAAACACCAATAGCGAAGGAATTGGTGTTCATCATGGCTGGGTATGTAAAATCGGACCGAATGAGCTTTACGCCAATTGGGATGCACCACACACGCAATTTGGCTTAGTGGTTGGAATAGATGAGCAGGCAGTGTTAGATCAACTGTCTGTATACCCAAATCCAACAAATGGAACCATCAACATCCAATCGCCAGTGAACAATCAAATTCAGCTCGAAATTTCCAATGGATTGGGACAAGTACTGTTTCTTGATTGTTTTCAGGGAAATGCTTCGTATGATTTATCGCAGTTCGGTACGGGGATTTATTATTTGAAAACTGCCATTGATGGTGTTTCAACTGTTCGGAAAATCGTTCTGAAGCATTAAGATCACCGAATTACCAATCATGCGCATTTTCTAAAAACCATTTTTTTTGAACCCGTAAGGTTTGTTCAATCACGTCGCGTACACAGTGTTTCCCTCCTGAGTAGGGCGATTGATAATCCGTGATTTGTTTGATTTCCACTGCGGCATCTTGCGGACATGTGCTCACTCCAACTCGTTTAAGCACTTCATAATCGGGAATATCATCGCCCATGTAGAGCACTTCTTCGTCCCGAAAACCATATTTCTCTTGCAAATCGTGGTAAACGGAAAGTTTGTTCTGCGATTTCAATCGAACTTCGGTAACTCCAAGCGCCATCAATCGCTCTTCAACAATTTTAGATGAACCACCCGTGATGATCAAAATCCGATAACCATGTTTTGCGGCATATTGAAGTGCATATCCATCACGCGCGTTGAGCGATCGGACAAGATCTTCCCGCATCATAAGAATTTCGCCGTTCGTTAGCACCCCGTCAACATCGAAGATGAATGTAGTGATGGCATGCAATTTTTCTTTATAGCTAATCATGGAAATAGGTTTCGTGTATGCTTCGAGAGATTTCCCGGTAAATTTCGGCTGCCGTAGATGCCCCTAATGCTTCAATGTGATTCTCAATGATCGTTTGATCATTTCTTCGTGCCGGTCCAGTTTGAATTTTGAACGGATCTTGATGTTCTAGCTTCCGAGCAGTTTCCTTAAGTAAGGGCTTTAGGTGCTCGAAATTTAAGTTTTCTCCATCTAAGTAGTTTTGGGCTAAATAGGTGAGGTGATTGGTGAAATTATTGATAAAAACTGCGGCGAGATGCAATTTTTTTCGATCGCTCGAACTCGCGTAATTTACATTTTTACTAATTGTCCATGCAAGATCGGATAGGCGCGAAGCGAATTCTGGGCTCTCTGATTCGACGAAAAAAGGGACTTCGAACAAATCAACTTTGTGTCCTTTGGTAAACGTTTGAAGCGGATAAAAAACGCCAATTTCCCTTCCTTTTTCGAGTGATTGTAACTCAATCGACCCAGAGGTATATGCAATTGGGCAGTTTCTGGGAACTGAAGAAATTACGGAGGAAATTAAACTATCAGGCACGCATACGAGTACGAATTGATCTTCTGGGAGTTCGTTCGGATCGGTAATCCACTTAGAATTTGCCTTGATAAACGATTCAGGTTCGGTGCGTGAAACGACGTGCGTTACATCTATCTTATTATCTATAAACGCTTGGTATAGGTTCGAACCGACATTTCCGAGGCCGATAATAGAAATTTTTTGTATTGAATTCTCCACGATTCAAATATCCGAAATACTAATCGAACCCAGCCGAATTAGTGAACTTTTATTCTTGAACTTGTAGAAAGTTTAGAAGGAGCGCACAAAAAAATGCCTTGGACACATCCAAGACATTTTGTATTTGCGACTTAGTTCGCTTAAAGTAGTTCAGTGCTGAATTGACTTCAATGCGTTACTTTCCATGACATTGCTTAAATTTTTTACCGCTTCCACATGGACAAGGCTCATTTCTCCCCGTTTTTTTCTCTGCAATTAAGGGTTGTTGTTTGGGGGCAGATTGACGTGTCGAATTTTGAATGGCTTCGTCGTAACCTCCTCGTCCACCAGTTGGCTCGTCATTCGGTTGAGACGATTCTTGCGCTTTGGCATAATTGTTTTGACGCTGCGCACTCTGATTGGTCGTTTGGATGTCGTCGATCTGTGGAATGTCCATTCTCATCAGCAAATCGATCGTTTCGTTGTTGAGTCTTTCAAGCATGCGCTTGAATAGCTCAAACGATTCTAATTTGTAGACCAAAAGAGGATCTTTTTGCTCGTATTGAGCGTTGTGAACCGCCGATCGGAGGTCGTCCATTTCACGCAAATGCTCTTTCCATTCGTTGTCGATCATGCCGAGAACGATATTTTTCTCAAATGATCGTGCAATAGCACTTCCACTACTCGCATACGCTTCTTCAATGTTTACGAGCAATTTCATTTCACGTTTACCATCTGTTAATGGGAAGGACATGTTAATGAATTGATCCGACATTGTTTCGTGAACGTGCTGGATTTGCGGCATGGCTTTGCTCGCAATTTTATCATTCTTGCGGCGGTATTGAGTACTAATTTCGTCGTATACTTTCTCCAATAACTGGATATCGCTGATTCCTTCAAATTCGGATTCAGTTACTGGTGATTGAATTCCAGCGTGGCGTAATAGACTCAATTCGAATGAGGTGAAATCTTGTCGGTTACATGCAACAACGGCGGCTTCTGCTACGTCGTAGAACATGTTGTCTATGTCTATGTCGAGGCGTTCTCCGAACAATGCGTTTTTACGTTTTTTATAAATCGCTTTTCGTTGTGCATTCATCACGTCATCGTATTCGAGCAAACGTTTTCGAACACCGAAGTTGTTTTCTTCTACTTTTTTCTGAGCACGCTCGATTGATTTGGAAACCATGCTGTGCGTGATCACTTCGCCTTCTTTCAAACCCATACGGTCCATTAGTTTGGCGATTCGTTCCGATCCGAATTTACGCATCAAATCGTCTTCCAAGGACACAAAGAATTGCGATGATCCTGGATCACCCTGTCGACCAGAGCGACCACGCAACTGGCGGTCAACTCGTCTTGAATCGTGACGTTCTGTGCCAAGAATGGCCAATCCGCCTGCTTCTTTTACACCTGCGCCTAGCTTGATATCCGTTCCACGACCAGCCATGTTTGTTGCTATCGTAACAGCTCCTGGCTTACCAGCATCTGCAACAATTTCTGCCTCGCGTTGGTGGTATTTTGCATTCAAAACTTCGTGTGGAATGCCCTTCATTTTCAGCATTCTACTCAACAACTCGGAAATCTCAACGGTAGTGGTTCCCACCAAAACTGGACGTTTCAATGCCACTAGTCGCTCAATTTCATCGATACTCGCATTGTATTTTTCTCGGGCCGTTTTGAAAACGAAGTCGTTCAAATCTTTCCGCGTGATCGGGCGATTCGTAGGAATCACCACCACATCGAGTTCATAAATGTCCCAGAATTCTTTTGCTTCCGTTTCAGCCGTTCCCGTCATACCCGACAATTTGTGGTACATACGGAAGTAATTTTGCAGCGTGATCGATGCGTAGGTTTGCGTTGCCGCTTCGACAGTTACATTTTCTTTCGCTTCAATTGCTTGGTGAAGTCCATCCGAATAACGACGCCCTTCCATGATTCGACCTGTTTGCTCATCAACGATTTTAATTTTACCGTCCATGATCACATATTCAACTTCTTTTTCGAAAAGTGAGTACGCCTTCAATAGTTGATTTACCGAGTGAATTCGCTCCGATTTGATACTGTAATCTCTGATCAACTCATCTTTTTTCTCAAGGAATACCTCTTGCTCGAGGTTTTCTTTTTGAAGTGACGCTATGGAGCCTCCAATATCCGGCATGATGAAGAATTCGCGGCCATCTCCACCAGAAATCAAGTCAATTCCCTTATCTGTGAGCTCAATGGTGTTCTGCTTTTCATCAATCACAAAGAATAATTCCTTGTCAATTTTTTTCATTTTTTTACCTTGCTCTTGCATGTAGAAGTTCTCCGTTTTCTGCAAGTGCGCCTTAATTCCAGGCTCGGATAAATATTTGATGAGTGCTTTGTTTCTTGGAAGTCCTCTAAACGCACGAAGCAAGGCAATCCCACCTTCTTCTAGCATTTTTTTTGGATCTTGGCCTGCTTCCACTTCGCCGTTGATGACTTTCAATAATCGTTTTGCATCTGTGAGGCAAGTGGTTACATATTTTCTTTGCTCGGCAACAATCTCTTCTACGCGCGGTTTCAGGGCAGCAAATTCGTGTTCGTCACCTTTTGGAGTTGGTCCAGAGATAATCAATGGTGTACGAGCATCATCAATTAATACTGAATCGACCTCATCAATAATTGCGTAGTGGTGTTTTTGCTGAACCAAATCGTCTGGACTTCCTGCCATATTGTCACGGAGGTAGTCGAAACCAAATTCATTGTTCGTTCCAAAAATAATGTCGGACTTGTATGCGAGTCGTCGTTCTTCTGAATTTGGGCGGTGTTTGTCGATGCAATCAACCGTTAATCCGTGAAATTGATACAAAGGTCCCATCCATTCGGAGTCACGCTTTGCGAGGTAATCATTTACCGTTACGAGGTGAACGCCTTTTCCAGAAAGTGCATTCAAATAAACAGGCAAGGTTGCAACAAGTGTTTTTCCCTCTCCCGTTTGCATCTCAGCAATATTTCCACGGTGAAGAACGGCTCCCCCCATCAATTGTACATCGTAGTGAACCATGTTCCAAGCAACGTCTGTTCCTGCTGCGGTCCATTTGTTGTGCCAAATAGCTTTGTCTCCTTCTATTGTTATGCCATCTTTTTTCTTAGCAAGGTCGCGGTCAAAATCTTTAGCACTTACTTCGAGTTGTCCATTTTCAGCCCATCTGCGGGCTGTTTCTTTCACCACGGCGAATGCCTCAGCCATGATTGTTTCCAAAATCGCTTCAATTTCATCGTCGATCTTCTTGGTCATATTATCGATGTTCTCGAACAGCGACTCTTTATCCTGAATGTGTGTTTTGGGATCATTTGCCCGTTTCTTCAAATCGGTAAGTTCGTTCTCTAGATCCTGAGTGGCTTGTTTCACCAAATCTTGGAAGTATGCTGTTTTTGCACGAAGCTCATCATCCGAAAGCTTCATTACCAAAGCATGGTGCTCGTTGGCTAGATCAATTCCAGGTTGGTATTCTTTTCTGTCTTTTGATGATTTATCGCCGAAAAGTCTCTTAAGTATATTCAAAGTCGTATGTATTTGTAAGAACGGGATGCAAAAATAATTAAATTCCAGTAGCTAAGCATGGGTTCTTGGAATCATTCTTAGCTGAATTCGCTCCGTCATAAATTGTTCCAAGTTGCTTCTGGCTGACAAATTGGCTTTCCGAACGTGGTTTTCATCTATTAGAGTGAATTTCCGTCAGAAAAATGCTTAGTGATGATCTATGTACAGTATTGATAAATCCGTTAATAAATATCTAGAAGCGATTGGTGAATTTCACTTTGTGCGTTGTATTTTTGTGACATGCATGAAAAGATTTTAATTTTAGATTTCGGTTCCCAGTATACTCAATTGATTGCCAGACGAGTACGTGAATTGAATATTTATTGTGAAATTCATCCTTGGAACAAATGTCCAGAGTTAGACGGAGTGAAAGGTGTAATTCTTTCGGGAAGTCCTTTTTCGGTGAGAGATAATACGTCTCCAAAACCTGATCTCTCCGCCTTTCGTGGTCAGCTTCCATTGTTGGGCGTTTGCTTCGGAGCACAATTTATGGCACACAATTTTGGGGGAGAAGTGCTGCCATCTACTACGAGAGAATACGGACGAGCAAATCTTACGAGCCTAGATGCGCACAATATTCTCACGAAAGGGATGTCGGTGAACTCGCAGGTATGGATGTCGCATGGTGATACCATCAAAACAATTCCAGATAATTTTAAAATCATTGCAAGCACGAAGGATGTTGCTGTTGCGGGGTATCAAATTGAGGGGGAAGATACCTTCGGGATTCAGTTTCATCCAGAGGTGTACCATTCCTCAGAAGGAACAATTTTACTCAAGAATTTCTTGGTCGATGTGTGTCAGTGTGCTCAAGATTGGACGCCGGATTCGTTTGTAGATGAAACGGTAAAATCACTGCAAGAGCAAATAGGAACGGACAAGGTCATCCTTGGGCTTTCTG
>CALFOS010000032.1 GCA_937919725.1 uncultured Fluviicola sp. | reverse complement strand
CTATCGAATTTCGCTGGCGGCGTCATGATTTTGATCTTCAAACCCTTCAAAATTGGTGATTTCGTTCAAGTACAAGGGGAAGAAGGAGTGGTAAGCGAAATTCTGATCTTCAACACGATATTAAAGACACGGGACAATAAGGTGATTATTCTCGCAAATGGCGCCGTTGCAAACGGTACAATCATCAACTTCACAAAAGCCGAAAAGCGAAGAGTGGACTGGACATTTGGTATTGCTTATGGGGATGATCTCAATGTTGCAAAAGAAATTCTCATAAAGTTTGGTGCTGAGGATGAAAAAATTCTATCCGATCCTGAACCCATGTTCGTTGGTTTGGGTGAGCTAGGCAATTCTTCGGTGAATATTCACGTGAAAGCTTGGACGAATACAGATGATTACTGGGATGTATTTTTCAGAATGAACGAACGGGTCTATAACGAATTCGGGGCGGTTGGATTGTCGATTCCGTTCCCACAAATGGATGTTCACCTTCACAAAGATTAGTCAATGGAGAATTTTATGATTCACCCGATCGTTCAAGGATATATTGCAAATAACCATTTTGGAGCAATGCTGGACCTCGAATTTTTCGTTGAAGATGGAAAAATCATCAACCGAATGCCAATCGATAAGAAGCATCTAGCGACTCCGTTTGCAGCGCATGGTGGCGCTGTGTCTGCGTTCATGGATGCTACGATGGGAATTTGCGCCCTCTCTCAAGTGATTGACGACAATCATGTAGTCTCTACCATCGAAATGAAAATTTCGTTTGTTTCTCCAGCCATCAGTGGGAAAAAATTGATTGGATCTGCTCAAACCATCAAAAAAGGAAAGCGAATTGTATTTATTGAAGGACAAATTCACGACGATACAGGGAATCTCATCGCAGTTGGCTCCGGAACATTCAATTCATACCCTGCCAAAAAAATGGGACTCTAACGAATCGTAAAACCCTTTGGTGCGTGCAAGGTTTGATAATCATACATATTAATGTAGGGTTCGATCAGAAAAAGTGGTTGCCATTTCGCACCGGCACCAGTCAGCAGCGAAGCTAATAGTGCGAAATGGCAAAATGATAACCAAAATTCAATCAGAAATATCGATTCAAACACATTACAGTTCTCACAATAACCAATCGAAAATTCTATCTTTGCGCCATGGTTTTATTCCTAAATGATATTGGAACTGGCGAAGTGATGCTCATCCTCGTGTTCATCTTGATCTTCTTTGGATCGAAGAGCATTCCAGGGCTTGCGCGCACGGCTGGAAGAACTATTCGCCAAATCAAAGACGCATCAAATGATCTGCAATCGGAGATAAAAAAATCGACGAACGAACTGAAAGGTGAATTAAATTTGAAAGAACTGATTGATGATACAGCGCGTGACGTGCAACGACCGCTCGATCAATATGCTGCCGATGTGGAAGACGTATTGAGCCGAAAACCAACTCACTCGTTGCCACAACAGCCGAATGTGGCGCTAAGTCCGTCGATTGATGCAGTTGAAGGAACAGAAATTCAGGAAACTCCGGAAATTGCGGAAACATCCGAAGTTCCGAGTGCAAAGCCGAATGGAGCTTCAGAAACTCCTAAGTTGGATTCTACTCCAGAAAACTAAACTTTTTCAAATCGGAAATCTTACGTAATTTGGATGCATGATTCCATCTCACACTTCGGATTCCATAGCTAACGGATACATTACGATCAATCAGCTGTCGAAGCTAAACGACTACGATTTTTCGGAGCCTCATCGGCATGATTACTACGAGTTGTTTTTCTTCCAAAAAGGAGGAGGACAACATGAAATCGATTTTGTACCATTCGAAATTAAAGCGGGCTCTTTTCAATTAGTTGTCCCGGGACAAGTTCACCAAATGAAACGCGCTCCAGGGTCGATGGGATTTGTGCTATTGTTTGCGAACGAAGCAGTTGTACAATCGAAACAAGTACTCGATTTTTTGCTTGACCACGGTTCTCAAAGCGTTGAAGAAAGTAATCCGTTCTGCACTTTTTCTGAGGAAGATGCGGGGATAATCGAACACATTATCCTCGATGCTTGGAACAATAAATCGAAGCAAGCTGTGGAAATTCTGCAACATACTTTGATCGGTTTGTGCCTCCGAATGAAAGAGATAATTGGAACAAACCCTGGTTCAAATTCATCTACCTACGGTCAATTCCGCCGACTTTTGGTAGCTGATTTCCGAGAAATGCGTTCCGTTTCTGCGTACGCGGATCAACTCAATTTAACGCCAAAGGCACTCAACGAAGCCGTAAAAAAACAATCGGGTGGAACGGCGAGCGAGCACATTTATAAGCAAATAATCCTCGAAGCGAAACGATTACTCCTCCTTGGAAGTTCGGTGAAAGAAGTGGCATTCAGTCTCCAATTCGACGACCCAGGGCATTTTAGCAAGTTTTTCAAGAAACAAGTGGGCAGTTCTCCCGCCGATTTCCGAAATGTACATAACTAAGCGAAAATTGTACATTGCCGTAGCACTAAAACCGACGTAGATTTGTTTCAACAAAATATGTCAATTATGAAAAATCACCTTATTTTATTCAGCGCACTACTTTTATCTTCCATTTCTTTTGGACAAACGACCACGTGGTATCAAATTCCAACGGGAACCACGAACAAACTTCGAGCGATTGATTTCCCCACGGAAACCGTCGGATATATTGTGGGAGACGATTCAACAATTCTCAAAACACTGGATGGAGGTGCAACATGG
>CALFOS010000031.1 GCA_937919725.1 uncultured Fluviicola sp. | reverse complement strand
ATTTGTACAAAGCAGAACTGCCAATCGCGAATTTTAAGCGTGTTGGCATGAAATTATTCTCTGTAAAAATCAAATTGCCATTGGTTTGCAGCAGTTTGAGTGCATTGAAAACTTCGGTAATTGAAAAACTAAACGCCTTAGTGAACGCGCGAAGATCGAGCGGGTACGTTTCATTCTCACCCGAACCAAAAGCAATTTTCAGAAAATTACATACACTCGAATAGATCTGCTTGATCCGCTCTTTTGACGGATATTTTGCTTCGACATGAAGTTTCATCAATGCCAAATCTTTTTCTTCCCAGAACGCAATGGCATCTGCCGCGGCACCATCTCGACCTGCTCGACCTGCTTCTTGGTAATAGGCTTCGAGCGTGCTAGGTATTTCAAAATGAAGCACGTACCGCACATCTGACTTGTCAATTCCCATGCCGAATGCATTCGTGGCTACCATCACTTTGATTCCGCCCTTCATCCAATTGCTCAACATGTACGAACGGTCTTCGGCACTTAAGCCTCCATGATAAAATCCAGCATTGATATTTTGTGAACGCAGTTGTCGCACAACTTCTTTCACGCTCTTCCGCGTTTGACAATACACAATTCCAGTATCTTGCGCTCGATTTTTACAATAATCCAAGATGGAACCAAGTTTGTTTTCACTGGCTCGAACGTGATAGCTCAAATTATCGCGATTCAGCGAAGCGGCGTATTCCTTCGGTGATCGAAGTTCGAGAAGTCGTAGAATGTCCGCTTTTGTTTTTGGAGTGGCAGATGCCGTGAATGCGGCGACAGGAACTTCTGGATGCAAGGCTCGAATGGTGGCGATTTCTTGGTAAGCTGGCCGAAAATCGTGACCCCATTCCGAGATGCAGTGGGCTTCGTCAACGACGATCAAACAAACGGGCATTGCTTTGAATCGCTCCAGAAATAACTCGTTCTTCAAGCGCTCTGGACTTGTATACAGAAATTTAACTCCGCCAAATCGACAATTATCTAAAGCAATATCGATCTCGCGGTAACTCATTGTACTTGTGATCAATTGCGCTTTTACTCCTTTCGATGTGAGTTGGTCAACTTGATCTTGGATCAGTGCAATCAAAGGTGAAATAACGAGGGTTATCCCGTCTAAAGCCAAACCTGGCACCTGGAAACAGACGGATTTACCCCCCCCTGTGGGTAGGATCGCAAATGTATCATGACCGTAAATGATGCCATCCACGATCTCTTCCTGCAAAGGACGAAAGGCTTGATGCCCCCAATACTTCAATAAAAGTTCTTTACTTTTTTCCACTTTTTATTTCCTTGTCCAAAATTACTGAAATATTATTCTGAGCAATGATAGGAATGCTACTTTGATAAGTCTTAGATTCTACTTAATTTCGCGGCATAGAAAGATGCTTATGTTACATGATGAACTTACCATTAAAATTACGCCAACTACTGCGTCTCGTTTAGATTCGGTGGATTGGGATAAGCTTCCATTTGGTAAGGTTTTCTCAGACCACATGCTTGTGATGGATTATTTCAATGGTGAGTGGCAAAAGCCAGAAATCGTTCCATTTGGCACTTTAGATTTGCACCCTGCGACATCGGCAATTCACTATGGTCAGTCCATTTTTGAAGGGATGAAAGCAACAAAAAATGAAAAGGGAGAAGTGCTGATTTTCCGTCCTGATTTGAATGCGAAGCGTTTTCACGAATCGTGCGAGCGGATGTGTATGCCAACCATTTCTGAGGCAACTTTTATTGAATTGATTCGCAAAACGGTGGATGTTGATCGTGATTGGGTTCCTGCTAAGGATGGATTTGCACTTTACATTCGTCCATATATGTTTGCTACGGATGATTTTATTGGAATCAAACCTTCGGATACCTATAAATTTATCATTTTCACTTGTCCAGTCGGTGCATATTACACGCAACCTGTCAATGTGAAAATTGAAGAATATTACACGAGAGCTGCTCAAGGTGGCGTTGGTCGTGCGAAAACAGCGGGGAATTATGCTGCTTCACTTTATCCTGCGAAACTGGCGAAAGATGAGGGATTTGATCAATTGCTTTGGACGGATGCGGTTGAACACAAATACATTGAGGAATCGGGAACGATGAATGTTTTGTTTGAAATTGATGGTGTCATCGTAACACCTTCCGAAGATTCTGATACAATTTTACGTGGAGTTACCAAGCGTTCCATTGTGGAAATAGCCAAAAAGTGGGGGATTCCTGTTCAAGAAAGAAAACTTCAAGTGGCTGAATTAGTTGAGGCGTTGCGTCAAGGTCAAGTGACAGATGCTTTTGGCGCTGGTACTGCTGCAACACTTGCTCAGATTGCTAAAATTGGCTACCGCGATGAATTGTTCGTGCTACCTGATCCTAAAACGAGAGTTACTTCACTGAAAATTGGAGCGTACCTCAATGATTTGAAAGCTGGGAAAATCGAGGATGAATTCGGTTGGTTGCTGCGTTTCTAATTGATCACAAAGCGTTTCGTTTGTTTCTTTTCTGCTGATTGCAACTCAATCAAGTAATTTCCTGGTGCTAACTCAGCAATATCGATTCGCTGTGTCGTTTCAAGTTTTGCGCTCTGCAAAATTTGCCCTGTGAGGGAATAAATTCGATAATGAGAGTCGTCGAATCCGTTTTTCAATTGGATGTTGAGCTCAATGGTCGCTGGATTTGGATACATCGAAAAGGCATCCATGTCCGTCTCATTTTCGGAAAGAAAGAGATCGTATTTCCACGTTTCGGTCAAGCGAGAATTGTTAAAGTCGATTCCAGTTGTGTAGTAAATCGCTGAATTTGAATGAAAGCACATTCCGCCTCGACGTTGTGAAGCTGGCAAATTATAGGAAATTGACCAAGAATTTGCCAGGACATCGAATTTCCACATATCGTTGTAAGAATTGCCAATCGAATCGCGCCCGGCTAGAAGAACAATCTGATCGTCGAGCAAGTAAATACTCACGTACGTTCGACCAACTCCGGGGAAATTCGCCAAGTTCGACCAAGAATCGTTCGTTGGATCGTATTCGTAAATCTCGTTTTTGTACAAACCGGCATTATTCAATCCGAACACCAAATAGCCTTTTCCTTGAAATGCTATCGCAGAAGCGCGCCAAAGAGACTCGGGAAGATTGTTCTTTTGCGTCCAAGTATCGGAAGTCATCGAATAGGCCCAAACTTCAGCAATGGATAGCGCTGAACTTGTTCGACCACCAATAATATATGCAGTGTCGCCCATGACAATTCTCGACGTGCCGCTTCGTCCGAGAGCGGGCAAGGCGGAAACTTCCGACCAACTATCTGAAATTGGGTCGTATTTCCACAAATCATTCAAGAATCCACTTCCATTGACTCCTCCGAATACATAACCATGAGTTGTAGATGTAAATCCGCTAGCATATTGTCGTGCTTCTACCTGCGGTAAACCGGCGCTCGTCGTCCAACTTTCAAGGCTCATGTCAAATGCATAAAAGTCATTCGTTGGATTCCACGCTCCATCCAGTCCTGTTCCACAATAAGTCGTTAAATTAATGGTGAACGAAGTTCCGTCATCACGCGCGCTGGATGGAAAATCGTCGAGTTGTGTCCAGCCTTGAGCAAAAACAGAAATGTCATTTCCTCCGAATAGGATCAGTGAGATGAAGACTGACCAGAAATGTGTTTTCATGTAGTTGATGTTTGTCTTAAAACTCGACGAAGTTGAAATTATTGCTACAAGCTGTTCATTTCTCAAGTTATGAATCTAATCCTGTGGAAAGCTTTTTGTTGAGGGATCCTTATTCTTCCCGAATATGTCTATATTTGAACTATCTAAAATGATTCTAAATAATGAAGATTGTCCTCGCAGATAGCAACGAATTGGTTCGATTGGGAATTCGATCTGCGCTAAAAAATGACCTAAAGGTCGAATTAGTGGGCGAAGCAACTTCGAGCGAAGATCTTTTGGAACTCTTAAAGAATTTCGAAACGGACGTAGTTGTGGTCGATTATACTTCAAAGGGATTCACCATTGACGTCTTGTTGAAACTGCGGGCGCTTCGAAAGCACATCAATATTTTAGCAATTACACCCGAACAATCTGCGCAAACATTGGTTGATGCATTACGATCGGGTGTGATGAGTTACGTGAAAAAAGATTGCTCCATCGCCGAAATTATTGATGCTGTTAGGGAAACTGGACGTGGAAACAAGTTTTTCTGTGGTCAAATTTTGGAAACGATTCAAGAGGCCCATTTGAATGTAGATGACATCGACCTTGATGCGTTTTCCTGTGAGCCCGTGACGCTTTCTGAACGCGAATCTCAAATTATTGTTCTCATCGCCGAAGGTCATACAAATGCGCAAATAGCGGACATGTTATTTTTGAGCAATCACACAGTTGGAACGCATCGAAAAAACATCATGGCCAAGCTTGGCGTTCGAAATACTGCTGGCATTGTTATGTACGCTGTGAAAACAAATCTCATTTCGCCAAACAAGTTTCTCTTTGCGGGTGAATCGAGTATATCATAGATTTTTCAAAAAAAAATAGTGTATTTCAATGAACCTTTCGTTTAATGAGGTGTATTAGAATACAAATCCGTGAAATTATGCGCGTATTACTTTATACAATAATGCTTTTAACGTCGAGTTGCATCTTTGCTCAACAAGGAACTCCTGCGAACAATTCGAATGGAAACAATAACAATATTTCTGTTCCTACAATGGAAACAGTGGAAGAGGTGGAAATGGATACCACCGCTGAACAATCCATCACGCCGGCTTCCGCTCGCAGTTCAGAAAAATTGGAACGCAAGGAAATTCAAAGCAAAGAAATTCAGACTCAAGGAAAATCCAAAGCAACCAAAAAAGTGGAGGCTGAACAAGAAATGGCACCAGTTGAGGATATGAAAATTGAAGGATTGAAAGATGCTCAAGACAAATTAGACGATGCGATGCCTGCTCCTCCATCTCCACCTGCACCTTCGATTGCTAAAGCTGCTGAAATGAAAAATGTTTCGACGGGATTTTCAACAACCAATCTGGATTCGGACATGCAACGTTCTAGTCGATCGCCATCCTTGCAGCAACAAGTTCAGATGGATCAAGCCGTGAACTATTTTCAGGAAAACGCTCCGAGCTCGTTCGAATACCATTACTTTAAATATGTCGCAGGAAATTACAATGTCGATCTCTATACTGATTTACAGGCCGCAGCACAAGTTCGTCCAGATAACGCAGATGTACATGTTCAATTGGCGGGCTATTTCATGATCAATAATCAAGTGGATACTGCGCTGATCTATGTTGATAAACTGCTAGAATCTGATCGTTTGACAGACAACGTTGTTGCATATTCGGGCGATATTTTGAGATCAGTACAGGAAAATGGAACGCTCATCACGCATGGATTTGATGATGGCTTTGGAAGTTACTACGCACTCAATCAACAAGGAATTCGTTCGGATGTTACACTTGTTTCACTCGACTTCTTACAAAGCGAAGCTTACCGCGCCGATCTAAAAACGAAAGGATACAAGCTTCCAACGACAAATACTGTGGACGTGAACTACCTTGCAAACTTCTGTGCGCTCAACGTAGACAAAAATTTAAGTGTCTCCCTTACGACTCCGAAAGAATATTTCCAAACGATTCAAGATAAATTGTTCGTAGTTGGTTTGGTTTTTGAGTACCATTCTGACGGCTTCGATAATTTCACACGAAATGAATATTTATGGAACGAATCACTCGAAAAGTCGGTCATTTCAAATCCTATGGATGAAAAAGGAAAGCAACTTTCAGCGAATTATTTGCCGATGCTCCTGCACTTGCGAAAAGTGTATCAGGTGACAGGAGAGAAGAGTAAGTTGAAGGAAGTGGACGAGGTGAGTGATCAAATAGGCGTACAAAGTAGAAAATATGAACAAGTACAAAAAGTGAAGGCAAGCTATTAAATGCGGTTGATAAAACCTCAATATAAAACACTGTCTGATGAAGATTTGATGATCGCTGTTGGGAAAGGAGACCAGCGAGCGTTCGACGAAATCTACCATCGGTACTCAGGTCCATTGTTGGGCTATTTCATTCGTATGCTATGGAAAGACCGAGAAAAATCCGAGGATTTCGTGCACGATATCTTCGCAAAAATTGTTCGAAAACCAGATTTGTTCGATCCTACACGTAAGTTCAAAACGTGGTTGTATTCCGTGGCGAACAACATGTGCAAAAACGAGTACAAGAAACAAGAAGTGCGCAAAAACACGTCAAATGGCTTGGATCAGCACTACGCAGTAGGCGATGCAAATACAGACGTGTTCGAAGAAGTACACGACACGTTTTTTAGAGTGGAATTTGAAGAAAGTTTGGAAGCTTTGGATGAAAAACACAGG
>CALFOS010000030.1 GCA_937919725.1 uncultured Fluviicola sp. | reverse complement strand
GGGCGTCCACAAGAAAAAATCAGTGTTAAATGAGGTGTTTTTTGATGGACGAGCACTCAAATTGATCGAAAACTGCGGAATATTGCTATCGTCGCCGAGAAATAATCGTTGACGGATGTCACCAAATTCGGCGTACTGTTCATCCATCGCGGTGTAGGTACCCAAAAAACGGTAGTAACCCGAAACGCTTAATTTGTTGAGTCCTTGTTTCATCAACTTAGGGAACATTCCCGATTCTTCCAGCTTCGCGGTGTCTGACTCTTGTGCACGAACACTCCAACAACCAATGGTCATCAGGAAAATGAGAATAATGTATGGTTTACTGTGCTTCAAAAGATTTCAATTCTTGATGAATAAATCGGATGCGTTTGTCTTCTGCCATGTTGCTCGGATCGACGTAGAAAGGAATGTTGGCATAAGCCACGCGATTTCCATCGGTTACGGTAACAAACAATCGGTATTTTCCTTCGCGCGTTGGAGTTTTCAATTCTACGCCGGCTGAATTCTTTTTTGAAAGTCGTCCCAAAATGGAAACGGGTTTGTTCTCCGCATCTCCACCTGATTTCAAGTCGGTACTTTCTGGGTAGAGTTCCCAAGAATAGTTTAATTTGTCTTGGTTCAGATCGCTTGCATACACATTAAATTGGATGCGTTCGTTGCCGTTAAAAATGATATTTTTCTCAATTGAAGCTCCGTTTATGCGCAATGAATCGATACTCGGTGAACGATTTTCTGCATACGCTCCCGTCCAGTCGTATTGTAGAACATCGAGCGCTTCTGTTGCTTCGCCATCTTCCGTGAAAAGTCCGTACCACGAAGAAGTGTACTCTTGTTTTTGTCCCCACAAAAAGGCAAACGATCCGAGGCATTGCTTGCGCTCATCCCAAATGTATTTTTGATAGCGTTCGAGGTAAACGGCCGCTTTTTCAGTACTTGTTTGTTCGATGGATGCACCCCAGCGCGTTTTCGGCGATTCCCAATGACCGTTTGGTCCCCACTCGGTGATCATATATGCTCGATCGAATTTGGCTTTTGCTAAAACGGATGCTACATTTCCGATATCACCGTAGGTATTGATTCCATAAATATCTATCGCTGTCATTTCTCGCTGAATGAAGCCGACTTTGATGTCATTCGTTCCTGCTGTTACCGTAGATGTTGGGTGATTTGGATCTTCGGATTTTACCATCAATGCGATGTCGTTTACCGCTTTCCATACTTTCGTATTGCTGTATTCAAGCTCGTATTCGTTTCCAATTCCCCACATCAGCAAGGCTGGATGATCTTTGTATTTGCGTACCGAAAGCCGAAAGGATTCGAGTTGATTGGCAATTTTATCTTCGTCGTTGTAGTCAAATCCATGGCGTTCATGTTGCACCCATAGCCCCAACATTACTTTTAAACCTTTTTTCTGAGCTGCATCCAATACTTCTTGAGCATTTTCAACTCCCCACGTTCGGATCGTATTGCCACCGCATTCGATTAAAACGTCCAATTCCTTTTCACCGCCTGCACCTTTAATATAGAATGGCTCGTTGTTGACGTAAAGCGTCCATTGTCCATCTTTTTGAGAAACGGTAACGGGATTTACTTGCGAAAAACTGGATGAGGAGAATAGAATGGTAGCAAGCAGAGACAAAAATAGCGCACAGCAAGATGCCAATTTGGTAGAAGTATTCGCAAGTATTGTTCTCGTTTTCATTCGATGAAATAACTTATGGTAACATGTACAATATTAAACTTTATTTTTCAATCAACCAAATTATCCGAACTCACGCCAAATTAGAACTCACGCCAAATTATTTCGTGATGAGTTGAGCTTGGTGATAATTGATCAATCCATCAATCGGTTTGCGAATCACTTGCCCCATTTTCACATTGTAGAAATCGCAGGCATCCGACAATTGATCTTTGAAAAGATACGCAATTGAGCCAATAAAATGAACTTTGTAATTTTTATAATCCTGGTAGCAGCAAACGTGCACTTCCACAAATTCTTTGAATCCGTTATACATCATTTCTTTGACGAAAACGTCGTCGGCGTGCTGAAAAATAAATTTCATGAAGGAAGCGAGGTATACATTTGCATTTGGCTCCATGTAAACACGGCGAACGATGTCTTCTTTCGTTAATTTCATTTTGTTCACCAAGGAATCGTGGATTCGCTTCGGCAAGCGGTGATATAAATAATTGGCAACTAATTTCTTTCCGAAATAGGCTCCACTACCTTCGTCTCCAAGAATATAGCCGAGTGCCGGAACTTCTTCAATCACATTTTCTCCGTCAAAAAAGCAGGAATTTGATCCCGTTCCGATGATGCAGGAAATGGAAGGTTCGTTTTCGTAGGTCGCATAGGCACATGCTTTCAAATCGTGGTCCACAACAATGGTCGCTTTTCGAAAAACGCCCGAAAGTCCGCCGTGGATGATCGCATTCAACTTCTCCGAAGAACAACCAGCGCCGTAAAAAAAGACGTGTGTAATTTCATCGCGATAGCTAAATAAATTCAGGTTATCAGAAATTGCTTCGTACACCGTTTCTTCACTGTGGAAGTAAGGATTGAGACCCATTGTATTGAAAGATTCGTTCCCTTCTGGCTTCAAAAGAACCCAATCACTTTTGGTGGATCCACTGTCGACTATTAAATGCATGTAAAAAAAGATTAAATTTGTCTAAGTGTCATTTGGACACACTGTAAAAGTAAAAAGAAAATTTCACATCGTATGTCGAAACAAAAGAAAGTGAAGCAATTGAATCCCAGCTTATCGGTGGATTGTGCCATCTTTGGGTTTGACGGCTCCGAATTAAAATTATTGCTGATTGAGCGCTCGGTGGAATCATGTACAAAAAAACTGTTGACGCTCCCAGGAGATTTAATTTTCGATGGCGAAGATCTCGACACGGCTGCTTCTCGTGTGCTCAAAGAACTCACGGGCTTGAAAAACATTTTCATGAAGCAAGTGCGCGCATTTGGCGATCCGAAGCGACTAAAAAAGAGGGAGGATCAAGCCTGGCTGCGGTCGATTCGTGCGAAACCGGAAGAACGAGTTGTCACGATTGCCTACTATTCGCTGGTCAACATGAACGACTATACACCAAAGCCATCGTCGTTTGCACAATCAGCACGCTGGGTGAATTTGGATAAATCAACCGATTTGGCATTCGATCATCAAGAGATTGCATTCGCGGCATTTGATCAACTTAAAATCAACTTAAAAAACCATCCGATTGGTTTTAATCTGCTGCCCGTAAAATTTACTTTCTCCGATTTGCAAAAATTATACGAAGTAATACTTGGCAGAACGCTGGATAAGCGTAATTTCAGAAGAAAAATGCTGAAATTGAAATTGGTCGAACCGCTGAATGAAAAAGAAGAAGAAGGAGTGCCACACAAGCGCTCGCAATTGTTCCAGTTCAACACGTCAAACTATGTGCTTCTACTCGAAAATGGTTTCGATAATTTTGGATTTTAAACTTACTTATTGTATAATAAACAATAAGTTTTATATTTGTAAACAAACGAATCAGATACATGAGTATCAAACGAAATAAAATAATAAAACCATTCAACGCTGTCATCTTCGGAGGAGATGGCGACTTGGCATTCCGCAAGATTTATCCTGCGCTTTTCCACCGATTTGTTGCAAAGCAACTCGACGTGGCGCACGACATCATTGCGATAACACGCACCGAAAATACCGATGAGAGCTTTCACAAACGTCTCAAGATATTCATTTCTGATTCCACCGATTACGAACTCGATCATTCGCTCATCGACGTGTTCGCAGATAAAATCACGCTGGTATGCATTCCAGAGCACACCAAAAATGCGTACGCTGGACTTCAAGCAAAAATAGAAGAAAACCCAGTTCGCCAAAGCGTTTACTATTTGTCTACACCATCCTCAGCCTTCGGGGAAATTGGCGAATGTTTGAAGAAATGTGGGCTGATCAACGAAAGGAGCAAAGTAGTTTTGGAAAAACCGTTAGGCAATAGTTTGGCGACTTCACGGGCAATCCACGCAAAGATTGGCGCTTGCTTTACGGAGAATCAGATCTATCGAATCGACCATTATCTGGGCAAGGAGACTGTTCAAAACTTGATGGTTTTGCGCTTCGCAAATCGCTTGTTCGAATCGTCGTGGGATTCCGAGAACATCGACAATGTTCAGATCACGGTGGCTGAAAACTTGGGTGTTGAAAAACGCGGCGATTACTACGACAAAAGCGGTGCATTGCTCGACATGGTTCAAAATCACTTACTTCAATTGCTCTGCTTGATCGCCATGGAACCACCCTCGCGCTTGGATGCAGATCACGTGCGCAACGAGAAATTGAAAGTACTCCACTCGATCCGTTTATTTGATGAAAATTCGGTAAAAACGGGTACAGCTCGCGGACAGTATACGCGCGGCAACATGGA
>CALFOS010000029.1 GCA_937919725.1 uncultured Fluviicola sp. | reverse complement strand
CAAATAACACGCTTCTTCGCTTCGAATAAGCGGATGCATACTCATCTGAATGTCTTCTCCGTATTTCGCCTGCGCTGCTGCTAGGTTTGCACGAATGGTTCCCTCATCTTCACAATGCGTAATTAACTGGTGATCCAATTGAAAGATCCCTTCCAGGGTGTTCCGTTCATCTACCAACATATTTCCTGTGGAGGATCCCATGAAAATTTTAATCCCCGCCACATCTCTCTTGCTCACTTTTTTTAACTCTTCGAGGTTGTCGTTGCTCGCCCCCATGTTGAAGCTATAGTTCGCGATCGAAACTTCACTTGCTCGTGTATATTTTTTCTCTAATTCTTCAATTGTAGTTGCAGCAGGCTTGGTATTCGGTTGCTCCATGTATGAAGTAATCCCACCTGCTACTGCCGCTCTAGATTCTGATCTGATATCCCCTTTGTGCGTTAATCCAGGTTCGCGAAAATGCACTTGATCATCGATGCAACCCGGTAAAATGAATTTTCCTGAGAGATCAATTTCTTGAGCATTTACCTCATTTGAGATGGAGGAGGCAATTTTTTCAATGCGTCCATTTTTCATGAAAATGTCTGCGATTACTTGCCGACCTTCATTGACGATTGTTCCTGATTTGAGGATGATTGTTCCGTTCATAGCTTCATTCCGCGCATCTTCCAAACGCCGAAAAATGCTTCTTTAAAAATTCCAGTACTCATTTTCGATACTCCGTAAACGCGATCCACAAAGGTGATTGGCACTTCGGTGATCTTGAATCCATGCTTTTTCGCGGCGAATTTCATGCAAATTTGAAACGCATAACCTTTGAAGGTAATTCCATCCAAATTGATTTTTTCGAGCACTTTACTTCGATAGCATTTGAATCCTGCTGTAGTGTCTTTTATGTTGAGCCACAAAATCATGCGTACGTACAAACTTGCGAAGTAGGACATCAAAATGCGTTTCAAAGGCCAATTACTTATTTTTCCGCCTTTCACGTAGCGCGAGCCTATACTCACATCTGCGCCATCTGCATGACACGCGTTGTACAAACGAATTAAATCATCTGGATTGTGCGAAAAGTCACAGTCCATCTCAAAAATGTAGTCGTAATCGTGTGTCAACGCCCATTTAAACCCATGAATGTAAGCAGTTCCAAGTCCCATCTTCCCTGCTCGTTCTTCGATGTGAATCCGTCCCGGAAATTTTTCCTTGAGTCGTTTAATGATTCTTGCCGTTTGATCGGGCGAATTGTCGTCGACAAAAAGAATATGAAAATCTTTTTCCAGTGACATCAACTTTTCGGTCATGCGCGCAACATTCTCTTCTTCATTGTACGTTGGTATAATTACTATGGCGTCTGACACTTCTCTCTTTTATCGTAGCGCTAAAATAAGTATTAATAGCATATCATAATGTGCCGCTCCATATTTATGGGCATTGTTCTATCTTTACATTAACAATTTTTGGAAGATTTATGCTTCGCGTTCTATTTTGCCTTCTTTTACCCGTCTCCGTTTTCGGTCAAGATTCGAAGAACATCGAATTGCTCGATCGGTGGTCGGCGGACACACTTTTGGTGAATTCGCTTGGTATGCGTTACAATGATTGTTGGGGATTTGTGGTGAATGGAAACGAATATGCTGCTGCAGGATCTACAGAAGGAACACATTTTTTTCAGATTAGCTCGTCGAATAAATTAGTCCCGATTGATTTTGTAAATGGAAATTTCGTGGACGCATCGGTGATTCACCGCGACATGAAATCGTATGGAAACTATTTATATAGTGTTTGTGATGAAGGATTGAGTAGTTTGCAAATCATCGACGTTTCCTTTTTGCCCGATTCCGTCTCGCTCGTTGCCGAAGATCAGTTCAATTTTACGCAGGTTCACAACATCTTCATCGATCCCACGAATGCCTTGATGTACGCCTGTTTAATCAGTCCATCATCTGGAGGAACACTTCTCCCGCAGCTACCTATGCAAGTTTATTCGCTCGCCGATCCGGTCAATCCGAGTTTGATTTACACTGGACCAGCGGACATTCCCGAGGTGCACGATTCCTACGTTCGCAACAACATTGCCTATTTGAACTGTGGCTTCGAGGGACTTCGCATCTACGATTTTTCCAATCCAAGTGCGCCCGTTTTTCTTCAAAATATGAGCATCTATCAAGAACAAGGATACAATCACCAAGGATGGTTATCGCCCGATGGAACGAAGTATGTGTTTGGCGATGAAACAAATGGAAAGAAATTGAAATTTTGCACCGTTGAAAACAACTTACTAACGATCGACTCGTACTTTGGAAGCAATTTTTTGGAAAACAGCGTGCCGCATAACATCGTACTGAGTAATGAATTTGCCTACGTAGCTTATTACAACGAAGGTTTGAGAATCTACGACTTACGTGAACTTCCGCCTAAAGAAGTGGCGCATTACGAAACACATCCCGAAGACGAAGGTATTTTTACGATGCGCGGTGCATGGGGAATTTATCCAAATTTGCCTTCTGAGAGAATTTTGGTTTCGGATAGAAAAAACGGGCTTTTTCTCTTTGATTTTCGAGAAGAACTATTTGTTCCAACGAATAGCCACGATTTGATCATTTTCCCAAATCCAATGGAACAGGGAAGTAAAATACGTTTTCGGGTACAGGATAGCGATGTGGAAGAATTTGAGTTCAAACTGGTCGACATGTCGGGAAAAGTCGTGTATTCTGGTTCCGTTTCCGAGCAAAATTATGCGGAGATCGATCTCATCTTGGCCTTTGGCGTGTACGTATTATGCGTGAGTTTCGAAGATTATTTGGGCGACAAAGTGGAATTGTATGAAAAAATCATGGTCTACTAATCGCATCCACAGCATCTTTGATCAAATCTGATTCGTAGCCCTTTGTGTTGAGGAAACGGTAGAGTTTCACCTTTCGTTTGAACAGATCTTTTTCCGTTGAAAGCGCCCATTTTCGCTCGGATAGGTGCACAAGATTCTTCCAGTACTCGTCTAAATCGATTTCTCTCAAGGCTTTGTCGATCGAATAATTGGAGATGAATCGCTTTTTCAGTTCGATCCGAATTTTAATTTTTCCCCAGCGTTTGATCCGCATTTTACCCGACACAAATGCTTCTGCAAAACGTTCTTCGTTGAGAAAGTTTGAGGAGATAAGTTCGGCGAGGAGTCTATCTTGATCTTCCCGGTCGAGGTTCCAAGATTGCATTCTTTTTGCTAGCTCACAGGAGCAACGCTCCTGGTAAGCACAAAGCGCCTCTAACCGCGCTTTGGCTTCCAATAAGGAGTATTTACGCTCCAACTTCATGTGTTAGAGCGTAACGTCTTCGTTCTTTTTGTTTACAAAAGAGTATTGCAGCAAATGATTCGATGAATTTCCGCGAACGGGAATCCATATCTTGTACTTGAGCCACCATTTCACTTGTTTGGAGATCATTCCTTTCTTAAAGAATGCCTCCAAATATGGATGAACGTGCAATACCAATGCTTTTTCCTTCTTCGTTTCGATCAGGTATTTCAAGTTGTTTTCAATTTCTTCGGAGAAGAGAATCGAAGCCTGAACCTCACCCGTTCCATTACAGGTCGGACATTTTTCTGAGGTGGTGATGTCCGTTTCTGGGCGAACCCGTTGACGCGTAATCTCAACTACACCAAATTTAGACGGAGGAATAATGTTGTGTTTCGCACGGTCATTACTCATTGCCGCTTTGATGGTGGTGTACAAATCTTTGTTGTTTGCACGGTCATGCATATCGATAAAATCGATGCAGACAATTCCGCCCATGTCTCTCAATTGAAGTACACGCGCAATTTCCTTTGCAGCTTCGAGGTTAGTAGAGAGCGCATTGCTTTCCTGCCCATCTGCACCTTTTCTATTTCCACTATTCACGTCGATGACGTGCATGGCTTCCGTATGTTCGATGATCAGGTAACCACCACTAGGCAAAGGAACTTTCTTACCAAAAAGCGCCTTAATTTGCTTATTGATTCCGAATCGTTCAAAGATGGCCACTTTTCCATCGTAATGCTTGACCATTTTCTCTCGGCCTGGTGCAATTCCAGAAACATATTCTCTGATGCTTGCTGCGAGCGTTGCATCACCAACATGAATATTTGAGAAATCTGCATTGAGCAAATCGCGCAGTATCGTTGACGTTTTGTCCATTTCACCGAGCACTCTCGACGGCGGCTTCGCTGTTTTGAGGTTTTCGAACATCACGTTCCACTTCTCGATCAAGTTCCGAAGATCTTGGTCCACCAATTCCACTTTTTTGCCTTTGGCAACTGTACGAATGATGACTCCGAAATTTTTTGGTTTGATTCCCATCACGACTTCCTTCAAGCGTTTTCGCTCTTCGGGGTCTTTAATTTTTTGGGAAATTGACACTTTATTGGAGAAAGGTACGAGGACGAGGTATCTACCCGCCAAGGTGATTTCAGCGCAGAGGCGTGGACCTTTCGAAGAGATTGGTTCCTTAGCAACTTGCACTAAAATAGGTAAAGAAGAAGAGACGACCTCGCTAATTTTACCGTCTTTTAGAATATCCTTCTCCGATTTAAAATATAGCAAATCAGCTACATTTTGCTTGTTCCGCAATGTATCGCGGGTAAACTTATTAAGTGAATTGAACTGTGGCCCTAAATCGAGGTAATGCAAAAAAGCATCTTTCTCATATCCCACATCTACAAAAGCGGCATTTAAACTTGGAACAATTTTACGAACGCGACCAAGGTAAATATCACCCACGGCAAATTCTGCATTCCCTTGTTCCTCATGCAACTCAATAAGCTTACCGTCATCGAGCAGAGCAAGCCAAATGCCATTTCGTCTGGCATCGACTATTAATTCTAAACTCACGAAAGCTTAATTTATATGAATAAAAAGAAAACTTAGCAGTTCATTCAACCACTAAGTTTTCACAAGTACGTTTAGAAAAAGATTATTTCTTTTTCTTGTGACGATTTTTTCTGAGACGTTTCTTACGCTTGTGCGTAGACATCTTATGTCTTTTTCTTTTTTTACCACTTGGCATAATCGTATATTTTTTACTAGTTAACTTCTTCGTTCAAGTTTCCTTCACTTAAGTGAAAAAAAACACCCCCACGTTTCGGCAGGAGTGCAAAGATAATAATTTCGATGGAATTCTACGAATCCAATTCGAATTTAACGTCTTATTTTACTTTTACTTTCCCTTTTACGTCTTCAACAAACGTTTTCGCAGGCTTAAATGCTGGTACATTGTGCGCCGGAATGATAATCGCTGTGTTTTTTGAGATATTTCTACCCGTCTTCTCAGCTCTTTCTTTCACGATGAAACTCCCAAATCCACGGAGATACACATTTTTCCCTGAAGCCAGTGAACCCTTAATCGATTGCATGAACGCTTCTACTGCTTTCAGCGCCTCAACTCTTTCTAATCCCGTTTGTTCAACGATATCTGCAACTATATCTGCTTTTGTCATAATTAATTTGTTTATCTATTTTCTTGATATAAAGTCCTCAAAAATAAGTTTCTAATTTGTTTTAATGCTTAGTTTTAACCAACTAATTTTTGATTTTTCCATGAATGGTACATTTTCATCTATCAATTGCCAAATGGTACAGACAAAATTCTCGAAATCTGCCTTGGCGCGAAACCAAAAGCGCTTATTTCATCTGGTTGTCGGAAATAATTATGCAACAAACGCGCATCGAACAAGGTACGGCGTATTATTTGAAATTTATTACAGCTTACCCAACAATTTTCGATTTGGCGTGCGCTTCCGAGCAAGATGTGCTTAATAATTGGCAAGGACTTGGTTATTACAGTCGTGCGCGTAATCTTCACTTCACGGCTAAACACATTGTTAATGAACTCAATGGAGAATTTCCGAGCACTTACGCCGAGATTATCAAACTGAAAGGAATTGGTTCATACACCGCTGCTGCGATCGCTTCGTTCGCTTTCGATGAATGCCGCGCGGTAGTGGATGGGAATGTGTATCGATTTTTAAGTCGTTTGTTTGATGTAGGCACACCAATTGACTCGACCCAAGGAAAAAAAGAGTTTCAGTTGTTGGCCGATAGCTTAATTGAAAATGCCAAGCCCGCTCTTCACAATCAGGCGATGATGGAAATGGGTTCGCTCATATGTGCGCCAAAACCAAGTTGTGAAATTTGCCCGGTAAACCTTCATTGCATCGCCCTGAAAAATAAAACAGTGGAGGATCGACCTGTGAAATCAAAAAAAACAAAAGTGCGTGATCGCTATTTCCACTATATAATATATGTGTCAAATAAAAAAACGATTATCACCCAACGAACGGAAAAGGATATTTGGCAAAAGCTGTATCAATTTCCATTGATTGAATCGACTCACTCGAACGCACCGACACATCTTGAAGATATTATTGAATCTTCCTCAGAGCCGATCAAGCACATCCTTAGTCATCAGCATATTTATGCCGTCTTTCATCGCGTCCACGAAATCCCCAAAAAACTAAATGCCGATTGGCTAATCATCGACCGTGATTGCATTCAAGATTATCCACTCCCAAGAATCATTGATCGATATCTTAAGTAACTGCGAATGAATAATCAATTTTTACTACATTTAGGTATATTTGCTCCAATATCGGATTTATGGCAGGAAGCGTTAATAAAGTGATACTCATCGGGAATCTTGGGAAAGACCCTGAAGTACGACACCTCGAAAACGGTGCTGTTGTGGCGAACTTCTCGCTTGCTACATCAGAAACGTATACCGACAAAACGACGGGAGAGCGTCGTGAAAATACCGATTGGCATGACATCGTACTGTGGCGTGGATTGGCAGAAGTGGCTGAAAAGTACCTTCGGAAAGGACAAAAAGTATACATCGAAGGAAAGTTGAAAAAACGCTCCTGGCAAGATAAAGAAGGAAATACACGGTACACTACGGAGGTAGTGGCAGATGAAATGACCATGCTTTCACGACAAGAACAATCACCTTCTACTTCGAGCGCGCCGTATGATTCATCAGGAACGCCCGATAAACCATCGAAGGTGGACGATATAATTAACAACGACTCGGACGATCTTCCGTTTTAATAAGCAACATGACACTAAGTGACCCCCTGAGTATTCAGCCCCTTCTTCACGAATTAAAATCGGATGTTGGGGCACAAGTGGCTGGATTGGGAGCAACGAGCTTTATCGTTTCTATTCTTGTTTTGATTTTTTTATTGATCGTTTCTGGTTTGATTTCTGGATCCGAAGCCGCATTCTTTTCGTTGAGTCCGACAGATAAGGAAGAAATAAAAAACGACTCGGGCAAAAGTGCGTCGTTCGTGAAGCAAATGCTCAATCGTCCAAAAGAATTATTGGCGACGATACTCATCGTGAACAATTTCGCGAATGTGGGAATTGTCATCTTGGCGAGTACCATCTTTGCGACAATTTCTCCCGCTACAGAAGATAATGAGCTTTTCCATTTCATTATGGAAGTGGTGGTTATCACCCTCATTTTATTGCTTTTGGGTGAAGTGATTCCGAAAATTTACGCAACAAAAAACGCACTCGGTTTCTCGAAACTTATGGGACGAGCGTTGTATACTTTGAATCGCCTCCCACCAATTTCATGGATGCGTGCAGGACTCGTTCGAGGCTCTAGTTTTATTCATCGCGTAGCTGGAAAAGGCAAAGTGCGCATCTCATCTGGCGAATTAGAACAAGCGCTGGCACTTACTAAGGACGACAATGCCTCCGAAGAGAAACAACGCATTTTGGAAGGAATTGTGAAATTTGGTGGTACCGATGTGCGCCAAATCATGCGGTCACGAATGAACGTTTACGCAATTGACATCGACAGTTCGTTCGATGAATTGATGGCGATGATTTTGGATTGTGGTCACTCGCGCATTCCAGTGTACAGAGACACGTTCGATCATGTGGAAGGTTTGCTCTTCATCAAAGACCTTCTACCCTACATTGGCGACCCGGAAACGAATTGGCAAACCTTGATTCGAAAACCATTTTTCGTTCCGGAAAACAAAAAGATCGATGATTTATTGAAAGAATTTCAAGAAAAACGCTTTCATATTGCGCTGGTTGTTGACGAATACGGCGGAACGAGCGGAATTGTAACTTTGGAAGATATTTTGGAAGAAATAGTCGGCGATATCACGGACGAATTTGACGACGACGAAGTGATTTACACTAAAATCGATGAGAAAACCTATCTTTTCGAAGGTCGAACTTCATTGGTAGACTTTTACAAAGTGATGAGCATCGACGAAAAAGACTCGGACGCCTATACAAGTGTGGCCGATTCGCTGGGAGGATTTATTACCGAAACAGCCGGACGGATTTTGATGAACAATGAATTTATTGTAGTCGGAAATCTGAAATTAATCGTTGAATCGAGCGACAAGAGACGCGTAAAGATGGTGAAAGTTGTACAACAAGAAATTCCAAGCGAAGAATGAAGATCCTAACACTTGTCACCTTAATCGTTCTAATTGTTGGATGTAACGGCACGAATCCAGTTCCAAAACCACCGACCTATCTCCGTTTGGAATTGCCTGAACCTGTATACATTGCTTACAACGATAGTTGTTCGTATACCTTTAATCTCTCGAAATTATATACGGCAACCAACGCGCCCGATCAAACGGAAGGAACTTGCCACAAACGAATTGATTTGGGTCCACTCAACGGAATGGCCTACATTCGCTATTGGGACATGATCGAACCACTTTCGTATTATGTAAATAGTGCGAACGACGAAATTGACAAGCACAAGCAAAAAGCAGATAACATTGTTAGCGAAACGATCATCCGTCCTAAAGATCGAGTATTTGGTAGTTTTTTTGAACTTCAAGGAGATGTAGCTACTCCGTTTCAGTTTTATCTGACCGACAGCACATCTCGATTTCTTTACTGCGAGGTGCTTTTTAATTCAACGCCGAATTACGACTCTTTACGACCAACTCTGGATTACCTCAAGCGCGATTTGACAGAATTCATGAACACCTTGAAGTGGAAATGAAGCAACTGTCGCTTGTTTATTTGAGTTTAGGCAGCAATTTGGGCGATCGTTGCAAACACCTTCAGGATGCAAAACATCAACTTCACAAACACGCAGGTGAGGTTTTATCCACTTCCTCTGTGTATGAAAATCCACCCCTTGGGTTCGAAGCGGAATCCGATTTTTTGAATCTTTGCCTTAAAATGAGCACCACACTTTCTCCGATTGCGCTCTTGGAAGTGATAAAATCCATCGAAACTGATTTGGGAAGATTACAAAATAAATCAGGCGTCTATGCTTCGCGATGCATCGATATTGATATTGTACTTTATGATGCGCTCTGCTTTGAATCTGAGTTACTAACTCTTCCCCACCTACAATTCAGGACACGGAAATTCGTATTAGCCCCACTCCATGAGCTTTCACCACAGTTAATCGATCCTATAACGCACCTCACAATGGAGCAACTTTTGAAGAATTGTGCCGACAAATCGTGCATTAATACGTATAATTGTGAATAAATTAGCAGTATTAAATAGTATTGAGTGTTTTACGTTCCAAAAAAAAATACGTAATATTGCACTTGAAATTTGATTAGACTTTATTTATAACAAACATGAAAAAACAAAGAATCAGAGTTTTAGCATTCGTTGCAGTTGCAGGTACTACCGTATCGAGCTGCACATTGTTGAAGGATTTAGAGTACAATGTTACTCCATGCCCACTAGAAATGCACGGTGACTCAGTAAGAGTACAAATTGATGTTACTTTCCCTGAGAAAGGTATCAAGAAAAAGGCATCCGCTGAAATCACTCCAATGTTGGGTGAAACTGCGTTGAAGCCTGTAACCTTTATGGGTGAAAAAGCAACTGGAAACGGTAACGTTATTCAGTACAAACCAGGAGGGAAATACACGTACAATGACGTAGTCGCTTACAAGCCTTCTTTTGAAAACACTGAGTTGAAAATTACGGGTACAGTTTCAAAAGCAGGAAAAGTGAAGGATGAAATCGAGCCAATCGAAATCTGTAAAGGAACGATTGTCACTCCATTCTTGGTAAATAAAGATTTCAAAGTGATCATTGCAAAAGATCAGTTTGAGCGTATTACGCCTAAATCGACTTCTGCTCAAATCAACTACTTGAAAGGAAAATCGGATGTTCGTGCTACTGAATTGAAAGATGCGGATATCGTAGCTGTTCAAGATTGGTTAGCGAAAGCTGAGACAAATCCAAAAATCAACATCAAATCTGTGAAAATTACAGGTTATGCTTCTCCAGAGGGTGAAGAAGATAAAAACGGAACATTGTCTACTGATCGTTCAAACACTGCGAAAGTGGCATTGATCGACATCGCGAAAAAAGCGCAAAATGCCAAAGCTCAAGGTGAGATCTACTCAACTTCAGGAAGTGGTGAGGATTTCCCAGGATTTAAGAAAGCACTTCAAGAAGACACAAAAATGAACGCTGACGAGAAAGCGCTTATCATTCGTGTAATTGAAATGAATTCAAGTCCAGCTGAGCGTGAAGTTGAATTACGTAACATGCGTGCAACATTTACATACTTGGATAAAAATATCTTCCCATTGCTTCGTCGTGCTGAAATGATGATTTCTTACGACATGACTGGATTCTCTGATGAGGAAATGAAAGCATACTCGGTTTCGAAACCAGATACATTGAACTTGGAAGAGTTGTTGTTCTGTGCTGCACTTTACACTGACTTGAATGAGAAATTGAGAGTTTACAAAATTGCTGAAGGACGTTACGCTGACGATTACCGTCCATCAAACAACGTTGGTGCTGTATTGTACATGCAAAACAAAGTTTCTGAAGCAAAAGCGAAATTCGAAAAAGCAAACGGAATCAAAGACAACCAAATTTCTAAGAATAATCTTGGTGCGGTTGCAGGTGTTGAAGGTGACAGAAAGAAAGCGTGGGGATTATTGAACCAAGCAGGATCAGCATCTGAAACTTCATACAACAAAGGTATCTTGAACATTCAAGACGGTAATTACGGCCCAGCTGAAAAGAACCTTGGCTCTGAAGCATCTTTCAACAAAGCATTGGCTCAAATGTTGAACGGAAACGCAAGTGCAGCAGTTAGTACAATTAATAACTCTGCGGACAAAGAAACTGCACAAGGTTACTACTTGAGCGCAGTTGCTGCTGCTCGTCAGGATCAATTGAACGAAGTTGTTAGCAACTTGAAAAGCGCAATCGCTAAAGATGGAGCTTACAAAGCGAAAGGTCTTAACGATCGTGAGTTCTTGAAATATGCTGAAAACGCTACTTTCACAGTTATCGTGAAATAAGCATTGAAATAAATCTTATCAAATAAGGAGCCCCGATTCGAAAGAGTCGGGGCTTTTTATTTAACGGTAATATGAACAATTTGTTATCATTCTAGGTTTAAGTGTATTCAATTGTTGATAACCAATCGGTTAGAATCCTTCCATTACACTTTTCAAATGCTCCCTAAATCGGTTAATAGAACAAACTAACCCGTTTCATGGTTAGATAACGAGGTATTAAAAATCACTGGAGTGCCCGTCAGTTGTGTATAAACAACCAAATAATCGTTTTTTTTGTTGCTGTAAATGCCCTAACTTGCACTCGAATTAGAACTAAAAACTAGACCTCGTGTCAAAACATACAACTATGTTGCGTCTATTACTGCCCTTCATGGCAATCTTGTTTCCTTTGATGGTGTTTTCACAAAATCCGTGGATCAATGAGATACATTATGACAATACTGGCGCAGATGTCGGTGAAGGCGCAGAGATTGCTGGACCTGCAGGCACCGATTTATCTTGTTACCAACTTATCGCATACAACGGAGCTGGTGGTGCAAGTTATATTACCCTCCCGCTCACAGGAACAATAACGGATGAAGGTTGTGGATACGGAGCAATATGGTTCCCAATGGCCGGCCTACAGAATGGATCGCCAGATGGAATAGCGCTCTACAATACATGTACTTCAACTTTGGTCGTTGGACAATTTCTTAGTTATGAGGGAAGCTTCGCAGCCACGGACGTCCCAGTTTCGCCAGCAGTATCTGTCGATATCGGTGTCGTAGAACCCAGTACAACCGCAGTTGGTGAATCTTTACAGCTTACTGGCTCTGGAAACTCCTATGCCTCGTTCGCATGGAACGCGCCTGCGCTGGCTAGCCCGGGAACCCTCAATACAGGTCAAACCATATCACCTTGCATAACAACAGGACTTGTCACAGGCGCTCCATTCACCGTTGATTGCACGGCTCCAACCACTGATGCTGGTTCTGTTGCTTTCACGTCATCAGGCACCTTCGGAGGTGGTAATATCTATTCCATTCAATTATCGGATGCTTCTGGTTCATTTCTATCTCCAACAGTAATTGGAACTCTCGCTTCAACGGCCAACAGTGGATCCATTAACTTCACGATTCCAGCTGCTACACCAACAGGGGCTGGTTATTTGGTTCGTGTTGTTTCGGATAATCCAATTTCGACAGGATCGGCAAGTGCAGCATTTACAATAACTCAGACTACACCATGTGTACCTCAAACACCTACGACCCCAGGGTTGATTATCAACGAGTGGTCCAATGGGCCTACTGGTAATCAAGAATACTATGAATTTGTTGTTGCTGGGCAATGTGGACAAACAGTGGACATCCGTGGGTATATTTTGGACGACAACAATGGCACTTTTACAAATCCTGCCGATTATCCTGGTACCGCTTCTGGTATCGCAGATGGTCATTTTAGATTCTCATACGCAGCACAGTGGGCAACGATCCCTGTTGGATCTCTCATCGTAATCTACAACCGTGACGATCCGAATCCTGCAGTGCCCGCTGATGATCCAACTGACGCCAATACTGACTCGCTTTACGTTGTTCCACATGACAATGCACTTTTCGAACGCTGTTTAGCCTTCCCTGCTCCTACTTCGCCAGATTCAACGTATTCACCCTGTACTTATGCAGTATCACCGTTAACTGGTTGGGGACCGCTCAGCTTAAGAAATGATGGTGATGCGATACAAGTTCGGACTCCGGATGGCACCTATTATCATGGTGTATCATATGGTGGTACAGAAATGACTGGTGGTCCACACGGACTTAAATTATTCACCGGCGGAGGTGGCGCAAGAGTCGGCTGGTTTTCAGATGGCAATTTTTTCGATATCTCCAACTGGAGCTCAGGAACTCTTGCCGGAAATGAAACGCCAGGTGTGCCGAATAATGCGGCCAACGCGGCTTGGCTCGTTGCGATGCGAGACGTTACTAGTCTAACTTGCCCAATCGTGTTGTTACCCATAGAACTGACTGACTTTGATGGGGAAAAGCTTGAAGATGGAAATCTTCTCCGCTGGGAAACACAAAGTGAGCATAATTCATCTTATTTCACCTTGGAACGAAGCGTTGACGCCAAACAATGGGATGTGATCAACATGCAGCCTGCTTCTGGAAATAGTCAGAACCTGCTTACGTACTCATTCATTGATCGCGGTTTCACTTCTGGTACAGTGAACTATTATAGATTGGCTCAGACAGATATTGATGGTGAAGTTGAAAATTTTGGTGAAATCGTTTCCATCGATAATAGAGTACAACTCGTGAACCTTATGAAGATTGTGAATTTATTGGGACAAGAAATCAATGAGAATGCTGCTGGAGTTCAGATTCATGTATTTAGCGATGGAACAACCACGAAGTATTTGAAACAATAATCACTTTCTGTTAGATCATTTTGAGAAGTGCTTCGCCAAGTATTCTTGTTCAGATTGACCTTTAGTTGGGATGAATGTTCCGTCGACGCCGAGTACTTTTAGATCCATTAAGGTCGTATAGCCTGGACGTGAAATGATATGTTGAGCACTTCGAATGGCTACATCCATCTCTTTCCACGAACCAGAAATGCTTGTTACATCATCAGGAATTTGAACAGAAGTGGAGTGCACGATCGCCAAATTACTTCGTAATGGTTTATCTTTGAGCACAAACGCGATCAACTGTTCCGCGTATACGTTTGGTCCACTTGCTATTAAAAGATGATCGTATTTTTTTTCTGCTTGATCTTCGTACATAGAAAACCGTGAATAATGTCCGATGTAACGCCCATTTTCCGGACCGTTTTCACTCAATTTTCCAGCTAAGCTCGATTTCTCGTCGTCCATCACCCACATAAAATCGAACCGATTCATCAATTTCTTGTGCCATGCATTCACGAACTTCTCATACCACCTAACGGGAAGATTCACTTGATGTGTGATAAAAATGGACGGTACTTTTTTGGAAATAAATCCATAGCGGTGATCAGCCAGAACAACGTCGATTTGATTCTCATCTACATACCGCACCACTTCATCCTGTTCATGCTTCAATCGAGCAATTAGCGCTTTTCTACTTCGCAAGAGATCGGCCCCGAACTTACCCTTTCCTCCAAACTGAAACGGATAGCCGGCATGATGAATAAATTGGAGTTCGGGAAAATACTCCTCAAAAACTGCCTTTTGCGCATCATCGCAAGCGATAAAGATCGTATTGCCCTGTTCGTTGAGTTGATGGATCAATCCAATACAGCGCGCCACATGGCCCATTCCCCAATTCAAAGGCGAAAGAAGAACTCGGCGAGAATGGAGATTTTCGGGTGTTATCACAGTGTCAAATATACCATTTTCATAAAAATCAGCTCACTTCTGCACTACCAAGCCACCGAGCGTCCAACCATATACCCAATTTACCATCAGTCAATATTTCATTGTCATTTCCAACTTTGATAGTATCTTTATCGTTCATAACAATAGAAACACACGAAATATGTTCGATAATAACGAATTCAAGAAATACGCTACGAAGCACATAGGCCTCAGCAGCATGCATTTGGAGCACTATATTGAGTCTTCACTTACGCCATATATCATCGAAGAACGACAGTTGAATATGTCGCAAATGGACGTTTTCTCTCGTTTGATGATGGATAGAATTATTTTCCTTGGAACAGGAATCAACGATCAAGTTGCCAACATCATTAACGCACAATTGTTGTTTTTGGAATCCGTAGATGCGAAAAAAGACATTCAGATCTATTTGAACTCTCCTGGAGGATCAGTTTACGCTGGATTGGGAATTTATGACACGATGCAATACATCAAGCCAGACGTTGCAACAATTTGTACAGGAATGGCTGCTTCGATGGGAGCTGTTTTATTGTGTGCAGGTGCCGAAGGAAAACGTTCAGCATTGAAACACTCACGCGTGATGATTCACCAACCACTTGGTGGCGCTCAAGGTCAAGCTTCAGATATCGAAATCACGGCACGTGAAATTCAAAAATTGAAGAAAGAATTGTACGACATCATTGCAACACACTCGAAACAAGATTACGAAAAAGTGTGGGCAGATTCGGACAGAGATTACTGGATGACGTCTACAGAAGCGAAAGAATACGGAATGGTTGACGAAGTGTTGCTTCGCAATCCAAACTAATAAGAATTAAACACTAAACGGCCTCCTCGCTTTCTCGATTTGATCGGGATCTTGATGGGCTTTTTTGTCACAAATAGTTATGGCGAAGAAAGATACAAATTGTTCATTTTGTGGGAGATCTCGGGACGAGGTAGGAATGTTGATTGCGGGAGTTTCTGGGCACATTTGCGAAAGCTGTGTTACCCAAGCGCACACCATTGTGAAGGAGGAAAATATTGTGACCGTAAAAACGGGCGATCAGATCGTTAATGTCTTGAAACCCATTGAGATCAAGGAAAAGTTGGACGAATACGTAATTGGTCAGGAAGACGCTAAAAAAGTACTTTCCGTAGCCGTCTACAATCACTTCAAACGCTTGAATCAGCCTGTGTCGCAGGATGATGTGGAAATTGAAAAATCGAATGTGGTATTGGTTGGACGAACGGGAACAGGGAAAACATTGTTGGCGAAAACCATTGCGAAGATGTTGAACGTTCCATTTTGTATAGCTGACGCGACCGTTCTCACCGAAGCTGGATATGTGGGTGAAGATGTGGAAAGCATTCTTTCTCGTTTACTTCAAGCAGCAGATTACGATGTGAACTCAGCGCAGCGAGGAATTGTATTTGTAGATGAGATCGATAAAATCGCACGAAAAAGCGACAATCCGAGCATCACACGAGATGTTTCCGGTGAAGGCGTTCAGCAAGCTTTGTTGAAATTGCTCGAAGGTGCATCGGTGAATGTTCCACCGCAAGGCGGACGAAAACATCCAGAGCAAAAGATGATTCAAATCGACACGAAAAACATCTTGTTTATTTGCGGAGGTGCGTTTGATGGCATCGAGAAAATTATTGCGAATCGCGTGAACCGACAAACGATTGGTTTCTCCTCGAACGAGGAAGGCGAGCAAATCGATAAGGAATCCTTGTTGAAATACATAAATCCTACGGATATTAAAACATTTGGATTGATTCCCGAGTTGATTGGTCGTTTCCCCGTATTGACCTACTTGGAACCATTGGACGAAGCAAGTTTGCGACGCATTCTCACAGAACCGAAAAACGCGTTGATCAAACAATACGTTCGACTCTTCGAATTGGATGGAATCGATCTGAAATTTGACAGCGATGTGCTTGATTTCATCGTGACCAAAGCCATCGACTTCAAACTTGGGGCACGTGGACTACGATCTATTTGTGAGGCAATTCTGAACGAAGCCATGTTCGAACTTCCATCGAAAAATGAGAAAGATTTCCGTGTAACATCTCATTATGCGCTGGCACAATTCTCTAAATCGAAAATGGCGAAGTTGAAGGTTGCTTAGTTAAAGAAAGTATAGAATTGAGTCGGTTCACTTTAGAGCCGACTTTTTTTGTGGACAACATTCAAATTTCATCTCATTCCTTCACATAATAGCGCTTCTTCAAACGAATATCGCGAAGCCTGCGCGCACCGAGTACAAGAACAACTCGAGCGGTGGGAATTTTGTTTTTGTTCAAGGTATTATCATCAACATGAATATAGAGTCCCACGAAAGCATATTTTCCTCGTTTGAGGTCAGAAATAATCGTTCGGTGTTTGATTTGCAACACGAATTGATCGATTAGCTGTGTCTCCGTCATTATTGGAAGAGGAATTGGATCGGGCAGCTCTTCTTTTTCCTTTTTAGTGAGTCCTCTAGGTTTTTTTCCTTTGTAGAGGTTGAGGTCGCTGATGCCCGGTTTTTTATCGAAGTAGAAACGTTTTTTTTTGTTATCAACCAGGTCCAAGCGAAATGAAACTTGCTGGGTATAATTAAATTTAGAGGTGGAACGCTCAAATGCACGCCGGAAATGCTTCGCGATTCCTGCCCATTTTTTCTTGTCGGCATATTGAGATCCGCGCCATGCTTGAGTTGCAAGTTGTGCCAATGTGGTGAGCGTTTTGCTACTTTGAAGCTCATCGGGATGGTTGCGAGACGTAGATTTTAGTTTTGCTAGGCACAGTTGGCTCAGTCGATGCATTCCATTCGACAAAAAATCGTATTCGTCGGAGGCTACAACGGCGTTCTCAATTTCAAAAATGCTGTCCTTCGCCTCGATCAATATTTGCGCTCCGTTTTTGAATAAAGTCGATTGTCCACTAGCATCTAAGAGCGTTAAGCAAGTCAAGAAAACGCAGAGTTGCTTCATTTTCCAGCCTCCATAATTTTGCGACTCACCTCATCAGGTGTTAGACCCTCAATCGAAATTCGCTCCACTTTTGGGCGAACAAATCCGTTGGAAAGCACTTCCCAGCCCTTCACGATGGCAATTTCAATGGAGCTGATTAAAAACAGTAAGATTGATCTTCGGTTTTTGTAGACAGGAATATCGACCGAAGTTGAGGATACATATGCGTTATCATCCAAGTAAATACTTCGTACATCTCTGGGAACAAGCACCGATTTCCCATTTTGATCTACGCCCGTAGAATCGAAAGCAACGTATCCGTCGGGCACATTTCGAAAGAAATAATCACAGTTGGTCATTCCGAATTGAGTAAGGCCGAAGCGATTGTATTCTTGTGCTCCTTGTCCGTAATCGGGATAACTTTGCATGGTAGATTGTATCATGTACCTCCGCATTTTCGCATATTTCTCCAATTCGACAGCTTTATACTTGTCGATCGCCTTGCGTTCCTTATCTCCGATGCGTTGCTCTTTCTGAAAGGATTGGAAGTTCTTTTTCTCCTTGGCTTGAATTTGCGAAACGCTGCCAGACAAACTTAAAATAACAGGAATTCGGTAAGTTGAATCGAGGTAAGCAAAGGTCATGCTGTAATTATCTTGTTCTAGATTTGGTTCGATGGTCAAATCGCGAATAATACGCGGTGCGAACTCATATTTCGGTCCCATTTGTTTCTTCCAGTACTTCTGTGTTTTTCGTTGGTCCTTTTTGATCTCCGTTAACAATTGGATCATTTCTTCAGAAATAAGCGTGTCAATTTTCCATGTTTTTCGCTTCGCTATCCATCGTTGCTCAGGATTTGACGTGTATACTTTCTGCGCTTCACCTCTGATTCGTTTCAGTGCTTTTGATCTTCCGTTGGTGCTAAAAATCAATTGATACGGATCTTTGCTACTTTTTTTATACTTTAGAAAAACGCCAATTGGCACCACTTGAAAACCTGTGATCTCCTCTGATGAAATTAAATTGAGTGAATCGAGAATTTCTTGTTTTTTCTCCATGAAGTTACTCGGTCTTGGCATTGGTGCTAAGTCCCAATTGTTGCTTGTTTCGTCGTAGGTGTAAAATTGAGATTCTTTGGCAGGCTGGAGATCATCCATCTGCACCTGAATGATGCTAGCCGGATTCGGTTTCAATTCGTTTCCCTTGTCGTCGTATGCCCGAAAATCCATCATTCCTGATGAAGCGAACACCTCATTTCCACTGCTCGTTTGAAACACCATCGGCGCACCGGATAAGGCGTTCAAAACAGGATCCATGTATTCCTTTACTTCGATGACCACCTTGCCAGTGTAGACTTCTCCACTCGCTGATAAAAATGCCTCACTCGGAATTTCAATCTCACTCGATTTCGTCTTCACAACGCACGGAGTATCACCGAGCACTTCCAATTTCTGAACTGTTGGGACCACAATTGACTCAACTTTATTATCTAGCATCGTTTGGCTCAAGCGCATCGGCTCCGATCGTTGCTCTACCTTATTTCGTTCTACTTGTTTCGTTTGAACCGGATTGTTCACGTCCGCCTCTGTTCGATCACCTAGCTTGGCCGTTTTTGAATTTCCGATATACTCTTCATTCGTAATATTTGTGCCGATGGCCAACATGTCGATGGTCGGTTTCACTTTCTTCAATGTTGCAATGTCTTGAAAATCGCTGTAAACGAATTTCATTTCTTTCACTCCTGTCACCTGATCAATTGTGCTTGGAACGGTCATGTTTTTGAATTCAAGCGTTTCCACTTGCGCCAATCGATTCAGAGATGTAGCGAACTTTTTCGGATCGTCGAACGAAATATTATCAAGGGTGAGAGCGGTCATGTCCTTATTTCCAGCCAAACGACTTTCCAATTGATTGATTGCACCATCTTTCAAGGTGAGATGAGCCACAGGAATTTCGCCAAAAATTTGTGGGATGCCGTATTTCATGCGCTCGTTGGGCGTGATTGTCAACTCTTTGATGAGCGGTTGAAATAAAGTGCCGTTCCTACTTCTCGCAAATCCAATTTTTCATTTCCAGAAATGTCGAGGGATTCAATTTTCCATAAGTTCGAGAGAAAAGCAGCTGATTTCAAGTTATTCGAACTAACATCGAGCGCAATCAATTCTCTCATTTTTTCGAGTTCCGTAGGAAGAAACACGAACGAATTTCCACTCAAATTCAAGGACTTCAAACGCGTCAATTCACCAATTGACGGCGAGAGAACCAATGCGCTGCAATTGCTCAAATTCAAGGAGCTCAAAAACGGCATCACTTTTCCCATTCCATCCAACTCAACCGTGTTGATTCCAGGATTGTAAGAAAGGTCCAATTGTTCGAGTGAAATCCACGAATACTTGGCAAAATCAATTTCATTCAGCATGTTTTTACTTAAATCGAGTGATTTTAGGTTCACCAATTTCTCGATCCCGTTCGGTAAGGAGTTGAGACCTTGCGCGTGCAAATCGAGGTGAGTAACTTGGTTCGGTTTAACTAATGCGTCCTCCATGCTCGTGCAATACGTACAAGCAACTTGAGAGAAAGCTGAAAAACTGAAAATGAATGCGAAGAGTAGAATAAGTTTTGACATAATGTGTAGTTTATAAGTATATGTCGTGATGACAAGAAGGTAACGAAGAAATTGAGAAAAAATTGAAACTATTTTCTTCT
>CALFOS010000028.1 GCA_937919725.1 uncultured Fluviicola sp. | reverse complement strand
CACCTTCTTTGGCGCAAACGTTCGCGTGTTCGAAGAAGCAGCCGAAGCTCCACTGATGACGCGTTACACAGGCGACACAGTCCACTCACGCACCGCAACGCTCGCACTGAGCATGGATGGTGGCGGTGGATTCGAAATTTGGCAATTCACTTCACGCAATACTGAGAAACCTTCTTTCGAGATCCAATTAGGCGATTTCGGACTCTATTCGTGTCGAATCAAATCGCGCGATGTGAAAGCAAGCTATGCGTATTTCAAGGAAAACGGCGCCGATATTCAAGGAGAATTAGCAACAGGACCAGACGGGAAACCAACATTTTTTGTGAAAGATCCGAATGGTAATATTTTTCATGTGGTAGAGGGCGATGGTTGGTTCCGCGATACAGGTCACCCATCAAAATGCGGAACCGTTGCAGGATCGATTATTGGCGTAAGCGACATCGAACGCTCTCTAGTATTGTACCGCGACATTCTTGGTTACGAAACGGTGGAATACGACGAAACGGGAACCTTTGAAGATTTAGCAGGATTGCCAGCTGGAAATGGGGAATTCCGTCGCGTGCTCCTTACTCACAAAGAACTGCGAAAAGGACCATTTGCACGATTGCTCGGCCCCACAAAAATAGAATTGATTCAATCCATCGATCGCACAGATTGCAAACGAATTTTTGAGAATCGGTTTTGGGGTGATTGGGGATTTATCCACTTGTGTTTCGATATTCAAGGCATGGACATCCTCCAAAAAGAATGCGAAGCAAAAGGATTTCCATTCACCGTCGATAGTTCCGATACCTTCGATATGGGTGAAGCAGGTGGACGATTTTCGTACATCGAAGATCCCGATGGAGCATGGATCGAGTTTGTGGAAACACACAAAGTGCCAATCATGAAAAAATTAGGCTGGTACATCCACCTCAAAAAACGCAAACCCGGCAAACACCTCCCGAATTGGATGTTGCGCGCAATGGGAATGAATAAAGTGAAGGATTAGCACGAATGGATCATCTGTTGCATCCATCAGTCGATGTGTTGATTTGACCGATTGAAAAACCTTGTATTTAAACCTTTATTACGTATCTTTGAACTATACATTCTAAGAACATGAAAAAATACTTCTCCGTAGCGATTCTCCTTTTTATTTCTATTCTCTCTTTTCAATCGTGTAATGAAGATGTGAATCTCGTTGGCGAATTTGAAGAAACAGCCATTGTTTATGGCTTGCTCGATGTATCTGATTCGGTACACATGATCAAAATCACCCGTGCGTATATCACTCCCGGAAGTTCTTCTATCGCCGATTCAAATTACTTCGATAATGTGGCGGCAACGGTGAAAGAATACGTAAATGGTAATTTACAACGTAGTTGGGCGCTTAGTGACACGATCATAGATAACAAAGACCCAAACGGAATTTTCTATGCTCCTGAGCAAAAAGTATATTATTTCCAAACGCCTCCATCATCACCGCTGCTCGGAAATGCGACGTACAAATTGCACATCGACGTGAACAATGGCGAATTTGAAGTGACCGCAGAAACTGAAATTGTAACAGGCATGAGCTGTACGGCATCTACTCAAAACTTTTCCTTCCGCTTTGCGGACAATCCAAGCGCTTACCGAACTACAGCTTTAGATGTTGGCACGGGCAATGCTTATCAAGTAAACACTACACTCGTTACCAATTACCGCGATTGGATCGGAGCAAATTACACAGATCGATCCTTTAGCTGGCAACTTGGCGAATCTGCCGTGAATCCAAATTCAACGAAAACGTTTACTGCATCTGGTGAAACATTCTTCAACCTCATGCGCTCTTCTTGTTCGGCTGGTAGTCCTTCGGTAACGAAACGATGGTTCCTTTCATTTGATGTTTTGGTAACTGGTGGATCGGAAGAACTCTACAACTACATTTCGGTGAACAAGCCGAACAGCAGTTTAGCTCAAAGCAAACCAACATACACAAATTTAACGGCTACGAACGGACATGATGTAATTGGAATTTTCTCGTCGCGGCAGACATTGCGCTTCAACAAACCGTTCTATATTTCACCTGCACAGGCTTACATACGTGCGTTGGATAAGAAAAGTACGCAGGAATTGTGTCAAGGAGCCATTTGTGGGCCTTACCTCTTCTGTAGCACTCACCCAGGCGACAACGTTATTGGGAATCCAGAACCATACGCTTGCAACTAGTCAGTAGTTAGAAGATTGTTGTTAACTTTGGTTCATGGCTGATCGAAAGACCCTTTTTGTCGATGTCATCTTACCAGTTCCAATCAGAAATGAATTCACGTACCGTGTTCCTTTTGAACTGAATGATGCCGTGTTTACTGGAGCGCGCGTAGTGGTACCTTTCGGTAGAAACAAACTCAATACGGGAATTATTACGCGGATTCATGAAGAAATTCCACAAGCGTATCAGTCCAAATACATCGAATTTTTATTGGATGATCGTCCTATTATCACGCCCAAACAATATACTTTTTGGAAATGGATTTCGACTTACTACATGGCGCCAATTGGTGATGTGATGAATGCTGCGCTGCCTTCCAATTTCAAATTGGCGAGCGAAACGCAGGTTGTTCTTCACCCCGATTACACGGTCGATCCAAAATTTCTAAGCGATCGGGAGTTCGAAATCGTTGAAGCGCTGGAACTGCGAGACAAAATGGATCTGAAAGAAATTTCGGAACTCGTTGGCATCAAAACCATCCACCCGATCATCAAATCGCTTATCGAAAAAAAAGCCATCATCTCCATTGAGGAACTCAACGATAAATTTGTTCCCAAAACATCGATGTTCGTTCGCTTGAGCGAATATTACCGCCAAGAAGAGCACATTTCGGCCTACATCGAAGAAATTGAACACGCAAAAGGCAAAGCGAAACAACTCGCGGCGCTTCTTTCTATTTTGCATCACGGTGATTTGAGCGACGGAAAAATGACGCCCATTCTCCGGAAAAAACTCAAAGAGGAAGGGATTTCACAATCGTCACTAAACACCTTGGAGCAAAACGGGATCATTTTACAAGAGCGTTTTGAGATTTCTCGCTTCGAAACAGACTTAGATGAAGGCGATACATTTAAGGCACTCACGGATGCACAGCAAGTATCACTCGAAGAAATAAATCAGGGATTTGACGAAGACAAAGTAGTATTGCTGCATGGCGTAACGGGATCTGGTAAAACGGAAGTGTACGTTCAGCTCATTCAAGAACAACTTGATTTAGGCAAGCAGATTTTATTTTTGCTCCCCGAAATTGCACTCACCACCCAGCTTATTCAACGACTTTCTGTTTATTTTGGTGATCAAATTGGCGTTTTTCACTCAAAATTCAATCAAAACGAACGCGTTGAAATTTGGAACCACGTGTTGAACAACGACCCGAACCGCTTTCGAATTGTACTAGGTGCGCGGTCCTCGATTTTTCTGCCTTTCCAAGATTTGGGACTCGTGATTGTAGATGAAGAGCACGAATCCAGTTTCAAGCAATACGATCCATCTCCACGTTACAACGCCCGCGATTGTGCTATCGTACTCGGAAGTTTACACAAAGCGCATGTTCTCCTTGGCTCAGCAACGCCCGCTTTGGAAAGCTACTACAACGCCAAAACTGGGAAATATAAATTGGTCGAACTAAACGATCGATATGGAGCCGTTCAATTGCCCGAAATTCAGTGCGCCGACCTCCGAAAAGAACGCAAGCAAAAAAGCATGCAATCCGATTTTAGTTCCTTTTTGATTGAGCACATTCGCGAAGCACTCAGCTTGGGTGAACAAGTGATTTTATTTCAAAACCGACGTGGATATACCCCACTTTGGATGTGTGAAATATGCAACTGGACGCCTTGCTGTAAAAGTTGCGACGTGTCCTTGACCTATCACAAATTGAGCAATCAACTGAAATGTCACTACTGCGGGTACAGCACGCCACCCGTAGGATCTTGTTCCGCGTGTGGAAGCAATCGCTTGAAAATGCTTGGATTTGGAACCGAGAAAATTGAAGATGAATTGGGCATCATTTTTCCCGAAAAAACGATCAAACGCTTGGATTTAGATACCACTCGGTCAAAAAATGCGTACGCAACGATCCTCAACGAGTTCGGAAGCGGAGGAATTGATATTTTGATCGGAACACAGATGGTGTCGAAAGGATTGGATTTTGAAAATGTGAATTTGGTCGGGATTTTGGATGCAGACATGTTGCTGAACCGCTCCGATTTCCGTGCATTCGAGCGTTCATTTCAGCTGATGACCCAAGTAGCAGGACGCGCAGGACGAAGAAAAAAACGCGGAAAAGTAATTGTTCAAACTGGCGATCCCGATCATTGGGTGATTCAAAAAGTAATCGGTCATGACTTCGTTGGGTTTTATGCAAGTGAAATTATCGAGCGGAAGAATTATTTCTATCCGCCTTATTTCAAAATTATCGAGATCACTCTAAAGCACAAAGATGAGAACACGCTTAATTTGGCAGCGAACGAACTTGCAAATGCGATGAAAGCCTTATTTAAAGAGCGCGTGTTGGGTCCCGAATTTCCAGTTGTACGCCGAACACATAATTTATTCCTGAAGCGCATCACGCTGAAAATTGAGCGCACTGCCAATGACAAAAAGGTGAAGGTGCGTTTGCAAGAAATGATTGATCAATTCTTCACTGTTGCTTCACACAAATCGGTTCGCGTAATTGTAGATGTTGATCCGAGCTAAGGCTCAAGCAAAATGTTATCCCAAATAGGTTTGCAACGTTCTACTGCGCGATGTATGTTTCAATCGACGGATCGCTTTTTCTTTGATTTGACGCACGCGTTCACGAGTTAATTCGAACTGCTCACCAATTTCTTCGAGCGTAAGCGGACTAATTCCATTCAATCCGAAGTAGAGACGAACCACCTCGCCTTCGCGTGTGGTGAGTGTAGAAAGAGATCGTTCAATATCTTTTCTCAAGGACTCGATCACCAAATTTTTCTCAGGACCAGGCAGCGAGTCGTTTGGCAACACATCGTACATAGAAGACGAAGAGTCATCGCCATCAATAAGTGGTGCGTCCATCGATACGTGGCGACCAGTGTTTCCGATCGACTGGCGAACATCATCCACCGAACAATCTAAAAAATCGGCCATCTCTTCAGCTGAAGGCGGACGTTCGAGGCGCTGTTCTAATTCAGAAAACGCACGATTGATTTTATTGATCGTTCCGATTTTATTGAGTGGCAAACGAACAATTCGTGCTTGTTCCGCCAAAGCTTGCAAAATGGATTGGCGAATCCACCATACAGCGTAAGAAATAAATTTGAATCCACGTGTTTCATCGAAACGTTCGGCCGCTTTGATTAAACCAACATTACCTTCGTTGATGAGATCAGGCAAGGACATCCCCTGATTTTGATATTGTTTGGCAACTGAGACCACAAATCGCAAATTCGCTTTTGTCAATCGCTCCAACGCCACTTTATCTCCCTCTTTAATCCGACGAGCTAATGCCACTTCTTCCTCTGCAGTGATTAAGTCGAGGCGACCTATTTCCTGTAGATATTTATCCAAGGAAGCAGTTTCTCGATTCGTGACTTGTTTGATAATTTTTAGTTGTCTCATAATCAAAAATTGATCGGTTCTTACTAATAAAACGTTCAAAAGCCAAATTGGTTGGATCTTTTCACTCAATGATTACTACACAATGAACATTGATAGAGCAATTTCCTTGCAAAACACGAATTTCATCGAATATTCACCCTATTCAGCTTTCCTACGTATTCGATCGCTATTTTTGTGCCATGAATATTCTCATGGTGTGTCTTGGAAACATCTGTCGTTCGCCTTTGGCGGATGGATTATTGCGAAAAAAAGTGGAGGAAGCTGGCTTGACAATTGGAGTTGATTCCGCTGGGACCGCGGACTACCACGTTGGGAGTCCGCCCGATTCGCGGATGCGAGCAACGGCAAAAAGAATGGGTTGTCCGATAGACGATTTACGTGCACGGCACTTTGTGGTAGCTGATTTCGATCGATTCGACCGCATTTTCGTGATGGACAAGAGCAATTTTTCCAATGTATTGTCACTCGCACGATCTAAATCTGACGAGGCTAAAGTGGAATTAATCTTAAATTTATCGCACCCGAACAGAGATTTAGAAGTTCCCGATCCGTATTTTGGAGGCGATCAAGGATTTTCAGACGTGTACCGATTGTTGGATGACGCCACAGATGTTCTACTAAACGAATTACAGAAATAGTATGGAAAAAGGAGTGATATATATGATCCCAACAACCTTGGGTGGCGAAGTGGTGGACGATGTAATTCCAGCAAATGTGCAAGCAATTGCTACATCTTTGCGCTTTTTTATCGTTGAAAATGTGAAATCAGCTCGGCGTTTTTTACGAAAAATGGACAGAGAGTTCCCAATCGATGAATGCGTATTTCATGAAATCAATAAAAAAACAGAAGCTTCCGCGATCTATCATTTTATCAAACCAGCCTTGGAAGGACATAACATTGGTGTGATGTCCGATGCGGGTTGTCCCGGTGTTGCCGATCCAGGTGCCGCAGTAGTTACTCTCGCAAACGAAAAGAACATCCATGTACATCCACTTGTCGGTCCTTCTTCGATACTACTCACGTTGATGGGAAGTGGATTTTCCGGTCAAAATTTCTCGTTTTCAGGTTACTTGCCGAAAGATCGAAAAGACAGAATTCGAGCACTTAAACATTTCGAAGCAGACACCTACCGCACTGGAAACACGCATCTATTTATGGACACACCGTTCAGAAACATGAATGTGCTGGAAGATTTGCTGAACGAATTAGCCGACACAACCATGATTTGCATCGCGAACAACCTCACCATTCACGGTGAACAGATTAGAACTTTATCCGTGAAAGATTGGCGCGAAAACGCGTTTGATTTGGCAAAAAAGCCCACGATGTTCGCCATTGGTAAAAAGCAATAGTCTGCGTTGCTAAGCGATTGCTATTTCATTCCACGACGTTTTTTTATCGCCTCGTATGATTCTTGGATCTTTTGGAATTTTTCTTTCGCCCCTTTTTGGTACTCATCGCCCATTTGCGCAACCTTGTCAGGGTGAAATTTGATGGCCATTTTTCGGTATGCTTTTTTCACTTCCTCGTCCGTCGCATCTTGTTCAATTCCAAGCACTTTGTAGTCGGAATCTACGTTTCGGTGGAACATATTTTTCACGCTTTCAAAATCTACTTTTGATACGCCCATCATATCGGCAATTTGCTGGATCAATCGGATTTCCGAATCGGCCACATCGCCATCCGCTTTGGCGATTCCAAAAAGATAATGGAGCAATTGGACACGCACTTCTGGCTTCATCCGCACGCGAATATCTTGGCAAATTTGTGCCAGGGGAATATTCCCTGAATCAATGAAGCGCTTAAGCGTTTGAAGGTGCTGTTGATTGAATTGCGGTCCGAATTGCTGCGCAAAGAATGATTTCACGTAGTCCAATTCCGCCTTCAGGACTTTTCCGTCTGCCTTCATCACTGCCGCGGAAAGCGCAATAAGCATGGTTGGAACATCGTTGGACGACGTCGAGCGCTGTTGATAATAATTGAATAAATCTTCCGTCGAAAACTGGCGACCGCCACCTCCACCTTGCGCTTGAAATTGCTTTTTGAGGTTCTGATAATTGTCGATTCCTGAGCCGATAATGAATCCAAGAAATGCACCCCAAAAACTTTTGAAGGCAAAATAACCTACTACTGCTAAAATGAACTTAAACAAATCTTTTTACTTTAAAAAAAGCAGACGAACAACTGCCCGTCCCCTTTCATTTATACCAAATTAAACCAATTCGATGCTTCGTTCGATAAATGCGTTGAGTGCTTCACCCTTCAACATTCCTTGCGACAGCAGTGCGATATCGGTTAACTGTTTTACTTTTCGTTCTTGCGATTTTTTCGTTTTCGTTCCGAGCACATCGCTGATCTTGGCGTGATTTGCATTGATCACCAAATTGTACATTTCTGGGAACGCACCATAGAATCCAGCTCCTCCGCCCATGGCCTGTTGCTCTTTCATTCTACGAATGAACTCTGGCTGGGTGATAATGATGGGTGCGTCGTTCGAATCCATGCTTTCGAAATGAATCGAGAACTTTTGTTTGTCGAGTACTTCTTCAAACATCGGTTTCAAGGATTCTTCGTCCTCTTTCGATAGTTTCGAAGGAATTTCTTCGTCTTTTGGGATCAATTTATCCAAGGTGTCGGCATCAACTCGTGCAAATGCCATGTTCTCGTTCGATTGCTCCATTTTGCTGATCCAGTGCGGTGCAAGCGGTCCGTCGATGTGCAAAACATCGTATCCACGTGCTTTGGCTTTCTGCACAAATCCGAATTGTTCTTCCGGATGGTTCGAGTAAAGAATCACCAGCTTCCCGTCTTTATCCGTTTGAAGCGTCGCAATTTTTTCTTTGTATTCGTCCATCGTGAAGTGCACACCATCCGTGTTTTTCAAGAGGGTAAATTTATTCGCTTTCTCAGCAAATTTATCGTCCGAAAGAGCTCCATATTGAACAAACAAACTCAAATCGCCCCATTTCTCTTCAAAATCTGGGCGGTCTTTTTTGAACATCTCTGCCAACTTATCCGCCACTTTTTTGGTGATGTGAGCCGCAATTTTCTTCACGTTCGAATCGCTTTGCAAATACGAGCGAGAGACATTCAATGGAATATCTGGCGAATCGATTACACCATGAAGAAGCGTCAAAAATTCAGGGACAATCTGTTCTACACTGTCGGTAATGAACACTTGGTTCGAGTAAAGATTGATTTTATTGCGCTGAACTTCCACGTTTTCTTTGATGCGCGGGAAGTACAAAATCCCTGTTAAGTTGAACGGATAATCCACATTCAAATGAATGTTGAAGAGTGGACTTTCTATCGAGGAGGGGTACAATTCGTGGTAAAAATCATTGTAATTTTTCTCAGTTAAATCCGCGGGTGCCTTTGTCCAAGCTGGTGAAACATTGTTCACTTGATTTGGAACTTCAATTGCGACGCGTTTCACCTTATCCTTGTCATCTTTTTCACCTTTTGGGTCGTCGATGTACTCAGTCTTAGTTCCAAAAATTACAGGATGCGGCAAAAACTTGCAGTATTTATCCAAAATTCCTTGAATGCGCGCTTTTTCCAAAAATTCCTTCGATTCGTCCGAAATGTAGAGCACGATATCCGTTCCTCGATCTTCTTTTTCAACATCGGTTATGGTATATTCTGGCGAACCGTTGCTTTCCCACTGAACGGCTTGAGCACCGTCGTTGCGCGAACGCGTGATGATTTGAACGCGATCTGCCACCATAAACGCGGAGTAGAAACCAAGACCGAAATGACCGATAATCTGCTCTGCCCCCTCTTTTCCTTTATATTGTTGCACAAATTCCTCTGCGCCAGAAAATGCAATCTGGTTGATGTATTTGTCAATTTCTTCGGATGTCATTCCAATTCCTCGATCTCGGATAGTTAGCGTTTTCGCTACTTTATCCAAAATCACATCTACTTTCAAATCTCCTAATTCACCTTTGTATTCGCCGTTTGAAGCGAGGAATTTCAATTTTTGCGTAGCATCCACTGCATTCGAAACCAATTCACGAAGGAAAATTTCATGATCCGAGTACAAGAATTTTTTAATGATTGGGAAAATGTTTTCCGTTTGAACATTAATCTGACCTGTTTTCATTTTTTCACGTGTTTGTTAATGGTGAGCTTTCGTCAATCTCTGTGCCACTAGCCAAATTCTGACAAAGTGGCGCATGCTTTTGGCGAACCCTGCCGAAATGTTTGACAAGGTGGCACACATTCTACTTCGGCTTAAGATAAATCTTTACATTTGTTCGCAAGATGGAACTAGTGATTGGTGCGCTTTATTTTTTGGTATTTCTCGTTCTTTTGCGGGTTGCCAAAATCAATCGCGCCACAGGATTGCGCCCGTGGATTGTCCCAGCGAGCTTTGCCCTCAAATGTGGAGTTGGATTGCTATTTCTTCAGTTATACATCTTCCAACACACTGATTATCATCTAAAAAACGACGCGGGAGCATTTTATCGCGAAGCCACAATTCTCAATAACGTAGCGAGTGAATCACCTGCCGATTATGTAATGCTAATGACAGGAATTGGCTCGTCGGATGCGCTTTCGCAAAAATATTTGGGCGAAACAAATCATTGGGATTCTGGATCGCAGGCAATTTTTAGCGACAACCGAAACATCATTAGAGTGCACGCGCTGATCCATCTGATTTCCTTCGACTCAATTGTAGTCCACATGCTCATTTTTTCACTCATTTCTCTACTTGGAACACTTCTGCTTTTTCTGGCAATTCGTGCCTACACGGACTTGAAACCGTGGATTGTCCTTGCGCTTTTACTCCTCTTCCCCAATGTTCTATTTTGGTCTTCAGGCATCCTCAAAGAAACCTTTGTCGTATTCGGAATTGGAGCATTCGCTTATGGTTTGGTGGTGGCTAACTCACGCTACAAAAAAATGGTGTTCCTTTCGATGGGCGCTATTGCCTTGGTTTTATTCAAGCCCTACATCCTGATTTTCGCGCTTGTTCCCTTCTTCATTTTTTGGATCTACGTGAAAATTCCGAAGTATAAATTGGCCATCAGTTTGGGTATTCCACTGATTGTCGGTGCATTGATTTTACTTTGCTTTCCAGGTATTCTGTACAAAGGTACGCATCTACTCTCGCGCAAACAATTTGATTTCGCCAATGTTGGACGAGGAGGAATGCACGTGCAAACCGATTCGTGTTTTTATTATTTCCCTCCTGAGCAGTACCAATTTTTGCGTTTAGAAGGCGACTCGGTTTGGTTGAACAGTGAACTTGATGCGTGTAAAGTGATGCACGGTGACCTCATTCCGCCCACTCCTATTCACCTTTTCCCCAACAGTAAAGCATGGACTTTGTACTTTGATCAGACTCCAGCTAACAGTTTTGTTGAACTTACCCCTATCAACGATGATCCGAGTCGACTTTTAAGCACGGCTCCCAGCGCGCTCGCTTCGGCACTTTTCCGACCGATTCCATCAGATCCTGGTGGAAAATTGAAGTATTTAGCGTTTTTTGAAACTTTGGGACTGTTTTCGCTCATTATTTGGACCTTATTTCGGCACCGTATGCTCTCTGTGAATGAACGGGGATTTGTACTTTCGGCAATTGTATTTTGCATTCTTTTAGGATTGTTGATTGGATGGACCACTCCCGTTTTAGGGGCAATTCACCGCTACCGACTTCCGATTCAACTCGCGCTGATCGTATGCATTTGCGTAGCGTGGAAACCAAACATTCAATTTTTAAAACATGAATAAACCATTTGTAATGATTACAGGCGCAACGGCAGGATTCGGCAAAGCCTGTGCAGAATTGTTCGCCTCGAAGGGATATTCCCTCGTGATAACGGGACGAAGAAATGAACGATTGCTTGCGCTGGCGCAGGAATTAGCGATGAATGCGAAAGTGGAAGTAATTACCTCTTGCTTCGACGTTTGCGATGAAAAAGTGGTGAATGAAGCCATCGGTGCGCTCCCAGAAAATGTGCAATCCAATTTGTCCATTTTGATCAACAATGCTGGCTTGGCGGTTGGTCGCGGCCCGATTGACGAAGGACTAACGGACGACTGGAATCGGATGATTGACACGAATGTGAAAGGACTGCTTTATGTATCCCGCGCCGTAATTCCACTTTTGAAGCGATTCGACGGACACCGACAAATCATTAACATCGGCAGTGTGGCTGGAAAAGAAGTCTACCCTGGAGGAAATGTGTATTGTGCTTCGAAATTTGCTGTAGACGCGCTCTCGAAAGCAATGCGTATCGATCTACTTCCTTATCATATAAAGGTATCGAACATCGCGCCCGGCGCAGCGGAAACGGAATTTTCTTTGGTTCGATTTAAGGGTGATCAACAAACGGCAGATGCGATGTACGATGGTTTTGAACCATTGATTGCGAAGGACATCGCTGAAACGGCTTTATTTTTAGCTACTCGCCCGGCGCATGTGAACATAAATGATATTGTGATTATGCCAGCAGCTCAGGCAAGTGCCTCAGTATTATTGAGGGAGTGAATTTCATTCCGCGGGGCGACATTTCCATTTCGATGACTTGTGTGCCAAATACGAATCCAGCACCTCATTAATGGAACCATACGTTCTTCCGCGAATTCCCAACATGTAGGCTTCCGACATCCATTTCACTTTCGTGATACCTTCGTCGTATTGAGGACTCACATTCCCTGGACCTTTGTATTTCATCATGTACCAATGAGTTTTCTTAAGCGCCCAGCGTCCCTTGTACTTCATCGTGTGATAAGTCACTACGAGTTTGTCGGTGATGGTATGCCCATGAATACCGCATTCTTCCATCACTTCGCGGATAGCTGCATCCCGCTTCGGTTCACGTTTATTGATTTTTCCCTTCGGGATGTCCCACAAACCTTTTCGCTTAATCAACAAGAACGTTTCCTTCCGTTGAACCAATCCACCGGCTGCTTTGATTTTGATGAAATGCTTAAAAATTCGTTTGAATTGTAGTTCAGGATCGTCACAAATTATCTGCAAGGGGCAATCTAGTCTTACCTCCTTCTTCAATAGTAACCGTATTTCTATCGGGAATGAAACAATCTCATTCGCTTGTATCGACGGGTGCTTTTTTTCTTCATCCTTGGATTCGATGAAAATTACTGGCTTATGATCAACAAATACTTTGTACATTTGCGTCCATGATTTTTAATGATGACAAGGCCATAAAAGTAGCAGAATTTTTGCTTCAAGTCAAAGCAGTGAAGTTACAACCGAATAATCCTTTCACTTGGGCATCGGGAATTCAATCTCCAATATACTGCGATAACCGTGTAACTCTCTCGTATCCGAATATTCGAACATTCATTCGCCAGAACTATGCGCAAACTGTTTTGGATGCCTTTGGGAAGCCCGATGTAATTGCAGGAATAGCCACTGGTGGAATAGCTCATGGTGCACTTGTCGCGCAAGAAATGGGATTGCCTTTCATTTATATTCGGAGCGAAGCGAAAAAGCACGGAATGGGAAACCAAATTGAAGGATATTTCGAGGAGGGACAGCAAGTTGTGGTGATTGAAGATTTAATTTCGACAGGCGGGAGTAGCTTGAAAGCTGTAGAAGCATTGCGCGAAGCAAAACTCGACGTGAAAGGACTCGTGGCAATTTTTACCTACGGATTTAAACTTGCGGAAGACAACTTCTCGAATGCCATGTGTCCATATCGCACATTGACCAACTACGACATCTTGCTCGAACACGCACTCGCCACCAATTTGATCTCCGACGAAGAAGCAGCATCCCTGCTCGAATGGAAAAAAGATCCTCAATCTTGGAAAAAATAAGCGCATGAAAATTAACAGTCAAACCGTAATTGTTTCAGCACCACAACAAACAGTATTTGATTTTTTGAAAGACGCGAATAACATCTTGCATTTATTGCCACAGGATAAAATTTCGGATTTCAAGGCGACAAAAGACGAATGCTCATTTAAAGTTCAGGGTGGCGTGATCATTTCGCTCATTCACGATGGCGAAGAAGGAAAGGACAAAATCTTCATGAAATCGGGTGATAAATCGCCATTTCCGTTTCGTTTAACGATTCACACAGGCTTGAAAGCGGAACAAACTGAAGGAAGAATTGCATTTGACGGACAAGTGAACATGTTCCTGAAAATGATGGTGGAAAAACCGTTGACGCATCTCTTCGACTACATGTCGAACAAATTAAAAGAGCACTTCGCGTAGCTAGAGAAAGTGAATTTCCTTCAAATCGTAGCTCATTTTCTCACCGTTTCGGAGGATAATCAATTTTCCTGTTGCCTCTACTCCACAGATTTCGCCTTCAAATTTTTCCCTCGCATCCAAATACCAAGCGCGTTGATTCATCTGAAACAAATTCGCTAAATATCTCTCATTCAGCTCGTCTGGCTTGCTCAATAATGCTTCTAACAATTGATTAAACGCCTCGATAAAAGAAAAAAGCGCATCGCGAATAGGATAAAACTGCCCCGTTTCTTGTCGTATACTAGTGGCATTCAGTTCACCAAATTCCATTTGATTGATATTGATTCCAATTCCAACAATCGAACGAAGAGGTCGCGAACTCGACACGCTATTTTCAATCAATACGCCAGAAATTTTCTTGCCCTTCACCAAAATATCATTCGGCCATTTGATCGTCGAAACTATTCCATCTTTAGAGAGAAAATCCACGATTGAAAGTGCGACAATTTTGGACAAATCGAACTGATTGACTACTGACAGATTGACTAACTCCAAATAAACGCTAAAAGTAAGGTTAAGACCAGGTTCTACATGCCATTCAGCGCCTCTTTGCCCCCTGCCAGCGAATTGTTCATCTGCCAAAATTACCGTTCCAGATGTCAAACCCTCTATTTTTAACAGATTGGCAGTATAATTGTTCGTTGAATCGACAGATTCCAAATGAATCAATTTTCGCCCGATTTGCATACTGGATTTTAACAGTTCGTGAGGTCAAATGTACGGTTTTATTGATTTTAAAGGTTAGATTTGTATTGACATAGAACAATTAAATGAACAAAGAAATTCAAGACAACGAATCCCAAATCCTCTGCGATACGATTGTGGAGGGAATGCAAGAAAACAAGGCGAAAGATATTGTAGTACTCGATTTACGTGAAATTGAGAGCGCTGTATGTGATTTTTTCGTGATTTGCACGGGTGATTCGTCCACACAAGTAGACGGAATTAGCTCCTCGGTTGTAAGGCATACGCGCAAAGCACTGTCTGAGAAGCCATGGGCAATTGAGGGGAAAAACAATTCGGAGTGGATCTTGATGGATTATGTGAGCGTTGTTGCGCACGTTTTTTACCACGAAACACGAACTTTCTATGATCTTGAAGATCTTTGGGCGGATGCACAAAGAACAGATATTCCAAACTTGAATTAAACATAATGACAGATACTAATAATTCGAATAACGAGAAGAAGAAAAGCCCATTCTCGGTATACTGGATCTACGCAATCATTGGAATTGCCTTGATCGCTTTTCAACTGTATTCCTCCACTGGAGGATCAGCTGAAATCCAACGTATTGACACATTTTTCGAACTCGCTGAAGAAGGCGGACTCGAAGGCGTTACGATCATTAACCGTTCACGTGTTGATTTCCAATTGACGGAAGCTGGGCAAAAAGTAGTAGCACGACAAAAATCGGAGGACTTCAATACCATGAAGAAAGCGATGAAGAAGAGCAAAAGCATTCGCACAGCGAAAACAACCTTCTCTATGAAAATTGGTGACCTCGGCTACTTCGAGGAGCAAATTAGAACCTTCAATAAAGGACTGAAGGAAGCAAAATCTGAGGTTCCCACCATTTCTTATGGCTACGACGAAGAAGTCAATTACATGGGTGGAATCATGAGTTTTATTTTGCCGATTCTCATCATCGTTGCGCTTTGGATGTTCGTGATGCGGCGCATGACAGGTGGCGGCGGAGGCGGCGGTGCTGGACAAATTTTCAATATTGGGAAATCAAAAGCGAAAATTTACGAAAAAGGCAAAACCACCAACATTACCTTTAAAGACGTGGCAGGGCTCGAAGGAGCAAAAGAAGAAGTTGAAGAGATTGTAGAATTTCTAAAAACACCAGCCAAATACACAGCACTCGGAGCGAAAATTCCGAAAGGAGCATTGCTTGTAGGACCTCCTGGAACAGGAAAAACCTTACTCGCAAAAGCAGTAGCTGGCGAGGCACAAGTTCCATTTTTCTCTCTGTCAGGTTCTGATTTCGTAGAGATGTTTGTGGGAGTTGGAGCGTCACGTGTACGTGACCTATTCAAGCAAGCGAAGGAAAAAGCACCTTCTATTATCTTTATTGACGAAATCGATGCCATCGGTCGTGCGCGTGGAAAAAACAACAGTTTTGGATCGAACGACGAGCGTGAAAACACACTGAATCAGTTGTTGACGGAGATGGATGGTTTCGGAACAAACTCTGGAGTAATCATTTTGGCAGCTACCAACAGAGCCGACGTTCTGGACAGTGCTTTGATGCGTGCAGGACGTTTTGATCGTCAGATCTATGTTGACATGCCAGATGTGAACGAACGAAAAGAAATTTTCCAAGTCCACCTCAAACCATTGAAATTGGATGAGAATATGGACGTAGATTTCTTATCGAAACAAACGCCAGGTTTCTCTGGAGCGGACATCGCCAACTTGTGCAACGAAGCAGCATTGATTGCGGCGCGTAAGAACAAAACACAGGTCGAAAAACAAGATTTCTTGGATGCCGTCGATCGAATTATCGGTGGATTAGAGAAGAAAAATAAAATCATTACACCCGAAGAAAAACGTGCGATTGCTTATCACGAAGCAGGTCACGCAACGATCTCGTGGTTGTTGGAACACGCGCATCCATTGGTAAAAGTGACGATCGTTCCTCGTGGTCAATCACTCGGCGCAGCATGGTATTTACCCGAAGAACGCAGCATCACGACGACCGAACAAATTTTGGACGACATGTGTAGCGCACTTGGTGGTCGAGCGGCAGAACGATTGATTTTTGGAAAAATTAGCACCGGAGCTTTGAGCGATTTGGAAAAAGTGACGAAGCAAGCGTATGCAATGGTTTCGATTTATGGATTGAACAAAAAGATCGGTAACATGTCTTACTACGACCCACAGGGAAACAGTTCGTTCACGAAACCATACTCAGACAAAACCGCGCAAATTATCGACGAGGAAGTGAGTCAAATGATCGAAGAACAGTACGAACGTGCTTTCCAAATTTTGAAAGAAAACCAAGATAAATTGACGCTTTTGGCGAACAAATTGCTCGAAACTGAAGTGATCTTCAAAGAAGATTTAATTACTATCTTCGGAAAACGAGTTTGGGACAAAGGCGAAACTGCGGATGCACCAACCATAAAGGTGAATGCAACAGACGTAATTCCAGAAGTAGAAGTTCCAAGTTTCAAATCGGATGACGAAAAAACAGAAGAGAAAGTAGAAACGGATGGGACTAATTCAACGCCTTCGGGAGAAATGGACAGTGCTTCGGACGAAGCTAGTGAATGAACCAAGTTGGGTTTCGGTGTATGATTCGCACGAAGAATATACGATCCACATCAAGAAAATGGCATTAGAGGATGCTGGGATTCCCGTTTCGATCTTTGATCAGCGGGATTCCTCCTATAATGCCTTCGGATACATTTACCTGAACGTGCCGGTTGAATTCAAAGAAAAAGCACTACAAGTATTAGAAGCAGATGCGTAACATAATTGTTAGAGGACTTACTGGAATCGTTTTTATCGCCGTAATTATCGGAGCGCTGCTCTGGTCCGTGGAGGCAACCACGATTCTTTTCGCTGCCATTCTTCTTCTAGGTGTTTTTGAGTTCTATTCGCTCTTCAAATCGCACAAAAAAATCGACGTTTCAGTTGGAATTGGTGTCGCATTGGCTGGAATTATCACCTTGTTGGCGGTCTCATCTCTCTACAATTGGATCAGATCCGACATCTTCATCTTGGCATTTATTCCACTTCTATTCCTTGGGATAGTAAGCGAAATTTGGCGCAAAAAATCGGAGCCAATTCTCAATAGCGCCGTCTTAGTATTTGGATTGATTTACGTTCTCCTCCCATTTTTGCTGCTGATTAGCATGCACACAGGGCTCGAATTGCAACGCGTGGACGGAATTCCACTCGCGCTGGGTATGTTTTTATTGATTTGGACCAACGACACCATTGCCTATCTATCCGGTCGACTCTTCGGAAAAACAAAACTCATCGAACGCATTTCGCCCAACAAAACGTGGGAAGGAACAATTGGTGGAATTGTGATGACTCTGGTTGTTGGCGTAACGCTCGGTTATTTCAACTTCGATTACGCATTTTGGATTCCGGCGGCGTTAATTGTGGCACCCTGCGCAATCATCGGCGATCTGTTCGAATCGACCATTAAACGAAATCTAGGTATCAAAGATTCGGGTAATCTTCTTCCTGGACACGGAGGAATTCTCGATCGCTTCGATGCTACGCTCATGGCGGTTCCCTTCTTTTTTCTGTGGAATTCGATTTATATGCTCTACTTTTAAAAAAAATAACGGATGAAATTACACCGCGAAGGTTACATGGTTATGATGATTGGATTGCTGATTTTAACGGCGATTCAAATCGGGAATTACTTCTTGTTGCAAGCCACTGGATGGCTTTGGTTGTTCATCCTACTTTCGCTCGGGGCGCTCGTCATGGCTTACCTGATCATTCAGTTTTTCCGAATTCCGAAACGCGATTGCGTGTTCGAAGCCAACGATATTATGTGTCCAGCCGATGGCGAAGTTGTGGTAATTGAAGAAACAGAAGAAACAGAATATTTCCACGACAAACGTATCCAGATTTCAATTTTCATGTCGCCCATGAATGTCCACGCCAACTACCACCCCATTTCGGGAATAGTGAAGTACGTGAAATACCACAAAGGCTTGTTCTTGGTAGCATGGCATCCGAAAAGCAGTACCGACAATGAGCGTTCAACGATCGTTACCGAGCACGCCTCCGGACAAGAAGTACTCTTCCGACAAGTGGCGGGAGCTGTAGCGCGACGGATCTGCTACTACGTAGGAGAAAAGCAAGAAGTGGTGACAGGAACCGAGTTCGGTTTCATCAAATTTGGATCGCGTATTGACGTGTTTTTGCCCCTCGGAACACCATTAAATGTTAAAATTGGTGATAAAGTGCAAGGAAAATTGACGAAAATTGGAACACTCAACTAATTTATTTGTAATTTAGATTCTTAAAATTGAAAACCATGAAAAAGATATTATTTGCAGCTACGTTTTTGATGTTCGTTGGAGCAATCGGAACTACAGCTTACGCAGCGTCTAACTCTTCAGACGAAACAACTAAAACTGAAATCACGAAGAAAGACGACAAAAAGAAAAAGAAAAAAGCCGCTAAAAAAGGAACAGAAGTAAAATCTTGCTCTAGCGAGAAAAAATCTTGTTGCTCTAGCGAGAAAAAATAATTTTTCTTCACGCATTATTGAACGCTCAGACTTAGATCTGGGCGTTTTTTTTGTGCTTATTTCGCATTGTATTTGATTAAAAATTCTGCCCGCACGAAGGCGGTTTGCTCCGCGAGGTGTCTGGATTTGGCACTTGCCGCAAGCGGCTGCGACCCTGAGAGCACCCGCATTGCGACCAAGGCCTGACAGGCATTCGTGGACAAGTAGCCGAAGGGCGGTAAGGCAGCAAAATAATCAGCTCATAAATATCTAATTGTCGAAAAAAATTGATTTGATCCGTTCAAATAGCCAAAAACGATTAGCTTAGTAAAAGATATTAGGGAACATTCGCAATAGTGTAATACACGCCGATTTGGGTCTTTTTGTAATATGGCGTTTATATTGGCACTTTCATTGCCCGGCGAAAAGACTGCTGTATCGTTCCCGTTTCTTACGCTATCACTTGGTCTTCGAAAGTATACTTTCTCTCCTTTTGTTTTTCTGTTGAAGACATACACCTCAGGCTAACTGTTAATCAAATGTTTTCGTAAGCCAACCAAGATGTGATCGATCAAAATCAAGTGCCGGCTTTTATTCCCTTTTGAATAATGGATTTGTAGTTGCATCCGATCAGAATTTATGTCTGTGATTTTCAAATTACACAGCTCACTAATCCGCAGCCCTGCCGAATAAATTAAAGCCAAGATCACACGGTGTTTTAGACTTTTAGGAGCCATGAACAATCGCTTTAGTTCCTCTTTTGAAAATACGATGATTAGTTTTCTTGTATGACGGATCATAGGAAGCGCTATTCGTTTATCATCTATTCCGTACAACCGATAGAAAAAATGTAAGCCGTAAACGGTGTGTTTAAAATAGGTTGAACTCGCTTGTTTCTCTTCTGCTAAAGCATGCAGGGACTGATTCACTTCTTCTAGTTCCAGCTCCAATAATGACTTTTTCCAATACAAACTTACTTTGGCCACAGCCCGGCCGAAGCAGAACAGCGTACTTGAAGAGTAACCTCCAATAACCATTTGCTGCTCGAACTTTTTGTAGTGTTCAACGAAATTTGGAACTTCTCGCTTGGCTTGTTCAATTACTGTTTTCGGGATTATTTTATTTTGAGGTGCTGATTGCGATCGTCGTCTATGTTGCGCTTCGCACAGCTCGTATTATCACGGATACCGAAGCCGCGGTCCTTGCGGCAGTCGCACTGATTCCGCAACTCCAGACACTCGTGCGCAACCCCATCCCTCCGGTCATCATGA
>CALFOS010000027.1 GCA_937919725.1 uncultured Fluviicola sp. | reverse complement strand
GTAAAAAAAATGCTTTTCAGAGTCATTATTAATCCTTAATTTCGTAGTCAAAAGTACTCAAAATAGTACGCATTTGAAGAAATAAAACGACCAAATTAACACGACAAACATGAAAAAAGTCTTACTAGGATTAATTGCTATCGGTCTTTCGACTGTTGCAATGGCGCAGGATGCCGCAGATAAGAAAGTTCAAGCAGGATTGATTTTGGGCGCTGGAATCAACATGCAAAAAATGGGAACTAAGATTATTGAGACAAATAGTGTTGGAAATGATTTGACCATTGGAATGAATATGAACTATGCCTTCAACGAAAATATTGGTTTCAATTCGGGAGTAGAGTTTGATTTTTCTACCGTTAAGTACAAAACAAGCAGTACCAACCAAATTTATTACTGGTACACCGATTCGAAAATTCTTCAACAAGACGAAGTAGCTGGAGCTACGAGTAAGGAATTATTTAAATTGAGTTCGAGAGCGCAAAAAGGAACGTACATCACCCTTCCAACAATGCTTTTGTTCCGCACAAACTTCATCGGTTACTTCCGTTACTTTGGGAAGTTTGGTTTGAGAAACAGCTTCTTAGTAGCAAGCAAAATCAACGATGCAGGTGTGAACTATGTATCTGATCAACCAGGAAACAGTTCAGAAGTACCCGGAGAAAACTTGAACATGCAAGCGAAAGGAGATATGTTCTTCTTCAAATCGGCAGTTGGACTTTCGGGTGGTGCTGAGTGGAATTTTGTTGGCTCGACTTCTTTGGTAGCTGAAATCGGTTTCTATTACGGATTTACGCCCTTGCACCTAGATAAAAACGAAGGAAATACTACCTTGTTTACTGCTGCAGTATTCAACGGAACGACAAGTGACAATCACTTTTCGAACCAAGCAACGCAGCAACAATTGCAATTCAAAGTTTCTATCTTATTCTAAATAGCACGATTTGAATCATTCAAAAGTTACAGAACACATTACAGCCTGGCTGCGCGATTATTGCGCAAATTCCGGGCTGTCCGGTTTTATAGTCGGGATTTCTGGCGGAGTAGATTCTGGATTAACATCGACACTCTGCGCACTCACCGGAAAGAAAACGATTTTATTGAGTATGCCCATCAAGCAGACGCATGCTGAGTATGACCGCGCAAAAAATCACATAGCTGATTTGGAACGTCGATTTCCGAATGTTAGTTCCTTAGACATCGATCTTACGGCTTCCTTCGAACAAATTGAAAAAGATTTCCCTGAAGATGTTGCAGCTCACACCCTTGCGATGGCGAACACACGGGCACGACTTCGAATGACAACTTTATATGCGATCGGTCAAGTTCACGGCTGTCTCGTGTGCGGAACAGGAAACAAAGTAGAAGATTTTGGCGTTGGATTTTTCACCAAATACGGTGACGGAGGCGTTGACATAAGTCCAATCGCTGACTTGAATAAATCGGAAGTGTGGGCTCTCGCAAAGGAAGTCGGGGTGATCAACGAAATTGTTGAAGCCAAACCAACCGATGGACTTTGGGCAGACGGTCGATCCGACGAAGATCAAATTGGCGCATCGTATCCCGAACTCGAATGGGCGATGGATTACAAAGGCGATGGTTCCATTTTGAGTGAACGTCAAGAAACGGTTTTGGCCATTTACACACGCATGAATCGACTGAACCGCCACAAGATGGATGCAATTCCTGTGTGCGAAATTCCCATTGAGCTCCGTTAAAAATTTATTCATTTCGAAAGCTACTAGTTCAATTTCTGTCAAAATGATAGAAATGGTCATTTGTACACCAAATTGCATTGTTGATTGCTAGATTCATCGTAAATTAGGCCTTCAAAAAGAGTGCAACAATCTGCATTTGCTTTGTATAAACAGCTATAACTTTTGAACGCATGCGAAAATCTCTTCAAACTTCTATTTCCCTCCTATTCATTGGACTTTCATTTCTATCCTACTCTCAGAACTCCGAGAAACAAATCCACCAATTTTTCTCTGAAAATCAAGCAGAACTTGGACTAACATCCTCAGATGTTGCTAATTTTCGAATCACTAGCGAGCATTTGTCTAAACAATCTGGGCTCACACATGTCTACATCAGTCAAGAATTTAATGGAATCGAAATTAACGGAGCGACGGCCGTTTTTGCGATCAAAGGAGACAAAGTACTCCTCACTGGAAACCGACTGATCTCGAATATCGCCGAGAAAATTGACCCAGCCAACGCAAAAATCAACAGTGAAGAGGCCGTTTACGCCGCTGCAACTGCACTCAATTTAGTCACACCACTCCACCTCAAGAAGTTAAAGAACAAAGACGCCGAAACGAGCATTTTTGAATCGGATGAACTTTCTCTTGAACCAATTCCGGTGCGATTGATGTATGCCTTAGTGGGTGAAAAATTACAACTCGCGTGGAACCTCAGCATCTACGAACTAAGTATGGCCAATTGGTGGAGCGTTCTCGTTTCGTCAAAAGATGGACGTTTTATCTCCAAAAACGATTGGGTTGTGAGCTGTACATTTGATCACAACCACGCAGAACAAACGTGTGGCTCAAACTCGGTAAATCAGAACGCAGCAATTCCATCACTTTTGATGCCACCTCCTCCTGCAACAGACGAATACCGCGTGTTCGAATTGCCCATTGAAAGTCCGAATCACGGCCCAAGAACATTAGCAGTAGGGCCGTCAGATGCACTCGCGTCTCCATTCGGATGGCACGACGACAACGGTATCGATGGCGCAGAATACACGATCACACGCGGCAATAACGTGTATGCTACAGAAGATCAAAACGACAACAACGGAACAGGTTTTTCGCCTGACGGAACTGCAGCGCTCAGCTTCGACTTCCCTGCGGATTTGGCACAATCTACGAATTCATTCTTGAGCGCCGCGATTACCAATTTGTTCTACATGAACAACATGATGCACGACATATGGTACCGTTACGGATTTGACGAAGCGAGTGGAAATTTCCAAGAGAACAACTATGGGAACGGCGGACAAGCCTCGGATAACGTAAATGCCGATGCACAAGATGGAGGCGGAACAAACAACGCCAACTTCGCCACGCCGGCCGATGGATCGAACCCACGGATGCAAATGTATTTGTGGTCGCCTAGTTCTTCATCCGATTTATTGACGGTCAATTCTCCAGCGGGACAAGCGGGAACGTATGCTGCCGTGGAAGCAGGATTTGGTCCAGGCGTTCCAATGAGTCCCATCACTGCAGATTTAGCAATACCCGTGGATGATACGCCAGATACTTACGATTGTTGCACCGATCCCATCGACCCCAACATTTTGACAGGGAAAATAGCCTTGATCATGCGTGGAACATGCCAATTCAACCAAAAAGTGCAACGCGCACAGGACTTTGGTGCCGTGGCAGTAATTGTCATTAACAATGTGGCAGGTGCACCGATCACAATGGGAGGAACGAGCATCACCGTTACTATTCCAAGTGTGATGATTTCCAATGCCGACGGATTGGCGCTCATCGCTGCCATTGAAGGCGGAGCGACCCTCAACGCAACATTGGTGAGCCAAGGAAGTTTTGGGCTCGATGGCGATTTCGACAATGGAATTGTGGCACACGAATACGGACATGGAATTTCGACTCGCCTTACGGGTGGAGGAAGCAACAGCAATTGCCTTGGAAATGCCGAACAAATGGGCGAAGGTTGGTCTGATTGGTTCGCGATGATGCTCACTATGGAAGCAGGTGATTTAGGATCCAATGCGCGCGGAATGGGGACATACGCCAGCGGTCAGCCCACTACCGGAAACGGAATTCGTCCAGCGCCGTACAGCACTAATCCATCGGTAAATAACTATACCTATTCATCCACTAACAACACAAGTCTTTCGGAACCTCATGGAGTTGGATTCGTATGGGCAACGATGCTCTGGGATTTGAACTGGGCATTGATCGACGAATATGGCTTCGATCCGAACATGCATTCAGGCACAGGAGGAAACAACATTGCGATGGAACTCGTGATCAACGGCTTGAAACTTCAACCCTGCAGCCCGGGATTTGTGGACGGACGCGACGCGATTCTTGCAGCAGATCAATTGTTGTACAACGGCGCAAACGAATGTTTAATTTGGACAACTTTTGCCAACCGCGGATTGGGGTTTTCGGCTGATCAAGGTGATTCAGATAGCCGAACGGATCAAGTGCAAGCCTTCGACATGCCACCGAATTTGAGTGCAACAACAACGGTTACAACCTGTGGCAGTTATACTTGGCCCGTGAATGGTCAAACATACACCACTGGCGGAACGTATACCGAGTCGATCACAGGGAACCCGTGTTTCACCGAAGCAATCTTAAATCTCACTATTTCATCGAGCATCACAAACTTAAATGTGATTCAAAACAATACTGTTCTTACCGCTTCGCAGCCAAGCTTGAACTATCAGTGGGTAAATTGCGACGCGAACTTTGCAACAATTTCAGGGGCAAATAATCAGTCTTTTGTGGCGAGCACATCTGGAAATTATGCTGTGATATTGTCTTTGGGTGAATGTCAAGACACATCGGCTTGTAAAACAGTTTCTTTTGCTTCGATTGGTGAATTGGATTTTGAAAATTCGGTGCTTGTTTATCCAAATCCGACGAATGGATTTGTGACAATTGAGTGGAGTGGAATGAGCACAGATGTTCGAACCCGATTGATGGACATGACCGGACGATTGATTTCAACCAAGGACTACTCCGCAGGAGATAAAATTGAGTTGTACATTGATGGACGCGCTGGGATTTACTTCTTGGAATTGGAAACTATGTCTGGAGCCAAGGCAGTTGTTCGGATTGTGAAGGAAAAGTAATCTATGTGGATATATGCCATGTTACAATACCGCCGAATTGGACGTTTTTGTAACATGGCGTTTAGCCTATTGTTATGGAAAGTTAAAAAGACATAGCGGCTCAAGGCTGGCTGACGAACTAAAGTGAAAGAAATTGGAGACTAGAAAGCCAATCAAAAACAGCGATAATTCTGAAAATCGATAAGAGTAGGAATAAAATTAAAACAAAACACTACTGTCCGATAAAAATACAAATTAATCATTTCGTAGTCTGAAAGCCTTG
>CALFOS010000026.1 GCA_937919725.1 uncultured Fluviicola sp. | reverse complement strand
GAACGCTACGGCGCAAAAGGAAGCGAAGGAATCAAGCAATTGAAAGCGCTCGGTGTACTGCTGCACCCAATCAACGTGGTTCGGAAGTCCTTTGGCTATGCCGATTATCCAGAAATTTCGTTCAAACTTCCATACGCGTGTGATACGTCTTCGTTTCGAGATAGTAGCGCAATTGAATGCATCATCGACGGGGAAGAAAGTGTGAAGGGAATTTTGCTTTCTATGGATGGTCAAAAAGGAATGGTTCGACTCTACGCGCCCGATTTTCCAGATTGGATCGAAGATCGAGGGGTGGGACTCAAGCTTGCGCCCGACCATTACACGAGCGAGTGCATGAAAACTGCGGTGAAGGGAATTTCGGAGCTGCCAGAAATGTCGAAGTTGTTCAATGCAATTCACGGCGATTCAGATTTTGGTGCGCTGAATACAAATCAAACGATCTCCATTTTTGAAAATGAACGATTAAACGAAAGTCAACGCGCTGCAGTGAACGGAATGATGCAAAGTGATGGTCTCACGATTGTGCACGGACCTCCGGGAACGGGAAAAACGACAACTTTAATCGAAGGGATTCTCCAACTGATCAAAGATGGAAAACGAATTTTGGTCACAGCGCCGAGCAATGCTGCAGTAGATAATGTGGCGAAAGGCTTGCTTCATTTTGGAGTAAATATTTTGCGCGTAGGAAATACGGTGAAGGTCGACGACGCTATTTTTCCACACACGCTCGAAGGTCGAATGCAGGACTCGAAGGAGCAAAAGGAGATTAAAAAATTGAAAATTCGCGCTGAAGAATTGCGAAAAATGTCCTATCAATACAAACGAAATTTCGGAAAAGCAGAGCGCGAACAACGAAAAGCTTTGATGAATGAAGTGAAACGCATTCGTAAGGAAATCCGTGACGTACGCGAATACTTGGACCAAAAATGCTTCGATACTTCTGATGTAGTGCTCGGAACGCCAATTGGAATTCAAAATTCGATGTCGAAAGAAACCTGTTTCGATGTAGTGGTGATGGACGAAGCTGGTCAAGCGATTGAACCACTCGCGTGGGTTGTGTTTCCCTTTGCTGATAAATGGATTTTGGCGGGCGATCCGTTCCAACTTCCACCTACAGTGCTTTCCGAAAAGGCAGCTCGACAAGGTTTTGATGTGTCGATATTGGAACACAGTTTCAAACGATGCAAAAACATCTACTTCCTCGATACGCAGTACAGAATGCGGGCGTCAATCGCGGAGTTCTCGAATGGCTATTTTTACGATGGTAAATTGAAAACCCCTACGGCTCAAGCGGATAAGTCCGATCATGTTTTGTTCTACGATACCGCCGGTACTGGCTTCGAGGAGAAAGCGGGGGAAGATGGACGCAGCTTGACCAACGAAGGGGAACTCGACATCATCAAAAAAATGATTGATGCGAAGCAGTGGAAATTGGAGGACATTGGTTTCATTTCTCCATATACTGGACAAGTGCAATTAGCGAAAACGAGCTTTCCGAAAACGCTCAAAGTGAGCACAATTGATAGTTTTCAAGGACAAGAAATGAAGATTATCATTGTATCCTTAGTTCGATCTAACACGGATGGAAACATTGGCTTTTTGAAAGATTACCGCAGAATGAACGTCGCGCTCACACGTGCGAAGGAACAGTTGGTCGTGATCGGCGACAGTTCCACGATTGGCTTGGATCCGTTCTATGATCAATTTTTGAGATACGCCGAAAAAATCAATGCATATGAGAGCGCTTGGGAGTTTATGACATAAAAAAACGTACCAATTTTTCGTTCGTACGTTTTTTGAAATGTGGATTCCAAGCTTATTTCATCTCCATGATGATCGCGCTTTTGCGTTTTTCGAATTCTATCAATTCCTTCATTTCCGTATCGTAAACCGCCTTGGTGATTTCTTTTTTCTGTAGTTTTTCTTCCAAAGAAATTCGAGCTTTGATCATCTTTTCTTGAGTGGATTCAATGGATGCAGTCGTTTCTTTTTTGGATGTTTCAATTATCTAATCAGCAGATTATATGGTTTTTAGTGTCTTTGCTTTCACTTTCGCTTCAGCCGCAAGACTTGCACCGAATTATCTGCCGTTCATTTCTTGTTTGTCCTTGCCGTAGGCGTTTCCGTTATTCGACTTTTCGGATGCCTTACCGTTCGATCCCTTGTTGGGTTTGTCAGTTCCTGTGGTTATTTTTCGAGGCTCTTCTTTACCTTGTACACCTTTCTCTTTGATCTCCGTTTGAGCACCTTCAATTTATTTTTCTGCTTGTGGTCGCTGTGCAAATGCACCCGAAGAAATAATCATTGCGCCTAAAATTACTATCGTTTTCATATCGAATAGTTAAAGTGATTCAATGTACTCGTTCAACTCAGTATCCAATTTTTCGGCGTCTTGTTGCAGTTGAAGTGACTTGTTCAACTCTTCCGTTTTCTTGGTCGTAAGTGCGTTATCCTCCATTTTGATCTCATCTTCCGAATACAATGCTTCATCTTCTGCTTCCGAACAAGCCACAAAGCCCAAAACGAGAAGTGAGAATACACCTGTGTAAATTAGTTTTTTCATAGTTCATTTCATTTGTTTGACCTTAAAATAGGCAAAGATCGGATTTCAGCAAGAAACAAAAGTCTTTTTTAGATGGGATCAAATGCCGAATGGATTCTTGGCTGCTGCGAAAGTTTCCTCGCTGGGAGAAAAACAGGGATAAACCACGGTCACAATCTTTTGTCTGAAAACCGCCATCTCTTTTCGCCGATTCACTTCTTTGTAATTTTTGCTTTCTGCCTTGATCCAGTCCAAATCTAGGGCGATGGAACTGGGTCTCGACAGGCGTTTTGCGTTCAATTGATTGATGCTCGCGTCGAGTTTTTGTTCGCTTAATCTTGTGAGTGTGATCGTGCCAAGTTGACCGCCTTTCAAGGTTTGCTTCTGAAAGTAGGCATAGCCTTCCTCCGAAATTCCAACTACGCAGATGTCGTAAATGATATCGTCGTTCAATTTCGTTTCGAATTTTCCATCTTTTCCTTCGAGGAGTTGAAACGTTTCCAATTGATGTGGAAATACATAGGCGATCAGTTTGCCGTATTTCTCCACATTCGCAATTTCGAAGCTGAGTAAATTGTATGCAATCGTGCGCGTTTTTCCGTTTGCTGATACGCTAAACGATTCTCGTTTGTCAGTTCCTGTCTCCACTTCACGCAGAACTTGGGCACGTTCCATTTTGATTGTTTCTAATATCTCGGGCGATTGAACCGAGCGAAGTGCTGCCTGGTAAGTCACAATTCTATTCACGGATCGATCGCAATTGTAGCCGCCCGTTTGCGTAGCTGTAAACCCGATTGTTCGACCGAATTGCGGATAAACAGCAACTGGATTTACGCGTGGCTGAGCGTTCAATCCTAATTTTTCAACTGTCCGATTCTGGTTGTAACTTACTTCGTCTTTCTTCGATTTTTCTGCTTGGTTTTTGGTTGATGTTGAATGTGCTGTGCGAAGCTGAGTGACATGCGCGTCCCATTTCCCCTGCAAGGTTCGTTCCCAATTTTTGTCTTTCTTCGCCTGTTCTTTGAGCGCTTCAATCCCTTTTTCGTAGAAGTCTTGCAGATTTTCTAGATGAGGATTTTTCACGTTTACTTTACCGACTTGTTCGTTGGCGAAGGTCGTAAATTCAGAATAGCCCATCGCTACCACTTCGCTGTCTATTTGCGAAATTGATTTGGACAATTGTGAGGTGTATTTCTGTAAAACGTTGTTGTTGCACGTGCCGTGAATGGCTTTCATGCGTCGCTCAAATTCACGTGTAGCAAGGTTGGTGTTGTTGAAT
>CALFOS010000025.1 GCA_937919725.1 uncultured Fluviicola sp. | reverse complement strand
CTTCATCTTGTGGTCATGTGCTTTATCCTCACGCGATTTCTTTTTGTTTTTGTGTGATAATGCGGCCATCAAAATAGATGATTTAACAAAGCAGCTCAAATCAGTTCCAAGCATCTTGGGGGTTTATCCCTTCGATCCTGAAGAAATTGATTCTGCCGAGTATTTAGTATTTAAGTAAGATGAAAAAAACAAAAATAGTAGCAACGCTAGGACCTGCATCGAGTGATAAAAATGTACTGCGCGAAATGCTCAAGGAAGGCGTGAATGTTTGCCGACTCAACTTTTCGCATGGAAGTCACGCAGATCATGAAACCGCTATCACCACGATTCGTGAATTGAACGATGAGATGGGCATGCACACAGCTATCCTGGCCGATTTGCAGGGGCCAAAAATCAGAACGGGCGTGATGACCGACAATGGAGTTAATTTGGTGAACGGTGAAACGGTTACCATTATCACAGAAGATATTTTAGGAACCGCGGATCGATTTTCGATCAACTACAAGCAACTTCCTCAAGATACGAAAGCGGGCGAATTTATTTTGCTGGACGATGGAAAATTGAAACTGGAGGTGATCTCAACAACCGGAACGGAAATAAAGGCGAAAATTATTCATGGTGGAATTCTATCTTCCAAAAAAGGAGTGAACCTTCCGAACACAAAAATTTCGTTACCGTGCTTAACAGAGAAAGATTTGATCGACCTCGATTTCGCACTTGAACAAAACGTTGATTGGATTGGATTGTCATTCGTGCGATCGGCACGGGACATTATCGAACTCAAACACCTCATTCAAACAAAAAAATGCAAAGCAAAAGTTGTTGCGAAAATTGAGAAACCGGAAGCGATAGACGATATCGACGATATTTTGCATGCGAGTGATGCCATCATGGTAGCTCGTGGCGATTTGGGAGTTGAAATTCCTTACCAAAACGTTCCATTGATTCAAAAAATGCTGATCCGCAAGAGTCGTTCGCATTCGAAACCAGTAATTGTGGCTACACAAATGATGGAAAGCATGATCACGAGCATCTCGCCTACACGTGCAGAAGTGAATGACGTTGCAAACGCTGTTTTAGATGGTGCTGATGCCGTGATGCTATCTGGCGAAACGTCTGTCGGGAAATTTCCTGTGGAAGTAATTCGCACGATGACGAATATCGTGAACGAAATGGAAACCTACGATGGAATCTACAACAAAGAAGAGCTTCCTGAAAAAAATCAATCGCGCTTTATTACAGATAGCATTTGCTTCAACGCTTGCCGATTGTCAAGACGCGTAGAATCGAAAGGAATTCTTACAATGTCATTTTCGGGATACACAGCGTACAAAATTGCTTCTCAACGACCACAAGCCGATATTTTTGTGTTCACGAGCAATCGTCAAATATTAACACAACTCAATTTGATTTGGGGAGTGCAGGGATTTTACTACAACAAAACAGTGAGTACAGACCATACAATCGCAGATATTAAGTATCTTCTAAAAAAAGATGGTGCACTAAAAGGCGGCGATCTCGTTATTAATATTGCGTCTATGCCTATCGAAGATCATGGTAAATCGAATATGATAAAGTTGAGTTATGTGGAATAAATCATGGTCAGATAATTGATAGACAGTTAATTTTATTCTAACTTTTTCTGAATACTCCTATAATTAAGAATAGTATGAAATTTTTTCTATCGTGCTTGATCACCATCGGAAGTTTGTTACCTGAAACTACGATTGCACAAGTACAATGCTCAGTTGACGTTCAAATTCTCGAAGGTGCCTCAATTACCACATGCGAAAGCAGTACTCTAACGATCTCGGGTTCTGCAGGCTTCGTGAATTACGCATGGACTGGTCCTGAAAATGTGATCGGGCAAACAATTACTCCAAATTTCTCTGGTCAGTACGTAGTAAATGCCTTAGATGGGACAGGGTGTGTTTCCAAAGACACGATCATTGTTACCATCATTCCTGCACCTGTTGAAACTATCATCTCTTCCGAAGGAAATCCAATTTGTCCAGTCGCTGGAACAACACTCAGTTTATCAAATCCTTATGCTTCTTATGCATGGACGGGCGGCGCAACAACTACGACGCTCTTCGTTCCGAATGCGGGTACCTATTCTGTTACTTTCCAAAACAACGACGGTTGCGCTGGAACGGCGTCAATCACTCTCACCGAAGCGACCTTCACATTATCTAGCTCCGAAAGTTCGTTGTGCACAGGCGGAGCTGTTACGCTGACAGCATCTGGAGGATCGTCCTATGTTTGGTCTACTGGAGAAGTTGGAAACACGATTGCTGTCAATCCTTCTGATCCTACAGTATATTCAGTCGTAATTACTCTTGGCGCATGCTCTCAAACGCTTTCTACAACTGTTACTCCATCCGAGGCTGCTCAAAACGTACTTCCCGACACGATTTACGCAGCAGCTGGACAAGCACAGTACGTTCCCGGTCCAGGAGGTTTTCAAACCTACCTTTGGTCGCCGACCAACCAAATAAACAATCCCTTCGGTTCGGGTGTGACTTTCGTTGGAACCGTTTCACAAACCTTGATCGTAGAAGCTACGCATGCCGATGGCTGTGTCCTAACGGATAGCGTCGTAATGATTGTGGTTTCATTGACTATTCCAAATGGTTTTTCGCCTAATTCTGATGGGAAAAATGATACGTTCCGAATTCCGGAGTTGGACGATTATCCCGGCTCACTCTCGGTATGGAACCGTTGGGGAGATATGGTTTTGGACGATCCAAACTATCAAAACACATGGGGCGGGACCTGCGAAACGAGCTTATGCCTTGGTGGCGGAGACTTACCAGAAGGGACTTATTTTTACTTGGTCGATGTGGAAGGAATCACATTCAAGGGTTACATCACTTTAAAACGATAAAAACATGCGCGCTAAATTGACATTCATCATTTGTGTGCTTTATGTTTCGACCTCGTTCGGACAAAACACTCCCCGTTACTCTCAATTCAATTTTGCTCAAGGCGTAAACAATCCTGCAGCACTCGCGATTGATTCCAAAGTGATGGTCGACATGATTTTCAGACATCAGTGGTTTGGACTGGAAGGAGCGCCAACTACAGGTGCAATTAATGCTCAGTACGAATTGTATCACGACATGGCCGTGGGACTCAATGTTTCCTACGACCTCATCGGCGTGAATCACGCAACAATAGTCTCGGGACAGTATGCCTACCGTGCTTATTTCGACAACGACAACGCACTTATTTTCGGTGTGAGTTTGGGAATGGACCAACGCGTGAATGATTTGCCAAGTGCACAATTAACAGATCTCGACGACCCAGCATTTGCTACGCTTTATTCGAAAGTTCACTTCAACGCTGGATTTGGATTGTACTACCACTCCCCCAAATTTTACGTTGGAGCAAGCATTCCGCAACTCTTTCAAAGTTTTGAAAAGAGCAATGCATCTGGATTTCAACTACCAAGCTGGCATTATTTCATCACGACGGGATTCTACATCGACGCGGGAGAAAATTACCGTCTGAATCCAAACATTCAAATAAAAACAGCACTCAACACTCCCATTCAAGCCGATTTAATCCTCCGAAATACGTTCATGAACACCTTTAGTTTGAATGTAGGCTACCGCTCCGAAAATTCATTGATTGCTGGTGCCGATTTACTTGTTGGAGGACGTTACCGCATGGGCTACGCAATCAACTATGACCTTGGAAAGCTCTCAAGAGCCAAAGGATTATCGCACGAATTGTACGTTGGAATCGGATTGCCTTACCACAATAGCCGCGAAGATTTTTCTCAACGGAAATACTTGAATCGCAAAGCAAGCCATAAGCGAGATTTCAACAAAGGATACAAGCAACGTCGCTGGTATAAATAGGTATCCTCGAATTCAATAATTCTTCCTTAAAACTTCTTTCTAAAGAGAAAGGAACGGCGTATATTTGTACCTCACAATTTACGCTAGTTCGAAATGAATAATTTCTCCAAAAGACACATCGGTCCAAATGAAGCTGAAATCGCAGAAATGCTTTCAAAAATTGGTGTTTCAAGCATCAATGAGCTCATCGATAAAACAATTCCTGCACACATTCGCCTAAACCGCGAATTAACGATCTCAAAAGCGATGAGTGAGCAGGAGTACCTCAATCATATCAATGCATTGGGTGATAAAAATAAACTGTTCAAATCATTTATTGGTCTAGGTTACTCGGAAACGGTTGTCCCTTCTGTGATTTTAAGAAATGTGCTCGAAAATCCAGGTTGGTACACTGCCTATACGCCGTATCAAGCGGAAATTTCCCAAGGTCGATTGGAGGCATTATTGAATTTCCAAACAATGGTTTTGGATTTAACAGGAATGGAGATTGCAAATGCCTCACTTCTCGACGAAGGAACCGCAGCTGCAGAAGCGATGTTGATGCTCTACAACTCACGATCGCGCGATCAATTAAAAAATAATGTTTCGAAATTCTTTATCTCAAAGTATGCCTATCCACAAACAATTGATGTTGTTAAAGGAAAAGCAGAGAATTTAGGAATCGAATTAACGATTGAAGATCCAACTACCTTCGAAGGAGATGCTACTTACTTTGGGGCGATCATTCAATATCCAGATTTAAACGGAGAAGTAAAAAATATAGGTGCCTTTATCAAACGCGTTTCTGAAAAAGGAATCGCTGTGGCAGTTGGTGCAGATGTTCTTTCACTTGTTTTATTGACATCACCAGGTTCACTCGGTGCAGACGTCGTTTACGGGTCAACACAACGATTCGGTGTTCCAATGGGATATGGAGGGCCTCACGCCGCTTATTTTGCAGCAAAAGAATCGTACAAACGAAACATGCCAGGTCGAATTATTGGTGTTTCAAAAGATGCTGATGGCAACACAGCTCTTCGCATGGCTTTGCAAACACGTGAACAACACATCAAACGCGATAAAGCGACATCTAATATTTGTACTGCCCAGGCATTACTCGCAGTGATGGCAAGTATGTATGCTGTTTATCACGGCCCTGTTGGCATGAAAAACATAGCGAAGCATGTTCACTCATTGGCAGCTAAAACAGTTGAAGGTTTAAAAGAAATGGACGTTGAAATTGGAACGGAAAATTTCTTCGATACCATTTGGTTGAAAAATGTTCCTTGCTCTGCGATTCAATCGGCAGCGGAGGAATTGGAAATGAATTTTCGCTACATCAATGATTCTGAATTGACGATTAGTTTTGGTGAACCTCACACAAATGAAGACGTTCAAACAATTCTTGGCATATTCTCGAATGTATTGGCAAAAGATGTCTTTGAAATTACTCCAGAATCATCCTTTTCTTTGGTCAACGACTTCATACGAACAGACGAAATCCTTACACATAAAACATTTAGTAGCCATCATTCAGAATCAAAAATGATGCGCTATTTAAAGCGTTTGGAGAACAAAGATATTTCATTGGTTCACAGCATGATTGCACTTGGATCGTGTACCATGAAATTGAATGCTGCTTCAGAATTGATGCCAATTAGCAATCCTAAATTCTCAGGAATGCATCCATTCGCACCTGTTAATCAAGCGGAAGGTTACCACGAAATGTTGCGTGAATTGGAAAGAGATTTGTGTGAATCAACGGGATTTGCGGCAATGTCACTCCAACCAAACTCAGGAGCACAAGGTGAATATGCAGGATTAATGGTCATTAAAGCATACCACGAATCACGTGGAGATCATCAACGAAAAATCATGATTATTCCTTCCTCTGCTCACGGAACAAACCCAGCCTCTGCGGTAATAGCAGGATTTGAAGTAGTTGTGACAGGATGCGATGAAAACGGAAATATCAACATCGAGGAATTACGCGATAAAGCCGAAGAATTGAAAGATACTTTAGGAGGGCTAATGGTAACGTATCCTTCTACACACGGTGTTTACGAAGAAGGTATCAAAGAAATCACTTCGATTATTCACGATAATGGTGGTCAAGTATACATGGACGGTGCGAATATGAACGCTCAAGTTGGATTGACAAATCCAGGGAACATTGGAGCAGACGTTTGCCACTTGAATTTGCATAAAACGTTCGCTATTCCGCACGGAGGAGGTGGGCCTGGAATGGGACCAATTGGTGTGGCAGCTCACTTAGCCCCATTCTTACCAGGATCACCAGTGATACCGACCGGAGGAGATCAAGCTATACATGCGGTATCTTCAGCACCGTTTGGAAGTGCATTGATTTTGTTGATTTCTTACGGCTACATCAAAATGTTGGGCGCAAAAGGATTGCGTGAATCTACCGAGGTGGCTATTTTGAATGCGAATTACATCGCAGCACAATTGAAAGGACACTTCGACGTGCTTTACTCAGGAAAAAATGGAACAGTTGCTCACGAAATGATTGTTGATTGCCGCGAGTTCAAGAAAACAGCAGACGTTGAAGTAGCAGATATCGCAAAACGATTAATCGACTATGGATTCCATGCACCAACGGTCTCATTCCCTGTTGCAGGAACATTAATGATTGAACCTACGGAAAGTGAGGACAAAGAAGAATTGGATCGTTTCATTGAAGCGATGATTTCAATTCGTGCCGAGATCAAAGAAATTGAAAACGGGCACGCCGATAAAGAAAATAACTTGTTGAAAAATGCACCACACACAGCGGATTGCATCATCAACCAAAATTGGAATTATCCATACTCGCCTCAAGAAGCAGCATTCCCCGTTCCTTATTTGAAAGAATGGAAATACTGGGTTCCTGTGCGTCGAGTTGACAACGCTTACGGTGATCGCAACTTGATTTGCTCATGCCCGAGTGTTGAAAGTTATATCATGGACTAAACAAAATATACAACTTAGTAAGTCCCCGATTTCTAAATGAGATCGGGGATTTTCATTTCCACCCATTTCATCTAGGAATTCAAGCCAGTCATAAGATTGGTTGTGAGAATAGCTGAATTGTGTCTATATTGCGATCATAAACGAACACCTTAACTATCTAGAGATGAAATCACTTTACCTTATAATTGCATTTACATCTTTCTCCCTGATGGGAACAGCACAAAACTTTGTGTATTCTACCGATCAGCACATCGCCATGGAAAACACTTCAGGCGACTATGAGTCGTACAACATTCGCTTCACAACACAGCAGCCACAAGGGATTACTTATCAGTGGACGCGCCTGACAAACACCTTGCCCGTTGACTGGACATATTCACTTTGTGATTATACCGGATGTTATTCTGGGATTCCAGCATCAGGAACGATGACTTCTATTTCTCCATCTCAAAGCCAAAACGGGCAAGAAGGATTTTTCCTTTTGACACTTTCTCCACTCGCCATCTCTGGAGATGGTTTGGTTGAGTTGTATGTGTATGATTCAAATGACCCTAACGCTGGAGATACAGTTTCTTATCACATTTGGCACACGGCATCATCAGCAGGAATCACAGATTTGGCTCAAGCAGAGGTACTTCTTTACCCAAATCCGGCTACGGACATCGTTAGTATACATTCTGCTTCAACTGCAGGAGTTGGAACAATAACGAACGCACTAGGACAAATCATTGAAACGATTTCGGGATCTACTTCATCATTCGATGTTTCGAATTGGGACGGTGGCGTTTATTTCTTTTCTGCGGAGGTAAATGGACAAGCGACTACGACTCGCTTCATTGTTCAGTAGTTCGACTTTTTGGAGATGAAATTATCGAAACTTCTATTTTTTCTTCTGACATATTTAGTTTGCCAGTCGACTTTTGCCGCGGCAGTAGATAAAACGATTTACATCAATCGCGGGGTTCTCACAACGATGGATTTAGCTACGATGCCTTACTTGGCGTTCAATAGCACAACGACATTCGACCAAGAGAACACACGCATTTTACTCGAACAAAACGACGTGCTCACCTTAACAATTGTGAACACCGACAGCATTTCTCACTCATTCGACGTGACAGAATATTCCGGCGCGCTGACAACAATTGCCGCCAATTCGAGTGCACAAGTAGTTCTCACATTTTCTCAAGTCGGAGCGTACATTTACTTCGACCCAAGTGCGTCGTTCGCCTATTTGGGCTTGTCAGGACTGATCGCGGTGAAAAATCCTTCGGTTAATTCAAGTGACTTTTATTGGAACATCAAAGAGCATCAATCTTCTTTTAACGACGATTTGAATCAAGGAATTCCGGTTGACTGGTCGAGCTATTATCCGACCTATTTCACCATAAACGGAAAGAGTAACCCAGCGATTAATGCTGATGCAGCAGCTCGTGTAACTGGAAATGTTGGCGACACGATTCACATTTACATGGCGAACACAGGTCAATCGATCCATTCCATTCATTTTCACGGATATCACTCAAAAATTATTTGTTCGACCAAATTCCCAGATCACGTTGGGCGACTAAAGGACACTTTTCCGATTTACAGCATGGAGAGTGTTATTTTGGAATTGGTTCCAGACAAGGTTGGCGAATATCCAGTGCACGATCACAATTTGGTGGCGGTGAGTGGAGCAAATATGTATCCGAACGGAATGTTTCTAACCCTCTTAATCGATTAGTATGATCCAAAAACTCATCGTTCTAGTCCTTTTTTCTTCGGTTTTCGTTGGAGAAATGCACGCACAATCGGTGAGTGAATTACTAATTGCGCGCAACACGGGGTCGAAAATTTTGGCCAATTCAGATACCATTCGAGTTTTTGGTTTTGCGCAGGACTTGCTCGATAATCCTAATGTGCCTGGACCAACCATCTATGCAAACGAAGGCGATTCGGTGCACCTCGATTTGTGGAATGTATCGCAAGGCGCACCGCACACGATTCACCTACACGGATTGGATGTCGATCAACAAAACGATGGCGTTCCACATCTTTCCTTCGAAGTTGGACACATGGATCACGGCTTCTATCATTTCAAAGCGCCGCACGCCGGAACGTATTTGTACCATTGTCACGTCGTTTCTTCTATCCATGTTCAAGCAGGAATGTACGGTCTTATCATCATCAAACCAAGCGACGGCGGAAGTTCAACCTGGAACGGTGGTTATGCGTTTGACAATGATTTCTCCTTTTTGATGTCAGAAATTGATACGAATTGGCACACAGACAGCGTTTTGATGCATGCCCACGACACTACCATGCCAATGATGCCGATCGCAATTCCCGATTTCCATCCACAGTTTTTCTTGATCAATGGATTTTCAGATCAACAACTCGCTGCTGAAGGAATAGAATTCACCGCGGCGGTCGACGAAGTGAATTATGTGCGGCTGACGAATATTGGATACTGCGGAACGCGCGTTATTTTTCCAGCGGGACTGAATGCAAAAATCATCGATTCGGATGGTCGAGCTCTTCCTACAGAAGAAATTTCTGACACCATCTACATTTTCCCTGGCGAACGCTATGGTGTGTTGAGCTCCGCGGAGGTCGAGTTTACCGATTTTATTCAATTTGAGTACTTCAATTTGAACACCTTGGAAGTGAAAAATACGCAACTCGTACCTGTTATCATCGCCGGATTTGCAGAAATTGTTTCAGAAGAAATGAATGGAATTGAACTTTCTATCGTTCCCAATCCGTTCAACGATCTTGCGGAAATTCGCTTTCATCTTCCAAAAGGACAAGAACTGAGCATTTCGATTTTCGATGTGAGCGGACGCAGTATTACAGAAATCGAGTCGATGTTTTATGAAGCCGGAAATCACGTACTTCCCATTTCTCAGTTGGTGCGTGGCGATGGTCACTACCTTGTTCGCCTATCCTCAGAAGGGAAATCGCTTACACAAAAGTTCGTACGTTATTAATCTTCGTTCGATTTATATTTTCCGTACCTTTCATGTATGAAGTTCTTGTGCATCTTATCGCTTTCATTGCTTGGATTCAACTCTCAAGCCCAAGCTTTTCATTTTGACCAAACCTATACCGTATTAGTGAAAACCACTGATGAATCGCCCGCACATTGGTATTTCGAGATATTGAACGATGTTTTATTGGACACCACGCTCCGCTGGAAAACGAGTTTCGATAGCTGGCTTCCACCACAGTGGGTGATTACGTTTGATGATCAAAATACATTTTACAATCCGATAGAAGATGGCGACAGTGCTGATTTCACGCTTTACACCATGCCAATTGTGCCTCAAAAATTGATCATTGGTGCACTATTAAACAACACACCTGGAAATGCGTCCGTTTATTTCGACGTCTACGATCCAGCCGATCCGAGTTACGTAGTAACGATTCAATACCGATTCGTAGTGTCGATGGGAAGTGGTACTTGGGGCATCTCAGCAGCAGACGATCACGAAAGCTGGTTCACACACGTTGGACATCATTTCCACTTTTCTGAGGAATGTTTAGGGAAGGAAATCGTAGTTTTCGACTCAGCAGGAAAGCGTATTTATGGAGAGATGGTATCAAGCTCTACAATCGATCTTCCAAATTTTGTTGATGCTGGTGTTTATTACATAACGATGCTCACCGAGAACAGGTATTATTCCACGCGGATTGTGTTGAACTGAGAGATTCACACAGATCACCTTATCTTTCGCTTACTTTGTGTATATTTAACTAAAGTGCGAAGGTTTAAATCAATCGTACTTCTTATTTATTTTCTCGTTGAAATTTAACGGGTCGAACGGCATTCATACAGCATAAAACGGCACTAAATATGATCATCACAACAACGGAAACGATTCCTAACAGAGAAATCACCCAGATTTTTGGCATTGCGCGAGGGAGTACCGTTCGTGCGCGCAACATGGGACGCGACATCATGGCAGGATTCAAAAACCTCGTGGGAGGAGAAATTAATGAGTATACACAACTTCAGGCACAATCGCGGGAGCAAGCGATGGAACGCATGATAGCAGACGCACAAAAATTCGGAGCCGACGCGGTCGTAAACGTCCGTTTTTCGACTAGCATGATTATGCAAGGTGCTTCAGAGATTTTGGCTTATGGAACGGCGGTGAAGCTTTCGTAGAATGGGAATACTCAGCGATCTTTGGCCATTAATAATTCCGATCCTCATTTATGGTGGATCACTTGCTATTATTATCTACCTGATTGTCAGACGTGTCAAGGAAAAGAAAAATGAAACATTTGAAAAGAGAGATAATTGAGCGATGAAGACATTAGACCTAAAAACACTTAGCGAAGATCAAAAAAATGCACTATTCCAATTGTGGAACAATGAATATAGTACGAACGTAGCACTGCACAAACTTTCTGATCTCGATACGTATCTTGATTCGTTGACGGATATTTCTCACACACTTCTCATCTCTGAAGAGGGGGAAATTATGGGGTGGTCGTCACAATTTTGGCGCGAAGAGCGGAAATGGTTCGTGATGTTAGTCAATTCGAGTGTTCAAGGAAAAGGGCATGGAAAAATGCTCGTGAACCGAATGAAGGAAGTAAATGCCGAGATTTTTGGGTGGGTTGTGGACCACAACCGTTATTGGAAGGTGAATGGTGAACATTACTTATCTCCGCTCAATTTCTATTGTAATGTTGGATTTAATGTGATTCAATTGGAACGCTTTGAGAACGATCATTTTTCAGCAGTATTGATTCATTGGAAAGCTAGTTAGCTCTCCCTGACTCTCATTTTTCGGGAGGTAAACAAACCACGATTTCATCACACCATTTCAAAAAGTTACTCGCACGACTTTCAAGCATTCGATACTTACCCAAAGGCTATTTCCCCAGAAAATTATACCACTACACAACGTTAAAATCCGTTCCGCTAATCCTTCTTTACGAATTCCTTAAAGTCAACCAACGTAGGAGAAGCAACGCTCAATTTTTCGAGTTGTGCTTGATACACTTTCAGTTCGTTTACACGTATTTTAGCCATCCGATCGCGCGCTGTTTGCATTCGCTCCTTGATTAAATCTACACCTTCTAGTTGCGATGCCGTTGGTGGACCAAAATTCCCTCCAATCGTGCTAAACATATCACCCAAATCTTCGCGGAGTTTGTTTTCGGCACGTCCAACGTAGTTGTCACCAGTTGTGATCACCAAATCCGCTCTAAATGCCTCCAGAGTTGTTGCTAATTTCGCTCCGACTTTCGCCAATTTTGGTTGCACCTTTGCTTGTTCTTGCGCATGTTTCGTCCATTCTTCTATCTCGTAGACCAAGTACGCCAATTCTTCGTTCAAATTGAACAGTTCTGTGGTGGTGCTTTCTTGTCGTTTGCGTTCTTCCAAGGTAAACACGGAAGTTCTTGGATACGCGACTTCAATTTTCGTCTCAAAGGTTTCTTTTCCTTTTTCGATGACGATTGTGTAGGTTCCAGCAGCTACTCGTGGAGAAAACATCGAACCAGCCGAGAAGGTTTTACCGCCAGCAGCTTTGGGTGATGATCCGTAGAAATTCCAATAAACGAGGTTGAGTCCTTTTTTCTTTTCTGCTGAGAGGTTGGCAACGAAATCCCCGTCTTTGTCGACCACTTTCATGCGCATTTTCCCAAAGGTGTGGCGTTTTGCCATGAAGTACGAAATCCGCGCTCCACTTGTTGGATTTGCCCCAACGAACTGCGTTTCACCACTCGTTCCGCCAAATGTACTTTCTTCGTCCATATAGAATATTGGCATTTCCATGAAGTGAACTTCTTCGGAAATAATCTTGTCGGTGATTTGGCGAAGTGGAGAAATATCATCCAAAATAATAATTCCGCGACCGTGTGTTCCGAGAATTAAGTCGTGTGTTTTTGGGTGCAATTCGATGTAATGAACCGCCGTTGCCGGCATGTTGTTTTCGAACTTCATCCAGTTCGATCCTCCATCCACAGAAATATACAAGCCGAATTCTGTCCCGAGGAAAAGCAAGTCCTTGTTTTTGTAGTCCTCTTGGAAGGAGCGTGCGAATCCGTAGACGTTCTTGTCGGCGAGAGATGTCCATGTCTTACCGAAGTCCGTAGTTTTGTAGCAATACGTTTTCCCGTCGTTTTTCGTGTGACCGTCGAATACCGCATACGCCGTTCCTTTGTCGAATACACTCGCTTCGATGTGGTAGCACCATGTGTTCGCAGGCAATTTCGCGGTGAACAATCCTGCCGTCACATTCGACCACGATTTTCCACCGTCTTGCGTTACTTGCACGTTTCCGTCATCTGTTCCCACCCAAATCACTTGTTGGTCGAGTGAAGATTCCGCAATTGTAAAGATCGTGCAATGGTTCTCCGCACCAGAATTGTCTACGGACAATCCACCCGATGCTGCTTGATTCAGTTTGAGCGGATTGTTGGTTGTTAAATCCGGAGAAATTTTCGTCCACGTGTCACCTTTGTCGTTGGAAACGTGTACAAATTGACTTCCAACATAGAGTCGATCGGGATTGTTCGAACTTGTTGTGATCGGTGCATTCCAGTTGTAGCGCAACTTCGGATCGCCCTTCGTTTTGAACGGAGTAATCACTTTTGTTTGTCGGATTTTGTGGTCGTAGCGCCAAATCGTTTCTGCACCTTGCATTTCCGAGTACATGATGTGCGGTTGCGTCGGGTGCGGATATACGCGGAAACCGTCGCCCACGCCTATCACTTCCCAATCGCGTGCTTCTACTCCGCCTGGACTTCGAGACGGCCCAAACCAGCTTCCATTATCTTGTAAACCTCCGTAAATATTGTACGGCTCTTGGTTGTCTACTGCAACGTGGTAGAATTGACTAATTGGTAAATTTTGGATCATTTCCATTCGCTCTCCTGAATTGAGTGAGCGGTATAGTCCTCCATCCGTTGCCGTGAAAAGCTTATCAGTATCAGTGATATCGAACCAAATGTCGTGAATATCAGGATGCATCGACCCGAAGGTTTTGAATGTATTCCCGCCATCACGGCTAATTGAACCTAAATAACCAGCTTTGGCAACAATGTTTGAATTGGTTGGATGCACCACTACGCGTGAAAAATAGAACGGGCGCACTGTCAATTCGAAATCAGAATTCGTGTGTTTCCAGTTCGCTCCACCATCTTCGGAACGGTACATTCCACTTTTGGAAGCGTCCTCCGACTCAATCACAGAATACAAAATATTAGGCGAAGAAGGTGCGATTGCCAAAGCCATTCGACCCAGTTGACCAGAAGGGAATCCGGTGTGAATTTTGTTCCACGATTTTCCACCATCAATTGTTTTATAAAGTGCGCTTTGAGTACCACCTGAGCTAAACGACCAACCCGTTCGGCGGTGTTCCCAGAAAGCAGCGTACATCACATCTGGATTTTCTGGATCCATGACCAACTCCGAACAGCCTGTTTTTTGATCGACGTAGAAAATTTTCGTCCACGTTGTTCCACCATCTGTCGTTTTGTAAATTCCGCGCTCTTCGCTATCTCCCCACAATGCGCCGAGCACGCCAACGAAGATCACATTGCTGTTTTTTGGATGCACTTGAATCGAACTAATGCGTTCCGATTTGCCCAATCCCATTTTTTTCCAGTTGTTTCCACCATCTTTCGAAAGGTAAATTCCATCGCCAACTGACGTACTGTTTCGGGTCCAAGTTTCGCCTGTTCCGACCCAAATTGTGTTGTCAGGATCTTGTGGATCGATGGCAACTGTTCCGATGGATTGGCAGTACTTATCAAAGATTGGATTAAACATCACTCCACCGTCTTGTGATTTCCAGACACCACCACCAGCAGTTCCAATGTAGATCACTTTATTGTTGGTTGGATGACCTTCAATATCGCTAACACGTCCACTCATAAGAGCAGGCCCAATATGTCTTGCTTTCAAGCCGCCAAAGAGATCATCTCCTGTAAGGTCTGATACACTTTGGGACATAGCAATCCCTGTCGCTGCAATAATACAGCACGTTAACAATTGTTTTAACATAATTAGTTATTTAGGTCGGTGAAACTATTCTCCTGGAAACGTAAAGAAACCTTCCTCCACTGTTGGATTCAATTCAATCGTATCAAATTCAATCGCTTGCCCCTCTGAATCAGCAGTTTTCATAACCATTGAGAATGGGAAATACAAACCATCTACTTCCTGGTAATCACTGTATAAGGTAAGCCCTATTTCACCTTTCATTGGTCCTGAATGCATTTCCGCTTCTACTTGAACAGGAATGAAAGACTCCTTATCAAAGTAGTAATATTCTACATTTTCCACATCTTTACCATCCACCAAAATTGGTTTTTTCGTCAGTTTTATTTTGAAGCAATCCACTCCTTCAACAATAGCCGACTCCATTAATTCTGCTTTAAATCCCTTCTCCGCATAATCGAGTAAAGGTGTTGGATATTCACCGATAGCTCGTTTCATATTTTCAGCAGTCTCTGCCGTTTTTCTCTCGGCTTTTTGAGTCATGAAATTGGTTTCCCACGCATCCGTTCCATCGTATGCATCTTGAGCGATCGACATTCCCATCAATTCGAGCAATGTGATCATTTTCCCATCAGCCATTACATACACTTCAACCGGGATACTCATTCCCTGTGCCGCAACTTCAGCCGTCATTTTTTGGCCTTTCAATGCACGGAAAGCCTCCTTACCTCCAATGTTTTCAAAATAGGTGTCGAGAATCGCGTCTACGGATTCCTGTGCAAAACTTGAAACTGAGATCAATAGAGTGATCGCTGCTACTAATACTTTCATAATATGGTTGTTTTTTATGAAGATAAATGTAGGACAGAAAGTTAAGCGATGAGATGAAAAAAGTATGAGCGGTTATTTTGGGTGGATTTGAGATTGATTTGGTGGGATTAAACAAAAAAAATCCTGACTTCTCACGAAATCAGGATTCTGTATAAATTTTTAACGAAGTCTTACAAGCCGAAAGCTGCCTTTACTTTATCCACGTAATCCAATTTCTCCCACGTAAACAATTCTACTTCGTGCGTTACTGTTTCTCCGTTTGGCCCTGTAAACGTCTTTGTAACTGTTTCTGGTGTTCTACCCATGTGACCATAAGCAGCGGTTTCAGAATACATTGGAGTTCTCAATTTCAAGCGCGTTTCGATGAAATAAGGACGCATGTCGAAAATTTCAGAAACTTTCTTGGCGATTTCTCCATCTGTCAATCCTAATTTCGAAGTTCTGTATGTATCAACGAAGATTCCACACGGCTCAGCGACACCAATCGCATAAGAAACTTGAACTAAAATCTCGTCGCACACTCCAGCAGCAACCATGTTCTTTGCAATGTGACGGGTAGCGTACGCTGCAGAACGGTCCACTTTTGAAGGATCTTTTCCTGAGAATGCCCCACCACCATGTGCTCCTTTTCCACCGTAGGTATCAACGATGATTTTACGACCTGTTAATCCCGTATCTCCATGTGGACCTCCAATTACGAAAATTCCAGTTGGATTGATATGGTATTGAATGTTATCATCAAACAAAGCTTGAAGCTTCGCAGGCAATTTTGCTTTTACACGTGGAATAACAATTCCGATAATGTCTTTTTTGATTTTCGCCAACATTTCTGCTTCTGGCGCGAAATCGTCGTGCTGCGTTGAAACAACAATCGTATCGATGCGTTGCGGTACATTGTCATCAGAATACTCGATTGTTACTTGTGATTTTGCATCAGGGCGCAAATACGCGATCAATTCCGGCTCATTCTTCCGAATATGAGCCATCTCGATCAAAATATTGTGAGCCAAATCCAATGCTAACGGCATGTAGTTTTCCGTTTCTTTCGTCGCGTAACCGAACATCATTCCTTGGTCTCCTGCCCCCTGATCTTCAGGATTAGCCCTCTCCACACCTTGGTTGATATCCGCTGATTGCTCGTGAATGGCAGATAAAATCCCACATGAATTCGCATCGAACATGTACTCCGATTTGGTGTATCCAATTCTACGAATCGTATCGCGCGCAATGGATTGAACATCCAAATACGTATTCGTTTTCACCTCACCTGCCAAAACAACTTGACCTGTCGTTACGAGCGTTTCGCAGGCAACTTTCGACGTAGGATCGAATGCTAAAAAATTATCAATTAATGCGTCCGAAATTTGATCGGCGACTTTATCTGGATGTCCTTCTGATACTGATTCAGATGTAAACAAGTATGACATAGTAACTACTTTAAATTGTGATGAGCGCGAAATTAGTAAATAAATGTTGTTTAAGGGGGTGAAACTTGGAATAATAATTGACGTCTTGAAGTTCTAATAAAACAATTTTTTCTCAATCAGGACGGTTGTATTTAGTCAATTATAATGCACAAAATGGTGAATACCGACGATTGGAATTGAAGGCGATTCAGTAGTCGATTTTATTAACTAAAACCTAGACAACAGCAAACTCGTGTCGAATGAAAACTACTTCTTCCTAAAGAAAATCTTGATCGGAACACCAGTAAACATGAACTCATCCCGCAATCGATTTTCCAAAAATCGTTTGTAACTATCTGGAATATACTGAGGTAAGTTACAAAAGAACGCAAAGGCTGGCGAATGCGTTGGTAATTGCTGAATGTACTTGATGCGCACGTATTTCCCCTTCAAGGACGGCGGTGGTGTTGCCATCACAATTGCTTGCATCACATCGTTGAGTTCGGAGGTTGGAATTTTACGCGTTCTATTTACGTAAACTTCCATCGCTACTTCAAGCGCTTTGTGAATACGTTGTTTCTCAATTGTTGAGGTGAAAATAATCGGAACATCATTAAACGGTGCCAATTGCTCACGTACTTTCTCCTCGTATTCACCCATCGTTTTGTGATCCTTCTCCACCAAATCCCACTTGTTGATCAACACAACAACTCCTTTGGAATTTTTTTCGATGATGTAGAAAATATTGAGGTCTTGCTTTTGGATTCCTTCCGTTGCGTCCACCATAAAGATACAGACATCCGAACTTTCTATCGCACGAATGGATCGCAAAACAGAATAATATTCAATGTCTTCGTGGACCTTCGATTTCTTCCGAATTCCAGCCGTGTCCACCAACATAAAATCGAAGCCAAAGGACTTGAAACGGGAATTCACCGTGTCGCGCGTCGTGCCCGAAATTTCAGTAACAATGTTCCGCTCCTCGCCCGTTAGTGCATTCACCAAGGAAGATTTCCCCACGTTCGGTTTCCCTACAATCGCGATGTGTGGAAGGTTGTCTTCTTCCGTCGTGATTTCCACATTTTTATCAAAATCCTTGATGATATCGTCCAACAATTCGCCCGTACCGCTTCCGTTTACCGCAGAAATATCATAGACATCGCCCAAACCGAGCGACCAAAACTCAGAGGAAAGTCCAACGCGCTGTGTATTGTCGACCTTGTTCGCAACAATAAATACTTTTTTACCCGATTTTCGGAGCATTTTCGCAACTACCTCATCCAAGTCAGATAAGCCCGTCATCACATCGAGCATGAAAATGATCACCTGAGCTTCCTCAATCGCAATGATTACTTGCTTGCGAATTTCAGCTTCAAAAACATCGTCCGATCCCATCACGTAACCGCCCGTATCGATCACCGAAAATTCTGTTCCGTTCCACTCGCCACGACCATATAAACGATCGCGCGTTACGCCACTCACCTCCTTCACAATCGCGCGCTGCGATTCCGTGAAACGATTAAATAAGGTCGATTTCCCAACGTTTGGACGTCCTACAATTGCAATAATATTTCCCATTACTTCTCACTTGAGTGCACAGAAATGCGCACCGTTCAATTATTCGATTTCTTAGTAACCGTATTTTTTCAACTTGTTTTCCGATCCGCGCCAGTCTTTGTCAACCTTCACAAACGTTTCCAAGTATACTTTACTTTCAATAAATTTCTCAATCTCAATGCGTGCCTCACGACCAATTCGCTTCAACATCACACCACCTTTTCCAATCAGAATTCCTTTTTGTGAATCGCGTTCCACGATAATCAGTGCGCGAATTTTCACAATATCTTCTTCCTCCAGGTATTCCTCAATTTCTACTTGCGTTGCGTAAGGAATTTCCTTTTGGCAATGCATAAAAATCTTCTCACGGATAATTTCAGCCACAAAAAAGCGCATCGGTCTGTCCGAAATCGCATCTTTTTCAAAATACGGAGGACTTTCAGGAATTGCAGCGAGGATACATTCCCACACGCTATCCACATTAAATCCGTGGAGTGCAGAAATTGGAAAAACGTTGGCTTCTGGTAAACGTTCTTGCCAGTAATCCAATTTTTTCTTCACATTCTCTTGATCCGAAAGGTCCATTTTATTGATCAAACAAAGCACGGGAACTTTCACGCGTTGAATGCGCTCCAATGTTTCCTTGTGGTTCATTTCTGTTTCCTTCGCATCGGTTATAAACAGCAGGACATCAGCATCATGAATCGACGCATTCACGTAACTCATCATGTTGTCGTGTAGCTTGTAGGCCGAATTCACAACTCCTGGAGTGTCCGAAAAAACGATCTGATATTCCTCGGTATTCACGATACCCAAAATGCGGTGCCGCGTAGTTTGCGCCTTGTTCGTTACGATGGATACTTTTTCACCCACGAGCCGATTCATCAACGTCGATTTTCCAACGTTCGGGCTTCCTACTATATTTACAAATCCAGATTTGTGCGCCATGTGTCGCTAATTTTCTGCAAAGAAACGCATTTTTCAGCGATGTTCGGCACAAAACGGTGAAGTAGAGGGTGGAATCAATCCAATTGCATGTCCTTTTTCCACGAGATGATTTTTTGCTTGCCCAACTCGAGCAGTTTTTCTACTTAGATGGGGGCGTTTCCCTGATGATTCCTCTCTATAATTCCATCCTTGATTTGAATTGGTTTTTCCGTGGAGGAATATCCGGGTCAGGCTATTCTCTTCAAGTCTTCTGACAAAAAATGTCAGAAGAGCTTTCCGTTGCTATCCCTAACGCGTTGCACTCGATCCAAACCACTGGTGAAATTGTTCAATCATCCGAATCAACTCTATCACTCGCATTTTGATTCCAACGAGGCAATCGCACCCTGAATCCGAGCACGTTGGTCTTCATTCACCGCTTGGAGAATCCGCGGTCGATCGTTAAAACGAACGCACGATATATCAACACCCGCTTCTTGTAGAAATTTTAAAAAGTTGATTTTCCGTTTTTTGGCGATTTTTTCGTTCTCAGAACGGAGAATTGTTTGCGAAAACTCAATGCAGACGTTTGGGTATTTTGTAATTATCCGAAGAATTTGTTCAACTTCAAACTCCGTAAATTTCTTGGTTTCGTTCGCAGCATAGAACGCTACTTGTCCCGAAGATTGATCGATTCTCGGCGTTGGATAAACCAGATCAAACACGAAATCTGTTCGGTACATCTCGGTGCTCATCAGTAATTTATCTTTCGATAAAAATTCGGGCATTCCTTCAACGAGCATCAGGTAGTACTCAGTTTTATCGAACAGCTCAACTTCCAAAAAAAATTCACCAAGCTTGTTGGATTTCGTCGACGAAATTGAGTCGTTCTCCTCAAAAAGAGTGACCGTAACACCTTCAACTTTTTCGCCGTTTTCGTAGCTGATCGATCCACTTATGTGTGCTTCGTAGCTTTGTCCAACACTCAAAAACGCCCAACTTCCAAGAAGAAAAATAAACAGAAATCGTAGCATCATTCGCTCATCCTTTTGAACGAGATTTTGGCAATCCGTCCTCTATCGTTCGTCTTCAACACCATCTTATTCTTCGATAGTTTCAATACATCAAATTCGATTTGTCTACCGCCATCCGTTATGTAAAGCTTTTTCTTATCATCTTCGTATGACCATTCTTCGCGCTTTTGTCTTGGTTGATCTCCCTTGCCACTCAATATGACATTGTTCGTTCGAAACTCCAACCACTCCTTCCGATCATTATCCCGCTTTTTCCGTCCATCCGACACCAATTTCACAATCTCCCATTTGCCCAGAATCATGTCGCTCTTCGAAGCAGAAATACTCATCGAACCAGCAAAAATAAGTAAAGCTAGGAGTGCGAAATTTCTCATGAAAAGCTACTTCGTAATTCCTTCCAAGTACAATAAAAATGCGTATTCCATCGCCACTTCTTTGTAACGTTTAAATCGACCTGATGCACCGCCATGACCCACGTCCATATTGCAACTCATCATGAGCATCTTGTCATTCGTTCGCAAATCGCGCAGCTTCGCAATCCATTTTGCAGGTTCCCAATACTGCACCTGGCTATCCCAATATCCAGTAGTGATCAACAAATTCGGGTAGGCTTTTTTCTCAATGTTGTCATACGGAGAATAGGATTTCATGTAATCGTAGTACACTTTATCCTTCGGATTTCCCCACTCGTCAAATTCGCCTGTGGTCAACGGAATTGTTTCGTCCAACATCGTTGAAACGACATCTACGAACGGCACTTGTGCAATCACGCCATGCCACAAAGTTGGTTCCATGTTCACAATCGCTCCCATCAACAATCCACCAGCGCTGCCGCCTTGTGCATACAAGTGTTCCGTAGAAGTGTACTTATTCTCCACCAAATATTTCCCACAATCAATGAAATCGTTGAAGGTGTTTTTCTTCTTGATCAATTTCCCGTTTTCGTACCAATCTCGGCCCATTTCCTGTCCACCCCGGATGTGCGCAATCGCGAAAGCGAAGCCACGGTCGAGCAAACTCAATCGGATGGAACTAAACGTTGGATCCATCGAATATCCGTACGATCCATATGCATAGAGCAAGATTGGTGAAGTTCCGTCGCGCTTGAATCCTTTTTTGTAGACAATCGACACAGGAATTTGAGCCCCGTCTCGACCTGTCACCATGATCCGCTCGGACGTGTAATTTTCGGGCGAAAACTTCCCTCCCAGCACTTCTTGTTGCTTGAGGAGTTCCTTGTCACGTGTATTCATATTGTAATCGTACGTAGTTTGCGGAGTTGTCAGCGATGTGTATCCAAAGCGCAAAATATCAGTATCAAACTCTGGATTCGAGAACGTGTAGGCGGTGTATGCTGGATCATTGAACTCGATGTAGTGCTCCGATTTATCCGCCCAATTGATGATGCGCAGATCGATCAGACCATTTTTTCGCTCCGTTACAACCAATTGATTCTTAAAAATGTCGATTCCTTCCAAGTACACGTCATCACGGTGAGCAATCACTTCTGTCCAGTTACTTTTTTCTGTTTTTCCGACAGGCGTTTTCATCAAGCGAAAATTCTTCGCGTTCAGATTGGTGGTGATGTAAAAGTTATCTTCAAAATGATCGACCGAATATTCCAAGTTTCGCTCTCTCGGTTGAAAAACGGCCCATGATCCATCGGGCTTGTTTGCATCCAAAAACTGGTATTCTGTCGAAAGCGTTTGATAGGAAGAAATCATCAGGAAATTCCGCGATTTCGTTTTATAAACTCCACACGAAAACGTTTCGTCCTTTTCCTCGAACACCAACACATCCTGTTTCGAAGGAGTGCCAAGAACGTGTTTGAAGATTTGGTTCGATCGAAGCGTAGCTTCATCTTGTTTCGTGTAGAATACAGTTTTATTGTCATTCGCCCACGTGATGCCACCCGTCGTGTTTTTTATTTCATCGTCGTATGCCTCCCCCGTTTTCAAGTTTGTGAAGCGAATAGTATATTGTCTTCGTGACACAAAATCAACACTGTACGCTAAGAGCTGATTGTTCTCACTTACTTCTTGATCTCCAACCGCAAAATAATTATGGCCTTTTGCCATTTCAGGCTGATTGAGCAAAATTTCTTCATCGCCATCTTCCCCTCTAAATTTTCGGCACGAAAGGGGGTAATCTTGTCCTTCTTCGTAGCGGGTATAATAAAGGTATTCGTTCACCATGACTGGCACCGATTGGTCATCCTGTTTAATCCTTCCAACAATTTCGTTGTAAAGCGTTTCTTGGAGTTCCTCGGTTGGCTTCATCACCGCTTTCAAATAATCATTTTCCGCGTTCAAGTAATCGAGTACGTCTTGCGTTTGCGCATCTGGAGTTGCCGCCTCTTTTTGTTCATCGGATAAACGCATCCAAAAGTAATTGTCCACTCGTGTGTCGCCATGAGTAGATATTTTTTTTTCTACTTTTTTTGCTACAGGTGCTTTGATCATATCGCTTGTTGTGGAACAGCCAACTATGAATAGTGCTGCTATTGGAACTAATTTGTATTTCATGTTCATGTGTTGGGACCGAAAAGTAGTGATTTGCGCTCACATTTTAGAAGGTCACGAAAAATATCTGAATCCGTTTTCGTTTTTTTTGTAATTTCAGGTCTCTACCCGTTAGGTTTAACTCTGCTAAATTGGACGTTTCGCCAATGTAAATCGTGTCGAATTTTTGTGAATAGAGAACAT
>CALFOS010000024.1 GCA_937919725.1 uncultured Fluviicola sp. | reverse complement strand
AGATGCTGTCCAAAGATATTGCCAATGGCGATGATGAAAAAAAGATGAAATAACACTTTCGGATCAAAAATAGATCGTGTTTTAATGAGCCCCTTTGCGCATGAGTATAGAATGAGAGCACTAAGAATGACCAGAACAGCATCTAGTAAGCTATTTTCACTACTCCAAAAATAACGCGTAATTGAATGGACGGTTGAGGAAAAAAAGCCATCTTTTCCGCCGTAGTACAATTTACCCAAACTCTTCAATTCGAATAAATACAGCACAAAGTAATAGAGCGGAACAAGCGCTATAAGAATCGCCAATAGCCATCGGTACATTTTCTCCTTCAACACAAATACACCCAGCATGAAAAGGGCGACGAGCGCAAATGGGACGAGTGTGAGACTAGCAAAAACTGCTAAAAACCAGCCGATCAATGAGCCAAGCAGCGCGCGCTTTTTGTGGGTGTGAAAAAACACCATCATTTGTTGGAGCGAAAAGACCAGAAAAGCCAATGCTAAACCATAACCGCGAGCGAGCGCAAAGAACTCAATTAGAAATACAGCCGTCGTAAGTCCAATGAACAGTGCGTAGAAGTTCCACTTTTGTTGAAAGAAGGATTTGAGTCGATAGATTGACCAGAAATAGATCGGAAAAGCGAGCAGACTTCCCAATCGAATGACAAACATCGATTCAGAATGGAACAAACGTGTAAAAAACCCAGCTATTAAACTGAGAAGAAAATGGTTGTTTGCATCAATAAATCCCCGATTCGGGAGCGGATTCCAGCGAATAACATAACACCATTTAGTAACAATTTCGTCGTGGATATAAAAAACCGTGAAAGCGCGTATGATCAAGTAAGCCCATAAAAACAGGAAGAACAGAAGCGCGACGCGAAATTCCATTGACCATTTGCTCATTCCTTGGTAGTTTGTGCTTCGCTTTTCATTCCTTTAATGAAACTCGAATAGGGTTAATTGTCTTTTACGTTTTTATAGATCAAAAATTTCACGGGGAAGTAGCTGAAAAATACGCTTAATAGTGTGACAAGTGATATGATCAAAACACCATCCATCCACGAAATAGCAATTGGGAACGCTTCACCTGCGGAGTTCGGCATAGTAAGTAGCGCAAACTGAAGTTGAAGAAAGCAGATGAGATAACCAGTGAGCGCTCCGTAGAAAATACCTTTTCCTGCAATCAGCAACCCTTCGAAGAAGAAAATAGTGAAGATGAATTTTTTGTTTGCCCCAAAACTTTGCATGGTTGCGATGTTGTCCAATTTCTCCACAAAAAGCATTGTGAGAGACGCCACCAGATTGAATGCTGCCAAAATGAAAATGAACAACAATATAAAGAGTACGATCAATTTTTCGGAGCGACTTGTTTTGTAGATCAGTTCGTTTTTTTCGAAGTTCGTTTTCACCACGAAATCGGAGCCAACGAGTATTTTTAATTTATCACGCACATTCTCATTCGAAAACGCAGGGTCCACATCGATGTAGACTGCCGAAATGTGATCGTCGTATTCCATCATTTCTTTAGCGAAAGACAAGGGAACGACAAAATTTTGAGAATTCACTTCACGGTTGAAGTTCATGCGCCCTGAAACACGAATAATGTTCGTTTTGAAAGGGTTTTGTCCGAAGCCGATCTTTATTTTTCGCTTTGGAACGTAACATGCCACGGATTCGTATCCAACGTTTTCAGGAATGTAACCATCGAGCTTGTCGAGTAGGCCAGCGCCAATGATTCCATAGTCCACCTCGTATTTCGTGAGCATTGGTTTCCCGCCGATCATGTGTTTCGACATCTCCGTGATTTCCAAAAATGACGAGTCGATCCCGATCATCGTAGCGTTCACCCACTTTTTTTCGTGCTTAAGGATCACCACTTCTTCCACGGCTCTCGAATAATTCACAACGCCTTCAATCGCTCGAACCTGTTTAAAATCGAGTTGACGCTCGTTGAATGTTTTCCCAACTTTTGCCCGAATGGTGATGTCCGTGTCGTATTCGGAATAAAGGTCCTCGATCATTTTCTCGATTCCATTGAAAGCAGAAAGCAGAATAATGAGCGCTGCAGTAATTGCAGCAATTCCGACAACAGAAATACGTGTAATCAAATTGATCACGTTTTTCTTCTTCTTTGAAGAAAGATACCGGCGCGCTATGTAGAAAGGAACGTTGATGCGTGTGGAATTTTAGATTAGTAGATCATTGGATTTTTGGATTGTTAGATCTGGGGCGATCTAATGATCCAACAATCCAGAAATCCAACAATCTAATTTCACTTTTTCTTTAACAGCTCATCAATTTCCATCGCGTAATCCAACGAATCATCGATGTGAAATGTGAGACCTGGACATTTTTTCATACTTTTCAATCTTCTGCCTACTTCTCCACGAATTTTTGACGCATTTTCATGGATATTCGCCAAGACCTCTTCTTTCGGTGGACCTGCAAAAATACTCATGTAAACACGTGCCAACGACAAATCTGGCGTTACGCGAACGGTTGTTACTGTTACCATTGCACCCAAACATATTTCCCGCGCATTTCGCTGAAAATACATTGATAATTCCTCGCGAATAACCTCTTCAATTCTACTTTGTCTAATCGTACCCATACTGCAAAAATAACGATTTGATTCCGTCGGAGTGATTTCAGGGAAAACAAAAACTTATCTTTGTCGCACAATGAAAGGAATTAGAGAAATACTCGGCTATACGTTTAAGTACAGAGGAACCGCCATTTTAGTGATAGTGTGCAACATTCTTTACGTGATCTTCAACCTGCTTTCCCTCGCGCTTTTTGTCCCCTTTCTTCAGGTCTTATTCGACACGGAAAAAGCAACAGCGGTGGTTTTGAAACCAGTTTACGAAGGCGGATTTGTTGAATTCTTTAGTTATCTATCGAAGTACTTCAACTACTTGATGTACGACATTTCGCAAGCCGATCCTAAGGGTGCATTGTTGTTCGTGTGTATCTCGGTTGCGATTTGTTTTCTCCTCAAAAATTTCTTTCGCTACGGTGCCATCTGGTTTCAATCGCAACTGCGGATGGCGGTGGTGCGCGATGTGCGCGATTCACTCTTCGAAAAAGCAATGCGTTTGCCTCTTTCTTACTACACCGACGAGCGCAAAGGCGATTTGATGGCCCGCATGCAAAGTGATGTTGGTGAAATTGAAGTCGCTGTAATTTCTGCTCTCGAATTGCTCTTCCGGGAACCTTTGTCCATCATAATTCACCTATCGGTGCTCATTTATTGGAGTCCCGAATTGACACTTTTCTCGATCATTTTACTTCCGCTTACAGCCATAATTATCAGTGTGATCGGAAAAAGTTTGAAACGAACGGCCAAACAAGGTCAAGAACAAATGGGATTGGTTTATTCGATGATGGAAGAAAGTTTGGGCGGAATTCGCGTCATTAAAGCATTCAACGCGATGAAGCAAGTGGCTGGAAATTTCCGTCACGAAAACCTCAAACATCAAAAATTGATCACCAAGGCATTCCGAAAACGCGATTTATCTTCTCCACTCAACGAAACCGTAGGAGCCATCGTAATGATTTGCATCGTATGGTACGGCGGGTCACTCATTTTGGACAGCCCAAAAGATTCTACTTTCTCGGGCGAAGAATTCGTGACCTTTATTATCGTTTTCTCGCAACTACTGAACCCGATTCAAGGAATTGCGCGCTCCATTGCCAATCTCAACAAATCAAAAGCATCGCAAGATCGAATCAATCAGGTGTTGAATGCCGATGAAAGGATCTACGAAGTAGAAAATCCAATTCTTCTGCCAGAAATAAAAACGGCCGTTGCCTATAACAATGTCTCCTTCAGATATGGAGCGGAGTACGTGTTGAAAAATATTTCCTTCGAAATTCCACTTGGTAAAACGATTGCACTCGTTGGAGAATCGGGCAGTGGGAAATCGACGATCGCTGATCTGCTTCCTCGATTTTATGATGTGCAAGAAGGATCAATCACCTTTGACGGGGTCGATATTAAAAACGCTGGAATTTTGGATTTGCGCCAGCACATTGGAATTGTTTCGCAGGAATCGATCTTGTTCAATGCCACCATTCGGGAAAACATTGCTTTTGGAATGATAAACGCAACGGATGCCGAAATAGAACGCGCAGCGAAAATTGCGAATGCCCACGATTTCATCTCCGAATTTCCAGACGGGTACAACACGAACATTGGCGAACGCGGAAATCGACTGTCGGGTGGTCAACGCCAGCGAATGAGTATTGCACGCGCCGTTCTTAAAAATCCACCGATTCTTATTTTGGACGAAGCAACCTCTGCCCTCGATACCGAATCAGAATACCTCGTACAAGAAGCACTGGATAATTTGATGAAGGACAGAACGAGTTTGGTGATCGCTCACCGTTTGAGTACGGTCAAAAATGCGGATAAAATCATTGTGTTATCGAAAGGCGAAATCAAGGAGTCGGGAACGCACGACGAGTTGATGAGCTCTGGTGGGATCTACTACAAACTCTCCTCTTTGCAAGGAATTACCGAGTAAATTTCATGTACTTTTTTGGATTCACAGGCGTTTGTCTGTACCACAATTCAAAATGCAAATGAGGACCATCCGTGTTTTCGCCCGTGTTTCCAACTATGGCAATTGGATCGCCTAATTGCACTTTTCGACCCACTTTTTTCAACAAGGTTTTGTTGTGTTTATATACCGAAATGTAATCTCCTGCATGAGCAATGATCAAAATATGACCGTCTTTTCGGGTATAACCAGCGTAAATAACCGTTCCGCCGAGACATGCTTTCACCGTTTCATTGGGCGTTGTTACTACGTCAATCCCCGGATGATCTACTCCGCTATACTCTTGACTGATCGTTCCAAGCACTGGACTGCCAAAAAACTTAATCGACGAATTTGAGCTTTTTGAAGGCGTGCTCAAGTCGTTTCGAACTTCTTTGGAAAGTTGATTTTCCGATTTGGTAATGTTCGACTTCACCTTGCTCAAATCCATTTCGTGCACTTCAAGAAGTGAATCGTTCTTGATTTTCATAGGCGTTTCTCCCGCCATGATCATCCGAATATTTTCGATGTAATTTTCCTGCATGCGCACTTGGTCGTTCAGCTCCTCAATGCGAATTTTTTGCTCTTCCAACTTACTTCGTTCTATCGATTCATGACTCACATTTCCCCCGAAAAAACCAGAAAACAGAAATCCCGCAAGTCCGCCTACCACAATAAAAATGATGAGCACCAAACTCGTAAGGCGGATGGTTGTACTCTGAAAACTCCAGATCTCATCAAAATTATGAGGATCCGATGCCGAATACTTGACTACTTTTTGCAGCCGCGTGAAAAAACGTTTGAACCAATTCATTCAGTGCAAAACTCAACAATTAATCATGTTTCCGCAAATAATTTGGCAATTCATTCGTTAACAATGCATAAATCCGAATGTTGGTCTGAAATTTGCACCATAACAGCAAACGTTTTGATTAATTTTACGTCTATAGAATAATTGAAGTACCTAATTTACATATCGACCCTTATTTTTCCGCTCATTTCCATGGCACAGTTGGTAACAAATACCTCTCTGTCACCAGCGGGATTGGTTCAAAATGTTTTACTCGGGTCGGGTGTCACGGTTTCCAATATTTCATACAACGGTGCAGCGATCTCTATCGGGCAGTTTGACGGATCAGCGTGCAACGTTGGTCTCGCGTCTGGAGTAGTTATGACAACTGGAACAGTGATCAACACTGGAGCTGGCGATGGACCACACGGACCAAACAACAACGGTGGATCAGGATTCGATAATGGAACTGCTGGACTTGGATTGCTCTCCAACCTCATCGGCGGAACAGCAACCTACAACGCCGCAGTGCTCGAGTTTGATTTTGTCCCCTACTCCGATACCGTTCGATTCAATTACGTTTTCGGATCAGAAGAATACCCCGAATATGTAGGATCACAATTCAACGATGTTTTTGGATTCTTTATTTCAGGACCCGGAATACTTGCTGGACAGCAAAACATTGCGCGCCTTCCAAACGGACAGGCAGTTGCCATCAACAATGTGAACGCTGGTGCGAATGCTGCATTTTTTGTGAATAACGGCGACGGAAGTCAAGCACCGATGAATGGTTCGCCCACCTTTATTCAATACGACGGTTTCACCAAAGTGCTCACTGCCGAGTCGAAAGTACAATGTGGACAAACCTATCATTTGATTATCGCCATTGCCGATGTTGGAGATGGAATTTTGGATTCAGGTATTTTCCTCGAAGCAAATAGCCTTTCTTCCAAAACACCCGTGGAAATTACGCATACGATGTCGCAAAATTTGTTTGCGAATCCAGATATCATGGCCGAAGGGTGTGTGACCACAACAGTTACCTTGGAGCGTGGAACAAACGACCTTGCCTCGCCAATGACGATTCCTATCAATACTAGCGGTACGGCAGTTGAGGGAGTTGATTACTCCAATCTTCCTGCCAGCGTCACTTTTCCAGCTGGCGTATCACAGGTTCAGTTTTCATTCAATGCTTTTCAAGACGGATTGGTTGAAGGACAAGAATCAGTGATTATTACGCTGCCCATTCTCGATCCTTGCGGAAATTCCAACCCACTTGTTTTGACATTGTACATTGAGGATATTCAACCCGTTGGCGTGACAATACAAGGTGGAACAATTAATTGCCCGGGCGAGCAAGTCACACTCACGGCTACTCCATCCGGCGGAGCTTCGCCGTATACGTATCTTTGGATGCCTGGCGGAGAAACAACCCAATCTATCACTGTTTTTCCAAGCGGCACAACAACGTATACCGTTTCTGTTACCGACGATTGTTTGAACGCAACCGCCACCGACAATTTTGAAATTGTTTTACCGGTTCTTCCGCCGCTCATTCTCAACCAAACGCCTGACATTACCGAAATTTGCCCTTATCTAACCGCTGCACTCGCTGCTAATCCATCAGGAGGATCTGGGAATTATACCTACCAATGGTCGTCTACCACGAATGCGAATATGGGCACATCGGCAACAGTAAATATTCAACCTGCAGTAACAACAACCTATACTGTTACAGTAACCGATAATTGTGGAAATAGCGAAACGGCGCAAATTGTGTACACCATCACGAGTCCTCCGCTCGTTCTGAACATGTCTCCAAATGTGGAAATTTGCCCAGGCGAACCCGAGGAAATCAGCGTCGTAGTCTCTGGAGGATTCGGACAGTATTACTACTATTGGCCACACAGCGGCGAAACGACCTCGTCTGTTTTTGTGAGTCCTAGCACCACGACAACGTATACCGTAATTGTTTCCGACGAATGTCAAACCTTTGTAATCAATGGCGCGACGCAAGTTAGCGTAGTTCACCCAACAGCCAATTTCACCATTACCAGCGAAACGGTTTTCAACAACTTGCCCATTCAATTTCAAAATTTAACACTGAACGGAGTGACCTATGATTGGGATTTTGGTGATGGAAATAGCTCCACCGATGTGCACCCGAGTAACACCTATTTGGAACCGGGCTTCTATACGGTTACACTCATCGCATACGACGATAAAGGCTGTACAGACACCCTCTCACGCATCATCGAAATAGAAGAAGAATGGTACATTTATGTTCCGAACACCTTCACACCTGATGGCGATCGCTTCAACAACGACCTTATAATCAGCACGATCGGAATTCAAACGCTCGATGTCTCTATTTTCAACCGCTGGGGAGAATCCATTTACACCTCCAACGAACTCGAATTTATTTGGGACGGAACCTACCTCGGAAGGTATGTGCCCGATGGAACGTATACGTACAAAATTAAGTTCCTCACCAATTCCGAGCGCCAAAAAACAATCACAGGTCACGTGAACGTATTGCACTAAATCAAGGATTTTTAGAATTACAATTAATTGTGAGGGCGTTCGAACACGCTTTTCGCTCTATCTCTGTCCGTCAAAAGCCGGACCAGAGGATGCCGCTGCAATCGTTAACGCAAAAAGAGAATTCTACTCCGCCTCGCAAAGTGATGACTTAGAGCGATTTCGTTCTTCCACCATCCACAGGAACGTTGATTCCATTGATGTACGAAGCACGATCAGAAGCCAAAAAGCAGATTGCCTCAGCAATTTCGATTGGTTCAGCGATGCGCAGCATCGGCGATTGTTTCGCCATTTCTCCCAATACCTCCATTGTCGATTGATTTGTTTTACCCGCTTTCACTTCTGCAATGCTATTAAGTCGTCCAGTATTTGTTGCTCCTGGAAGAACGTTATTTACAGTGATGTTAAATTGGCCAAGTTCATTGGCAAGCGTTTTACTCCAATTGGCGACTGCGCCTCGAATGGTATTCGAAACGCCTAGACCGTTCAAAGGTTGTTTCACACTCGTTGAGATAACATTGATAATTCGTCCCCCACCTTTTGCCTTCATACCAGGATAAAGCGCTTGCACCAAAATATGATTACAAATCAAGTGTTGATTAAATGCGTCTAAAAACTCGGTAGTTTCAGCGTCAATAATCAACCCACCTTTTGGCCCACCGGTATTATTCACTAATATATCCGGACTATTCCCCGCTTTTATGAAACGATTCAATTCAGCTTTCAATTCAGCTGGATTCGAAAAATCAGAGACTAATATCTGGTGATTTTGTCCAGATTCACAGTTGAGTTCACTCAGAGCACTTCTCAATCGGGTCTCGTTTCGAGCAACTAAAACAACGGACGCACCGCGTTCCGCCATCAATTTTGCCGTTTCGAAGCCAATTCCTTGAGTACTACCACAAATCATTGCCAATTTTCCTTCTAATTCCATAGTGTCTTAATTATGATCACAAAAATACAAGAACAATTGAATATCTTATTTTGTGATTCATCCAAGACCCCAATCGATTCATCCATGATTTACTGTGATTCATAGAAAAGTCCAAATTAGACCCAACCTAACTGCTTAATAATTCGTATCTTTCGAAACAATTAATTAGTTTAATAAAAAAGAGAATTATGAAAAAACTTCTACTCACGTTCGGTGCTATTGCATTGAGCTCGGGTCTCGCGCTAGCCCAATGTGCCTTCTCGGGGGTCAATTTTGGAGCTGGCACAGCACCCGCACCAGGTGGCAACGTCACCCTAACAACCTGCGCATTTGGTGGAGAATACTCCACTGCCAATGGAGTTGTAGCTGGCGACGACTACACCGTAACAGGTACAGGCGGTACAAACAATTACATGACTATTTTCGATGCCACCAATACAGCTGTTGCTTGGGGAGTTAGCCCTGTATCGTTTACCGCTCCAGCTTCAGGAACTTACAGTCTGCAAGTGAACCTTATCGGTTGTGGAACGGAAAGTGCGTGTCATACTATTAATATCGCTAATACGTCACCTCCGCCACCATGTCCTGCTGTCACTTCACCATGGCTTGACAATGTTGAGTCAATTCCTGCGACGACTGCGTTAGGAACTGTTAACTGTTGGACGAATTCATCTACCTCTGGGTACGACTGGAACGTTACATCAGTAGGTACGCCTTCAACTGGAACAGGTGCTCCTTCAGCAAACAGTGGAACTAATTTCTTCTACACCGAAGCATCTTCAGGAAGTGTTGGTGATGTTGCCACTTTGGTAACTCCAGACATTGACCTTACAGGTCTTACGTTGCCAATGCTGTCATTTTACTACCACATGTTCGGAAATCAGATTGGAACATTGAACGTTGAGATTTCGGATGACGGCGGTGCTACTTGGGATCCAGTTACATCTATCTCTGGGGCGCAACAAGCTACACAAGCCTCTCCATGGTTATTGAGTGAAAGCACATTGATTGGTTATTCAGGATTAGTATCAATTCGTTTTCGCGCAGTAGGTGCTGGGACTTTTGCAGGAGACATTTCTCTCGATGATATCGGAGTGAGTGAAGCTCCAACTTGTCCAAACCCGACGAACTTAACGGTAACTGGTTCAGATTTAACTTCTGCAACATTCACATGGAATCCTGGTTTCGCTGAAACTGCGTGGACAATGGAATATGGTGCACCAGGATTCACGCCTGGAACAGGAACTTCTTCGTTAGTTGGAAACAACATCAACGAAACAGTTTCTGGATTGAATTCAAACCAATTCTATCACATGTATGTTCGTGCTGCTTGTTCTCCTGGAGATACATCAGGATATGTTGGGCCTGTTGCATTTAACACCTACAACCAAGGCTTGTACATGGACGTTGACAATACATGTGGACCTGGATTCACAGACATCTCAACAACTGGAACATTGAACCTTTTGGGTGATGACGGTGAAGTTGGCGCAACAATGCCATTCATACTATTGTATCAAGGAACTCCTTACAACAACATGACGATCGGTTCAAACGGAGCTTTAGTATTTGGAACGACTACCGCACAAGTCGGATTCTCCAATGCAGCTCTAGCTGCACAAGTTAATGGGCTATATCCTTTCTGGGATGATTTATATACTGAAAATAGCCCAACGGATGGGGTCTATTATCAAACGATCGGTACTGCACCAAATCAGCAGTTTATCGTTCAATGGAATAAACCTCATATTAGTGGAAACGGTAGTGCATATATCTTCCAAGCGATCATTGATCAAGCGACATCTGAAATTTACTTCGTATACGATGTAGTAAGTGTTGGTGACGCAGCACTTGATTTTGGAGGTTCTGCAACTATCGGAGTAGCGGGTCCAAACCAAGACATTCAACTTTCCTTTAATAACCAACAATACTTGACAGATAACTCTTGTGCTCACTTCTTCTATACTGATTGTCCAAATCCAACGGCGTTCACTCTTACGTATGTGAGTCCAACTGACGCTGGAATTACGTGGAATGCAGGATTGGCTTCTGAAACAAACTGGACAATTACTTACGGTCCTGCTGGATTTGATCCTGCAATTTCTGGGACTCAGATCACAACAGGCTCAAACGTTGCTATTTTAACTGGATTAAGCGATATTACAGAATACGATGTTTACATCTATGCTGATTGTAATCCAGGTACCCTTCAAAGTACAGGAGGATTATTTGGAACGTTCGCGACACCTCCAAACTGTTCTGATGTAACTGGTATCACTGCTGGAACAGCAGTTGATTCATTGTTCACCGATTGGTCTTGGGCTGAGAGCAGTGGAATGGGAACGTATCCATCAACTGGATTCAACCTTTCATACGGATCATTAGGTTTCGATTTATACACAGGCACAATGGTTGCTGCTGATAACAATTACACAGACACTACATTTGATGCTACATTTATGGCAGGTGGAGTATACGAAGTATATGTACAAGCAGTTTGTGGAGTAGATACGGCTAACTTTGTTGGACCAGTCATGTTCACAATGCCGTTAACCAACGATTCAACGTGTTTTGCACAACCTTTCCCAGTTGACGGGGTAACTTACTACTTCGACAACACAGGAGCAACAATTGATGCTGGTGAAAATGCAATCGCACCACCAAATACTGGTTACAACACAACTGATGGATGGGGTAACTCAAACATTAACTTTACAACGTGGTTCACGTTCGTTGCTCCAGCTAGTGGAAGCGTATACTTCTCTGGTAAAGACGCTGGATTTGATGGTCAATTGGCGATCTACTCAGCAACAGATTGTGGCGATTTCGGAACCTACACACTTGTAGCTGCGAACGATGATGCTGTAGACTTCACGTCTGCTGCACCATACATGAGCGTTTGTGGATTGGCACCAGGAGCAACATATTACATGATGCACGATTCTTGGAGCACGTTCTCTACTGGAATTTACTCACTTTCACTTCGTAACATCGTTGTGGAAGCAGGAACGTCCACTGGAGTGATCGATATCTGTTCTGGTTCTTCTGTTAACTTGTTTGATGGAATGACTGGACAAGATGCTGGCGGAGTTTGGTACGAAATGACGCCAACAGTTGGTTTGAATGATTCTATCTTCAACTCAGCAGGATTGGCTTACCAAATATTTGATTTCCAATACGAAGTAACTGACGGATGTGCGATTGACAGCTCAATGCAGCAAATTCAAATCTTCGCGCCTTCAAGTGCAGGAAACGATGGTAACATTTCAGTATGTAAAAACGAACCATTGAACTTGTTGAGTGGCCTTTCTGGAACAGTTGACTTGGGCGGTACTTGGTACGATCCATCAAACAATGCCTTGGCTGGACCAGCAATTACTGCGAGTTCAATTGCTGGATTGTTCAACTATGATTATATCACAAGTAATGGTGTATGTCCTGCAGATACTGCAAACATCGTAGTAACTGTTTCTGCATCGTGTGATTACTTGAATACAGAAGAAATGTTCTTCGGATCAATGAGTGTTTTCCCGAATCCATCAACTGGAATCGTGAACATCACCAACTTCGGATCATCTGACGTATTTAGCTATGCACTTTCAGATATCAAAGGAAGCGCGATCGGTGGTAAAACATCAGCGATCAACGGATCATCTACAACTGAAATTGACCTTGGAGGACTGGAAGCAGGAATCTACATCATCGAAGTTTACAATGATTCTGCAAGAAAAACGTTCCGTATTCTACTTCAATAGAACGTGACTAAAAGTTATAGGAAAGCGTCCCGTTAATCGGGACGCTTTTTTTATGGAGTTTTCTTACCTTTACCCCATCACAAAACACACAACATGATAGCACCTTTCAATCTTCAGAAATGGATCGACGACAACCGCAACCTACTCAAGCCACCCGTTGGGAATAAAAATCTATATGTGGAAGCAGGCGATTTTATCATAATGGTAGTAGGCGGTCCGAATGCACGTAAAGATTACCACTACAACGAAAGTGAGGAACTTTTTTACCAACTCGAAGGAGAAATCACGGTAAAAGTTCAGGAAGATGGTGCCGCACGAGAAATAAAAATAGGACCCGGTGAAATTTTCTTACTTCCTGGCAATATTCCACATTCGCCTATTCGAGGGGAAAACACGGTTGGATTAGTCATCGA